>JAWXBX010000162.1:0-7675 GCA_034440415.1 Gemmatimonadota bacterium | reverse complement strand
GTGCCCATCGTTGAATCAGCGACGCCGCCCAGGCAGGTCGGGTGGCCGAAGCCGCCAGCGCTTGCTCCAAGCGTGATATCAAAGATGATGTTGTCCTTGTCCTCGATGGTATACGTAGGAAGTGGCAGCGGCATGGCCATCGTATCGACTCGGTGGACGGGGGAGAGCAAGTGCGCATCCCCCCACTTCCTCATCCCGCTCGCATGCGATACTCTTCGCGCGTGATCCGCTCCGCCTCGCTCCGCCTGATTGCCCTGCTCGCTCTCCTCGTGGCGGCTGCCGCGCGGCCCGCTTGGGAGCTGGCGCATGCACTGGAGCATCGGCACGAGGATCACCACGCGCGTGAAAGTGGTGAGCCCGCGGACGATGGCGCGCAGCTGGAATACACCGCGAATCATCATGCACACGGCCACCCCGCCTCCGTCCGGGCTGTGCGGCCATCCGCCGAGGCGCCCCACGCGCTGTTCGCACTGCCGGCCGAATCTCACCAAGCCTCAATCCCGTGCCCCGTGCGTCGGGTCCGCGCCCTCGCCAATCTTGAAGCCCGTGCAGGACCGCCACCGAATTCCACCGCCCGTCCCCGCGCACCACCCCTCCTGTAGCACCCGCTCGACCACGCCACTGCGCGCCGGTCGGCCCATTCGCATTCATAACTGATCGCATCATCGACTCGGCAATCGCCATGCAGCGGCGACCATCGAGCGATACACCGACCTCACTCGTCGCGGGATTGCATCAATCCACGGCGACTCACAGGACAGGCCATGCCGTTCCGCACCAGAAGTCCCGTGTGTATTGCGCTCGTCCTCGCCGTGGCGGCAGGCCCCCTCCGGGCGCAGGTGCTCTCGCTCGAAGCGGCCCGCACCCGGGCGCTGCAGCTCAGCCCCGCGCTGCAGGCCTCGCGCGAGGCCGCCTTCGCCGCCGCCGGTCGCGCGCGCCAGGCCGGTGCATTTCCCAATCCGGTGCTGACCTATGCCCGCGAGCAGACCTCGCGCGCTGGCCGCACCTCATGGCAGAACATCGGCCTGATCGAGCAGCGGCTGGATTTTGGGGGTGCCCGAGGCGCCCGGGCCGATGCCGCCGGCCTCCGCCGCGAGGCGGCTGACGCCAGTACGGGGTCCCTCGAAGCGGAGCTGCTATTCGAGGTAACCCGAGCCTACGCCCTCGCGGTCGCGGCCGATCATCGGGCCGCGCAGGCCTCGCAGGCAGCGGAGGCCTTCACCCGCGCACAGCGCGTCTCCGCGGAGCGCTTCGCCGAGGGCGATCTCTCCGGCTACGCCCATCGCCGGATCGGGCTCGAGGCCGCACGATATGGCCTGCTGCGCGCCGAAGCCCTCCGGGCTCGGCACGAGGCACGACTCACTCTCGCCACCTGGCTCGCCGCCAGTGCCGACTCCCTCGCCGCCCTCGAGGTGACGCTCGAAGACTCGATAGTGCTGCCACCGCTGACCCTCCCGCTCGATTCGTTGCGAACACTCGCCTTTCACACCCGCGCCGACCTCCGGGCCGCCGGACGGGAACGCGATGCCAGTGCCGCCGACGCTCGGGCCGCCGGACGAGAGGCGCGTCCCATCCCACTGGCGGGACTCGGGTTCAAGAACGAACGCGGCCCCGGCGATCCGTCCCCGGCCAGCGGATTCGTAGTGCAGCTCTCCCTGCCACTCCCCCTCTGGGATGCCAGACGCGGCGCCGTCGAAGCCTTTGCCGCCGAAGGCCGCCAGCGCGGCGCCGAGGTGGAGGTGGTCCGCCATCGCATCGCCCGGGAGGTGGAATTGGCATGGGTGAGTGCCCGGGCGGCGGAGCTGCAGCTGATCACCCTTCGCCCTCAGCTCGGCGCTGAAGCGGCGGCGGCACTGCGGGCGGCGGAGACGGCTTATGGGGAAGGCGAGATCACGCTGGTCGAATGGCTGGATGCTGTGCGTGCGTATCAGGAAGCCGAAGCCAGTTTTGCCGCGTTGCAGGCGGAATACATCATCCAGCGTGCCGCGCTCGAGCGGGCGGTGGGCACCGGTCTCAACTGAGGATGACATCAATGCGGTGGAATCGATTCTTTGCTCACTCGCGCGGCGCCCTCCCGCCCGTGCTGATCACGCTCCTCCTTGCCGGCTGCGGTCAGGGTGACACCGGAGGTGACCCCCCCGCCGCCGCAGAGCTCCCGGGCGCTGCGATCACGCTCTGGACCGATTCGACGGAGTTGTTCATGGAGCATCCGGCGCTGATCGTTGGCAGGGCTGAGAAGTTCGCCGTGCATCTGACCGACCTCACTGATTTCGCCCCTATCCGCGCGGGCAGGATCGTGCTGCGCTTCGAACCGGCGGAAGGAGGCGAGGGGTTCACCGTCGTGCAGGAAGCGCCACGCTCTCCCGGCATCTACGGCCCCGCGCCGCAGTTTCCCCGCGCCGGTTTGTGGAACCTTTCCATCAGTGTCGAAAGTCCGCAGGCGCGGGACGTCATCACGGTACCCGGTCTCCCGGTGTATTCCGCCGAGGCCGATGTCCCGGCGGCGACCGAGGCCGGCTCCGGTGCCGTACCGTTCCTGAAGGAGCAGCAGTGGAAGACCGAAGGGTTCCGCACCGGCTTTGTGGCTGATGGGACAGTACTGGAATCCTTCGACGCGACCGGCACGGTGATTCCCGCGGCCGGCCATGTCGCGGAAGTCGCGGCGCCCATCGCCGGCCTGCTTGACGCCGAAGGGCTGGCGAACGCCCCAGTCGTAGGGCAACGGGTGACGAAAGGGCAGGTGCTGGCGACGCTGACCCCGGCACTCGGCGACGGCGGCAACGCCTATGCCGAGGCCCGTGGTGCGCTGCGGCAAGCGCAGGAGGAATACGCCAGGATGGAGCGGCTGCACGCCGTGGAAGCCATCCCCACCCGCCGTCTCCATGAAGCCCGTAACCGCCTGCAAGTCTCGCAGGAGGCGCTGGCCGGCCTCAATGCCGGAGCGACTCCCGCTGATGGCCGCCTTTCGCTGCGCGCACCGATCAGCGGGATCATCGCCGCGAGGGCTGCAAGCCCCGGGGCGAGTGTCGAGGCCGGCCACCGCCTCTTCACCATCGTGGACCCATCGGTCGTCTGGCTGAAAGCCGATGTTCCCGCAGCGCAGGCCGCGCGCGTCAGTCCGGCCTCAGGCGCGGTGTTCCAGCTGGAAGGCGCCAAGCGGATGTACCAGGCTCGACGCACTATCTCCGTCGGCAGCATGCTCGATTCAGCCAGCCGGACGTTGCCGGTCATCTACGAGGTGGCGAACCCCGATGGCGCGATCAAGATCGGTACCAATGCCCGCATCGGTGTCCGCACCGGACAGCGGCTCAAGGGGATGGTGATTCCCATCTCCGCCGTCCTGGATGAGGATGGCCGGCCCATCGCCTATGTCGAAGTGGATGGTGAACACTTCGAGAAGCGCGAACTCACTATCGGTGGTCGCGATGGAGAACGGGTTGTCATCCTCGGCGGACTCAACCCCGGCGAGCGCGTGGTCACCGGTGCTGCGTACCAGGTCAGACTGGCGTCGCTCTCCACCGCCGTGCCCGCCCACGGCCACGAGCACTAGGAGCCATCCGCCATGCTCAATCAGCTGATCGCCTGGTCCCTGCGGAACCGCGTGCTCGTCCTCGCGGCCGCCAGCCTGCTGCTCATCACCGGCGCCTGGACCGCCTCCCGCATGCCGGTGGATGTCTTTCCCGACCTCACCGCGCCGACCGTCACCGTGCTCACCGAGGCGCATGGCATGGCCCCGGAGGAGGTCGAGGCGCTGGTCACCTTTCCCATCGAGACCGCCGTCAACGGCGCGACCGGCGTGCGACGGGTCCGCTCCTCGACCGCCCAGGGGATCTCGGTGGTGTGGGTGGAGTTTGACTGGGGCACCGACATCTTCCGCGACCGCCAGATCGTCTCGGAGAAACTGCAGACCGTCGCCGGTGCGCTGCCGGACGGCGTGGCACCACCGCTGCTCGCGCCGGTGTCCTCCGTGATGGGCGAGATCATGATGATCGGCCTCACCGGACCCCAGACACCGCAGGAGCTCCGCGGCGTCGCCGACTGGACCATCCGCCGCCGCCTGCTCGCCGTCTCCGGTGTCGCCCAGGTCATTCCGATCGGAGGCGAGGTCAAGCAGTACCAGGTCCTCGCCGATCCCGCGCGGATGCGCTCGGCGGGCGTCACCCTCGCCGATGTGCTGGTCGCGGCGCGCGGATCGAACGCGAATGCGTCTGGCGGCGTCTACATGGACCGCGGCCAGGAGTACGTGATTCGCGGGATCGGACGGATCCGGGGGGTTGAGGACATCGCCCACACCGTGGTTGCCGTGCGCCACGGCACGCCGGTCCTGCTGGACCAGGTCGCCGAGATCACCGTCGGCGCGGCGCCGAAGTACGGCGACGGGTCGATCAATGCCCGGCCCGGCGTCGTGCTGGCGGTGCAGAAGCAGCCCGGGGCCAACACCCTCGACCTGACCGCACGGATCGAACAGGAACTCGCCGATGTCCAGCGGACATTGCCGCAGGACATGGAGGTGCACACCGAGCTCTTCCGCCAGGCCAGCTTCATCCGCGTGGCCATCGACAATGTCATCGCCGCCCTGCGGGATGGGGCCATCTTCGTCGTGATCGTCCTCTTCCTCTTCCTGTGGAACTTCCGCGCGACCGCCATCTCGATCGTCGCCATCCCGCTCTCGCTCGTCGTGGCGATCTTCGCCATGCGGCTCCTCGGCATCACCATCAATACCATGACCCTCGGCGGGATGGCTATCGCGATCGGGGCACTGGTCGACGATGCGATCATCGATGTCGAGAACGTCTTCCGCCGGCTGAAGGAGAATCATCACCGTCCCGCGGCGGATCAGCGCCCCGCACTCGCGGTGGTCTATGAAGCGTCGCGCGAGATCCGCGCCTCGATCGTCAACGCCACCCTCATCATCATCGTTGTCTTCCTGCCGCTCTTCTTCCTTGACGGGGTGGAAGGGCGCCTGCTCCGTCCCCTCGGCTTCGCCTATGTCGTCTCGATTCTCGCCTCGCTGATTGTCGCCGTGACGGTCACGCCGGTGCTCTGCCTCTATCTGCTGCCCCAGGCGCGGGCGGTGCAGGAGGAACAGGAGAGCCGCCTGGTCACCTGGCTCAAGCGGGGCTATGCCTCGACCCTCGAAGTGGTCCTCGCCCGTCCACGGCTGGTCCTCGCCGGTGCCGGCCTCGCGCTGCTGCTCACGATCGCGACCCTCCCGTGGCTGGGCAGCGCCTTCCTGCCCGAGTTCAACGAGGGGGCGCTCACGGTGTCGGTCGTGACGGTACCCGGCACGTCGCTTGACGAATCGAGCGCCATCGGACGCCGGGTGGAGGAGATCCTCCTCGCGAGTCCCGCCGTGGTGAATACCGATCGGCGCCAGGGTCGGGCGGAACTGGACGAGCACGCGCAGGGAGTCAATGCGGCGGAGATCGACGTCACGCTGAAGCCGGACATCGACAAGGAGATGGCCCTCGCGGAGCTTCGCCAGCAGTTCACCGCCATCCCGGGCACTAACGTCACCATCGGCCAGCCGATCGGTCACCGTATCGACCACATGCTGTCGGGGACGCGGGCGAATATCGCCGTCAAGCTCTTCGGGCCCGACCTCTACGAACTGCGCCAGGTCGGCGCCCGGGTGCGCGACGCCATGACTGGGATCCCCGGTGTCGTCGATCTCCAGCTCGATCAGCAGATCGATGTGCCCCAGCTCCGCATCCGCGGCGACCGGCTGGCGCTGGCCAAATACGGGATGACCGTCGGGGCGCTCGCCGAGGCCATCGACGTCGCCTTCAACGGCGAAGTGGTCTCGTCGGTCCTGGAGGAGGGCCGGAGCTACGACCTCGTGGTGCGCTTTCCGGCGGCGCTCCGCTCCAGCGCCGAGGCGATCGCCAATGTCATGCTGGATACCCCGATCGGCGTCCGCGCACCGCTCTCCCAGCTCGCCGAGATCGTGGTGGATCGCGGGCCGAACACTGTCTCGCGCGAGAATGTGCAGCGCAAGATCGTCATCCAGGCCAATGTGAGCGGCCGGGACCTCGGCAGCACCGTCGCCGAGATCCAGCGCCGCGTCGCCGAACGGGTCACGCTTCCGGCCGGCTATCATCTCTCCTACGGTGGCCAGTTCGAGAGTCAGGAGGAGGCCACTCGCACCATCCTGAGCCTCTCGCTCATCGCCATCGCCGCGATCTTCCTGATTCTCTTCAGCGAATTCCGCTCGGCCCGTGCCGCCACCCTGATCATGGCGAACCTTCCGCTGGCTCTCATCGGCGGTGTGGCTGCGGTGTTCCTCACGACCCGCGTGGTCAGCATCGCATCACTCGTCGGGTTCGTGACGCTCTTCGGCATCGCGACTCGGAACGGGATCCTGCTCGTGGCCCACTACCAGCGGTTGCTGGCCGAAGGATGCGACCTGCGCGAGGCCATCGTGCGTGGCTCGCTGGAGCGGCTCTCCCCCATCTTCATGACCGCCCTGACCGCGGGGCTGGCGCTGATTCCCCTGGCGCTGGGCGGCGGGAAGCCCGGCAACGAGCTGCAGACCCCTATGGCGATCGTCATCCTTGGTGGGCTCCTCTCGGCCACGGCGCTCAATATGGTGGTGCTGCCGGCGCTCTACTGGCTGTTCGGTTCGCGCGTAGCCCCGCCGGCGAACCCAGCCTGAGGAGAGCGATCGGGTGGCGCAGAGGTGCGCCTGCAGCCGTGCGCCGGACCGTCAGTCGTGCGTGTGCCGGTGGTGGATGTCGGGGTAGTGCGGATGCGCATGCACCAGCGGCGCATGGCTGTGGGAATGACTGTGCGGCTCGGTGGTGGGATCGCCAGGCCCATGCGCGTGAAGGTGGTGGGCGTCGTGGACATGCTGGTGGGTGTGCCGCAGCGGTGCGTGGCTGTGGTGGTGCACGTGGCGCTCGGTCAGATGCAGCCAGACGCCGCACGCCATGAGCCCGCCCGCCGCGAGCAGGCTGCCCGTGAGCGGCTCGCGCCAGAGGACCAGCGAGAGGATGGCACCCACGAACGGCGCGGTGGACAAACACGCTCCGGTCGCGTTCCGGCGACTCCGCCTTTGAGCGCGGCAATCTCGAGTGGATCGCTGGCAGAAACTTTCTGGGTGAGGTTGTTGTCCAGCGCCCAGCAGAGACAGGCCCTCGCAGTCGCGAGCGGCCCCGTCATCCCTCCCCACGCCAGCCGCCCCTCGTTCGCCAGCAGCGCCCCGCCGGCCCGATCACCGCCATGCCGAGCAGGATGCGCCGGTCCACATTCTACCGGAAGACAATCCACGCCAGCGCGGCCGTCAGCACTCCCTCGAGGTTGAGCAGCAGGGAGGCGGCGGAGGCAGGGGTGTGTGCGAGGCCGACCAGCAGCAGCAGCGGGCCGAGCACGCCGCCAAAGCCGATCGCGCCGACCATCCAGGGGAGAGGTCCCGCCGGCTGAGCGCCGCCTCCGCCACGCGCCCGGCACGACGACGTATGAGCCAGAGCGCGCCAAGACCGAGGCCGGAGCCAAGGTAGAGCAGGCCGGCGAGGACCTGGGGGGAAAGTCCGATGAGCAACCCCTTGGCCAGCGGCGTGCTGACGCCGAACAGCAGCGCGGCGAGCAGGGCGTAGCCGATACCCCGTCGAGGGGCCCGCTCCGCCATGCTCGGCGCGGTCTCCTGTTCCGCAGTCAGGTCCATGCCGCGTCTCCC
>JAWXBX010000161.1:0-11288 GCA_034440415.1 Gemmatimonadota bacterium | reverse complement strand
GGCGCGGAGCAATGGGCGCGGAGCAATGGGCGCGGAGCAATGGGCGCGGAGCAATGGGCGCGGAGCAATGGGCGCGGAGCAATGGGCGCGGAGCAATGGCTCCGCGCTACCCCGAGTATTGCATTTGCCCTATTGGCGTCTCCCCCCTGCTATTTTGCTCCCCCATGTCCGACCACTTGAGAGTCGAGTCGATCCGGGGCGATCTGGTCGAGTCGGTCCACCGGGTCTCGGTGGCCGTCGTCGACCATGCGGGACGGCTGGTCGCGAGCGCCGGGGCCCCGGACCGGGTCACCTTCTGGCGCTCCGCAGCCAAGCCGTTCCAGGCCTTCCCGCTGGTGGCCGATGGAGCCGCGGACCGGTTCGGGTTCGATTCGAGGGAATTGGCCCTGGCCTGCGCGTCGCATTCGAGCGAACCGGTGCACATCCAGGTGGCGGAGTCGATGCTGAAGAAGGCAGAGCTCGGCGAGCAGGCGCTGGCCTGCGGTCCGCACCCGCCGCTGTCGAGTCAGGTGTACGAACATGCGCTCCGGCATGGCCTCACGATCGGCCCGCGCTGGAGCAACTGCTCCGGCAAGCATGTCGGCATGCTCGCCCTGGCGCTGGCGCACGACTGGCCGCTGGCCGGCTACGAGCGGGCCGGTCACCCGGTGCAGCAGCGCATCCTGGCCGAGATCGAGCGGTGGACCGACGTCCCCGCCGATCAGATGCGATTCGGAGTGGATGGCTGCACCGTGGTCTGCTTCGGGGTGCCGCTGCGCGCGATGGCCCTGGCCTACGCCCGATTTGCGGCGTCGACCGATCCGGCCATGGCCCGGTTGCGCAGCGCCATGGCGGCGCATCCGGGGCTGATTGCGGGGACGGGCCGGATCTGCACCGACCTCAATGAGGCGACCGGCGGGGCGATCCTCGCCAAGGTGGGCGCCGACGGGATCCACTGCGCGGCGATTCCCGCCGCCGGCTTGGGAGTGGCGCTGAAGGTGGCCGACGGCGACATGCGCAGTTCGGGGCCGGCGCTGCTCGCTGTTCTCCGACAGCTGGCCGATCACGGCTTCGTGCCACTCGATCTCGATCAGGCGCCAGCCAGCCTGGTCCGGCACGTCGAGCTGCCGACGGTCAACACCCGTGGGACGGTGACCGGTACACTCCGGGCAACGGGGGCCGTGCGTTTTTGGGACTAGCAGCGAAGCAATTCGGCACCAACTTCACGGCGGAAGGGCGCGACACTGATGTCCAGGCAGGACCTGCTCGATCCACCAACGCTGCACCTCGTCCGCTTCGCGGCCGCGATTGCCCAGGGCTACGAGCCGGACCTGCGCAATGGGGCGTCCGGTTGTCGCGCCAATCAGGTGCCGATTCCCTGGGTCGAAGAGCTGCTGCTGCAGTCCACCCTGATGGTGGGTTATCCGCGGACGCTCATTGCCGTCTCGATCTGGCGGAAGACCGGCCGGGTGGCGGCGCCCGCCACCGACCCTGACGCCGACTACGCGGCGGTCGCCGAGTGGACCCGGCGCGGCGAAGTCACCTGCGAGATCGTCTACGGCGCCAATTATCGCCGGCTGCGGGCCAACGTGAAGGAGCTCCACCCCGCGCTCGACTCCTGGATGATCACCGAGGGCTATGGCCGGACGATGTCGCGTTCCGGCCTCGACCTGATGCGACGGGAGCTGTGCATCGTCGCCCAGACCGCGGTGCTGGAGACACCGCGTCAGCTGCATTCGCACCTCCGCGGTGCGCTGCACGCCGGCGCCACCTTCAAGCAGGTGGATGGCGCCCTGGGCGTCGTGAACCCGCTGCTCTCGTACGACCAATGGAAGAAGATCAAGGAATTATGGCAGACCGTACGGGATGGCTGGGAACCGGAAGAGTGAAGGTGGCTGCCCATGTTTGTTGATCAGGTCACCATCCGGGTCGCAGCCGGCGCCGGCGGATCCGGCGCCAGCTCCTTTGCCCGGTTCAAGTACAAGCCCAAGGGCGGGCCGGACGGCGGCGACGGGGGACGGGGCGGCTCGATCTACCTCCGGGCCGACGCGAATCTCGCCACGCTGCTCGACTACCGCTACCGCACCGTCTGGAAGGCGGAGCGCGGGGTGCACGGCAAGGGGAAGACGATGACCGGCGCCGGCGGGCAGGACCTCTACCTGCCGGTACCGCCCGGGACCATCGTGAAGCACACCGTCACCGGCGACACCATTGGCGAGGTTCTGCACGACGGCGACGAGATGCTGATCGCCCGGGGTGGAGCTGGTGGACGGGGGAACTACCATTTCATGTCGGCCACCCACCAGGCGCCGCGGGAGTGGGAGCCGGGGGGCGAGGGGGAAGACCGCCAGATCGACCTGGTGCTCAAGCTCATCGCCGACGTCGGGCTGGTGGGCGAGCCCAATGCCGGAAAGAGCACGCTGCTCTCCGTCATCTCGGCGGCCCGGCCCAAGATCGCCGACTACCCCTTCACCACCCTGGAGCCGAACCTCGGCGTCGTCGGGCTGTCCGACAACCGAACGTTTGTGGTCGCCGACATTCCCGGCATCATTGAAGGGGCGCACACCGGCAAGGGCCTGGGGCTCCGCTTCCTCCAGCATGTCGAGCGCACCCGGCTGCTGGCGTTCCTGATTCCGCTTGATGCCCCCGATCCGCAGGCGGTCTTCGATCAGCTGCGCCACGAGATCCGGTCCTACAGCGAGACGCTGGCGGAAAAGCCGTTCATCGTGCTGCTGTCCAAGCGGGACCTGCTCGCCGCGGATCAGCCACTCCCCCCGATCGTTGCGCCCCAGGCGATGGCGCAGCTCAGCTTCAGCGCCGTGTCCGGCAGCGGTCTCGAAGCGCTGACGGCCTGGCTCTGGAAGGCGGTCGATTCCATCCGCAAGCAGGACGTGGCGCACGCGGAAGCCGCCCGGGACCCGGAGCGATGGCCGTAGCCGACGAACGCGCCGCCTATGTGGCGCTCGCGCTGGTGCCCGGGATTGGCCCCGCTCGACTCGCCGAACTCCTGACCCACTGCCACACCGCACTCGGCGCCCTTTCGGCGCCGTTCGCGTTTTTGGGCACCGTGCCCGGTATTTCCCGTGCCGCCGCCACGGCGATTTCTCAAGCCACTCCCGCCACCGGGGTGGCGCTGCTCGCACAGATCGAGGCCATGCAGGCCCACGTCCTGCTGCCAATCGACGACGACTTCCCCCCGCTCCTGCGCCAGATTCCCGATCCACCGCCCCTGCTCTTCGCCGTCGGCGATCTCACGCTGCTCCACCGCCCGGCGGTGGCGGTGGTCGGCAGCCGGGATCATTCGGCCTATGGCGGCGAGGTCTGTCGGATGATCGCCGAGGCGGCAGCGGGAGCGGGTATCGTCGTGGTCAGCGGCATGGCCCGGGGGCTCGATGCCATCGCCCATCGCGCCGCCCTCGATGTCGGGGGACCGACCATCGGCATTCTGGGCAACGGGCTCGGTGTGATCTATCCCGCCGCCAACCGGGAGCTGTATGCCGGTGTCGCCCGTCATGGGCTGCTGCTCACCGAGTTCCCACCGGGCGAACGACCGGGCGTCGGCGCCTTTCCCCGGCGCAATCGCCTGATCAGCGGACTGGCACGGGTGACGGTGGTGATCGAAGCAGCAGCGGGGTCAGGCACGCTGATCACGGTCGGCACTGCGCTCACGCAGGGGCGGGATGTCATGGCGCTGCCGGGCAACATCACCAGCCCGACTTCGGTCGGTACCAACCGGCTGATCCAGGATGGCGCGGAGCCGCTGATTGAACTGGGGGATCTGCTGCGGCATTTTCCGGAAGCGGGCGCGGCTTCTCGACACGCTCTTGCTGCGCCAGGAGTGGCGGGGCGCGAATCAGAGCGCATCGGAGCGAAGAATGGCGGTAGGCGGACGCCCTCGCCGGACCCTCCGGAACTCCCCGCCGACCTCCCCGACGCCGAACGGCGCGTGGCCGAGGCACTGCGGGCCGGCTCCGCGCCGATCGACCTGCTGGTGTTGCGTTCCGGCCTTCCGACGTCCCTTGCCCTCTCGGCGCTGTCGATGCTCGAATTCCGCGGCCTGATCCGTCAGGATGGTGGTCTGATCCGGTGGGACCGGGCGGGACATTGAAGCGAGGGGACAGCCTGCTAGATTGAAGGAGCCAAACCACTTGACCCCATAGATGACGGCTCCGCCAAACCTCTCCTGCGCTCGCTGCGGTGAACCCATCCCCCCGGGGGCGCGCTTCTGCATGAAGTGCGGCTCCGATGTGTCGGGTGAGCAGGGGAGCGTGGCCACGGCCATGATGCCGGCGGCGCAGGAGAAGGATGCCAGCGAGGAACTCCTCGCGTTGCTCCGGGCCGCCACGCTGGGCGAGTATGTGATTCACCGCGAGCTCGGCCGCGGCGGTATGGCGACGGTCTACCTCGCCCATGAGATCGCGCTGGACCGCAAGGTCGCCATCAAGGTGATGTCGCCGGCGCTGCACCTCATGGGCGAGGGGATGGCGGAGCGCTTCAAGCGCGAGGCCCGCACCGCGGCCAACCTGAGTCACCCCCACATCATCCCGATCTACACCGTGAAGAGCGCCGGCAAGACGCTCTTCTTCGTGATGAAGTTCATCGCCGGCCGCTCGCTCGAGGCGATCATCAAGGATCTGGGCCCGATGCCCATTCCGATGGTCAAGGCGATGTTGCAGCAGGTGGGCAGCGCGCTGGGGTACGCCCACCGGCACGGTATCGTGCATCGCGACGTGAAGCCGGCCAACATCATGATCGACGAGGAGGGCTGGTCGGTCGTCACCGACTTCGGCATCGCCAAGGTGGCGGAGAACCGCGGCCTCACCATGACCGGGATCGCGGTCGGCACGCCGTCGTACATGAGCCCCGAGCAGTGCGCTGCCAAGGACATCACCGGCAAATCGGACCAGTACTCGCTGGGAATCGTCGCCTACGAGATGATCACCGGCAAGCAGCCCTTCGAGGGCGATTCGGCGATGGCGATGATGTTCGCCCACTTCCACGAGAAGCCCAAACCGCTCACCGAAGTCCGGCCCGACTGCCCGCTGGAATTGGCCGCGGCGGTGATGCGGATGCTGGAGAAGGGGCCGGACCAGCGCTGGCCCTCGCTGGACGACGCGCTCGTCGGCATGGCCGCGCAACCGCTCGCGCACGAGGATCCGGTGCGGCTGCAGCTGCTGGAGATCGTCCGGCGCGACTCCAACCGGAAACTGCTCGATGCGGTGACGCCGCCACCCTCAAGTCCGGTGCCGCGCGGCAAGACCCGCCCCATGGTGGACGACGCCACCACACCGCTGCCGCGCACCCGCGCCTCCGCCGCCGAGGCAATGACGACGCCGATACCGGCGCCGCGCATCACTGCGGTCAGCATCGTGCCGGCCAAGAGCGATCTCCATTCCGGCGACAGCCTCCAGCTGACGGCCACGCCGCGCGGCCAGGGCGGAACGGCGGTGGGCCATTCCGTGAAATGGGCGTCGAGCGATGTTGCGCTGGCGACCGTCTCCCCGACCGGCCTTGTCACCGCCCGGGGCGCGGGCAGCGTGACGATCACGGCGACCGCCGAGGGCGCCACCGGAACGGCTCAGCTCACCATCACACCGGTACCGGTGGCGAGTGTGGCTGTTGTGCCCGCCAACGGCTCGGTGGCCGCGGGCGGGTCGCTCCAGTTTTCCGCGACGCCGCGGGATGAGCACGGCGGCGTACTCCGCGACCGGACGGTGCGCTGGAGCACAAGCAATACCGGCCTCGCGGCGATCGACGACACCGGCTTGGTCACCGCGACTGAGCCGGGCCGGGTCGAGGTCGTCGCCGAGATCGAAGTGGTGCGCGGCAGCGTGGCGCTGACGATCCTGCCGGCACCGGTTGCGGCGATCGCCATTGCGCCCGCCGAGCCGGCCGTTGTGGTGGGCGACAGCATCGCGCTGGCGGCGACGCTGACCGACGGAAAAGGCCGGACCCTCGCGGGCCGCGCCCTGACGTGGCGCTCGGCTGCGGACAAGGTGGTCACCGTCGCCTCCTCGGGTGTGGTGACCGGTCTCTCCGACGGGACCGCGCAGATTACCGCGGAAGCGGAGGGGAAGTCCGCGACTGTGACCGTGCGGGTGACACGGGCGCCCGTAGCCGCGGTGACCCTCACGCAGCCGGACCCGCTGGTGGCCGGCGAGCGGGTGCAGCTGCAGGCGGCCCTCACCGACGGCCGGGGCCGACCGCTCACCGGCCGGGAACTCAAGTGGTCGTCGTCGTCGCCGGCCATCGCCACCGTCACGGCGAGCGGTCTCCTGACCGGCATGGGCGCCGGGAGCGCCAAGGTGACGGTGGAGTCGGAGGGGAAGGGCGCCAGCATCAGCCTCACGATCAAGCCGGTGCCGGCGGCGAGTGTCGTGATCGACGGCATGCCGGCGGCGCTCGCAGCTGGAGCATCGGCGACGCTCCACGCCGTCGTGAAGGATGCGAAGGGTCATGTTCTGACCGGGCGGGACGTGGCATGGACGACGAGCGCTGGCGAGATCCTCGCGGTCAGCGCGGCTGGCGTGATCTCCGCGAAGGGCGCGGGCCAGGCGATCATCACCGCCACGGTGGAGGGTCAGAAGGCGCAGGCGAGCCTCACCATCAGTGTGCCGCCGCCGGTGGCTCCCGAGGTGCCGACAGAGGTGATGCCGAAGGCCGTCGTGCCGGTGGCCACGGTGGTGGTACCACCGCCGGTCGCCACCCGCCGTGATGCCGAAGTGGCGCCGCCCCCGCCCAGCGCCGCTGCTCCGCCGGTTGTCGCATCGCCTCGCGCCGCTCCAAGGTCCACTGCCGCTCCAACGTCTACTGCCGTTCCAGCGCCTGCCGCCGGGGGCAAGGGCAAGCTGATCGGGGCCGTCGTCGGCCTGGCGGTGATCGCGGCGGTTGCCTTTGCCATGATGAACCGCGGCAGCCCGGACGTGGTCATCCCTGCGGCACCCATCGCGCCGGCACCGCCCGCTCCGGTCGCGCAGGTCGCGATCAATGGCGCCGCCGAGGCGCTCGCCGTGGGGCGCACCGAGCAGCTGTCGGTCGTGCTGCGGGATGCGGCGGGCCAGGAGCTGAACAGCCGTTCCGTCACCTGGACTTCAAGCGACCCCTCGGTTGCCGTGGTGTCCGCGGTCGGGGCGGTCACCGGCCGCAAGGCGGGGTCGGTGACGATCACCGCGAGTAGCGAGGGCCAGTCGGCCACTGCGCCGCTCAGTGTCGAGGCCGCAGGCAGCGATCTTCCCGCCCAGGTTGCGACCGTCTCCCTCACCGGCGGTGGCAAGGCCGTCGAGGTTGGGGAGACCATCACCCTGGTCGCCCGCGCCGCCGATGCGAAGGGAACCACGCTATCCGACCGGGCGATCGTCTGGAGCACCAGCGATCCGCAAGTGGCCCTGGTCTCGTCGGTGGGCTTGGTGAGCGCGGTCGGACCGGGTACCTCGACCATCTCGGCGAGCAGCGAAGGGAAGAGTGCCGAGAGCAGGATCACGGTCAACGCCCCGCGCCCGGCGCCGACTGCGCCTGCACCCGTTCCTGTTGCCGCGCCTGTTGCTGTCGCGAAAGTCCTCATCACGCCAGGGAGTGCGTCGGTCGTGGCGGGAGAAGAGGTGCAGCTCTTTGGCGGGACACGGGATGCGAAGGGCAACGAGCTCGCCGATCGCGACCTCGCCTGGAGCAGTGCCGATGCCCGCGTCGCAGCGGTCTCAAAGTACGGCCTGGTGACCGGGCTCGCGGAAGGCGCGACCACGATCACCGCCAGCGCGGAGGGCAAGTCCGCCTCGGTGAAGCTCACCGTCACGCCGGCCAAGAAGCCCGTGATCGCGGTGGGGTCTGTCGCCCTGACCAGCGCGGTGCGCACTCTCAAGGTGGGCGAAACGACGAGCTGGACCGCCACCGCCCGTGATGCCAAGGCCACTGCACTCGCCGACCGGACCATCAGCTGGAGTTCGAGTCAGGAGCGGGTCGCCACGGTGACCCAATCCGGCGTCATCGCGGCGGTCGCGGCCGGTACCGCCGAGATCCGGGCGGAGAGCGAAGGCAAATTCGCCACGGCGACGATCACGGTGCAGGCTCCGCCGCCACCGAGCCCGCCAGCGCAGCAGCTCCCCCCGCCGGTGGTAACGGTGATACCGACGACTCCGCCGAAGGAGAAGGAGACGCCGACCACGCCGCCGGCGACGGGCGCAGCCGGCAACGCCCTCCTGCCGCGCCGAGGTGTGGAGGCGGGTAGCGTCATTTCCTGTGGCGTGGCGCAGGGCGGGGCGGTGTGCTGGGGAGCGGGATCGCCGGCACTCCTGCTCATCGAGGGGACCGCGGGGATGACGAGCGTCGACGTCGGCCAGTTGCACGCCTGCGGCCTGCTGGGTGGCGGGCAGGCGGTCTGCTGGGGTGGGAACAAGCTCGGCCAGCTCGGCAATGGGTCGTCCGCTGCATCGAGCAGCGCAGCCGCGGTGGATGGTGGCCTGAGCTTCTCCGCCATCACCGTCGGCGACAGTCACAGCTGCGGCCTGACCGGCGGCAAGGCCTGGTGCTGGGGCAAGAACACGTCGGGCCAGTTAGGCGACGGCTCCACCAGCGACCGCAAGCGGCCGGTGGCGGTCAAGGGCGGGCTGTCGTTCACCGCCCTCAGCGCCGGCGACAACCACACCTGCGGCGTCACCGCCGCGGCCAAGGCCTATTGCTGGGGCGACGGCTTCTCCGGCCAGCTCGGCATGGGGAGCCAGGAGCAGCAGCCCGAGCCGATCGATGTCTCCGGCGAGCTCAAGTTCAGCCGGATTGCCGCCGGGGGGCAGCACACTTGCGCACTCACCACATCGGGCAAGGCCTACTGCTGGGGTGGCAACCAGCGGGGGCAGCTCGGCGACGGCTCAAAGAGCGACCGTGCCACGCCGGTGCCGGTAGGTTCCCCTCAGAGCTTTGTGGAGATCAGTGCCGGGGGCGGCCACTCGTGCGCGATCACCAGTGGCGGCGAGGCGTTCTGCTGGGGTGGCAACAAGGCCGGTCAACTGGGCGACGGCTCCAAGGTCGACCGGAACAAGCCGGTGTCCGTTGTCGGTGGCGGGTTCACCACGATCTCTGCCGGGGACGGCCACAGCTGCGGCATGACTCACGGCGCGGCGCAGTGCTGGGGCCGGAACGACAAGGGCCAGCTCGGTGATGGCGTGACGACAGCGCGGGGGACGCCGGGTCCAGTCGGAGAGTAACGACGGTTCGGACAGCGGCGATGGGCGGTCTGGGGCAGGCGGCAGGGTGCGGGAAACGAAGAACAGCAGGCAGAGCCAAGCGCTCTTCCTGCTGTGCTTGTTCCGCCTATCGCCTGGGGCCTACCGCCCCGGTCGTCAGGTACCGCCTACGGCCCCGCGGCTACCGCCGGCATTCCTGGCAGCGGTACCTCAGGCGGAAGGACTAGCGCCCGCCGAGTGAGATCGGGATTCCCAGACCCACGAGGAAGTCCGCCTGGAACTTCGGGTCTGTCCCGACTCCCGGGAACGCGTCGAAGGAGTACAGATAGGCTTCCGCAGTGAAGTTGATCCGGAACTTCGGGGTCACGTTCGCGCGTACCCCGAAACCCACGACGCCGCCGAAGTCGGTGATGTCGCCACTGTCGATGCCTTTCCATGAGTCCCCGCCGCGCTTGACGACAGCGGGGCCGGCGAGCAGGAAGAGATTGCTGCGCCGGGGGGTGAATACGGCGCGCACGCTCCCGAAGATGATGTTGCCGCTCTGGGACAAGCCGCCGTCGAGCCCGGGACCGAAGAGAGTATCCTCGGTGGCGCTGACTCCGCTCGTGGCATAGCTGAACTCCCCTTCAAGGGCCAGGCGCGCTCCCACCGGAATCGTAATCCGCAGGCCAAAGGCGGCGGCATTCTTCTGATCGATACTGAACGGAACGCCGGCGTTGAATAGGCCCGTGCCCGTCGCGATGTGGGTGAGGCCGTAGTAGCTGGCGACGAATGGGGTGATCTCGGTGCGGAGCTGGGCCGTCGCGACCGACGGCAGAACCAAGCACCCTGCCATCGCCGCGAGCACGAGGCGTAGACGCACGGACGGAGCGTTGAACACGGAACCCCCTGGCTGAGTTGGTAGGACCGGGGCGGGCAGGCCCCCGAGGCCGGTACTATGCGAAGCTTTGGAGGGGCTGTCAACCCGAGGCGGCGCTACTATTGATCCGCGATGCACCTCTACCTGCATGTTCCCTTCTGTGCCCGACGGTGCAGCTACTGCGATTTCGCCATCGCAGTGCGGCGGGAAGTCCCCTCCGAAGCCTTCGTTGACGCGATCCTCGCGGAGTGGGATCGCGCCCGAAGGAGCGCGCCCTGGGCCGAAACTCCCGCCTTCCGCACCATCTATTTCGGGGGAGGGACGCCGTCCCGCCTATCGCCCAAGGCCATCACTCGCCTCCTACGGACTCTCCTGCAAGAACGCCCGCTCGCCCCCATCGCCGAAGTCACCCTTGAGGCCAATCCCGAGGATGTGTCGGCCGAACTTGCCGCTGCCTGGAAGGCCGCCGGCGTCAATCGGGTGTCGCTCGGGGCCCAGGCGTTTGATCCGGTGGTGCTCCGCTGGATGCACCGGACCCATGGCGCGGAGGACACCGCACGCGCCGTCGCCGTGCTCCGGACAGCCGGCATCACCAACCTGTCGCTGGATCTGATCTACGCCCTGCCCGCCGAGCTGAATCGTGACTGGTCCGCCGACCTGGAGCAGGCGCTCGCGCTCGAGCCCGAGCACCTGTCGCTCTACGGCCTCACCGTGGAGCCACACACCCCGCTCGGCCGCTGGGTCGACCGGGGCGAGGCGCGGCCCACCCCCGATGAACGGTACGCCACCGAATTCCTGCTGGCGCACGAGCGACTCACCCACGCTGGGTACCTGCATTACGAGGTCTCCAACTACGGCCGTCCCGGGCGGGCCGCCGTGCACAACAGCGCCTACTGGCGGCGGGCCGCCTATCTGGGGCTCGGCCCCTCGGCGCACAGCGCCGCGGGCAATCGCCGCTGGTGGAATATCCGGGAGTGGGCCGAGTGGGAGCGGGCCATTGGAGCCGGCGGGAGCACCGTGGCTGGGGAAGAACGGCTCGATCCCGCCATGGTACAGCTCGAAGACACCTACCTGGGGCTCCGCACCGACCAGGGCTTGCCGGTCGCCGCACTTCCCGCCGCGACCGTCGCCCGCTGGGAGCGGGAAGGGTGGGCGGCGCGGGTGAGTGATCGGGTCCGCCTGACGCCAGAAGGGTGGCTGCGGCTGGATGCACTGGTGGGGTCGGTGGGGCGATAGGTGGCAGGGAGCAGGGAGCAGGTGGCAGGGAGCAGGGGTAG
>JAWXBX010000160.1:0-8014 GCA_034440415.1 Gemmatimonadota bacterium | reverse complement strand
CAGGGCCTCACCCCACAGCGCCGGGATGAACTGCTGGGCCGGGCGATTGGCTGCCTGAACGACCTCGAGAAACTGGTCAGCGACATGCTGGGTTTTGCCCGCGGCGCGACCGCCAGCGACGCGCCAGTGGCACTGACTGACATCACGCTGGCCGTGAACAACGCGGCACACGCCCTCCTCCGTCCGGGCCAGCAACTCGAGGTCACCGAACCACCACAGAACGCCGTGATCTGCGGCAGCCGCGAAGCACTCGTCGGCGCCGTACTGAATCTGGTCAGCAATGCCCTTCAGGCAGCCGGTGCTTCCGCTGCTGTACGCCTGGAAACGCTGGTTACCGGTGCCGCTGCGGAGATCCGCGTCACGGACAACGGGCCGGGCGTCGCCCAGGCCCTGCGCCAGCGCATCTTTGAGCCGTTCTTCACGACCCGACCGGAAGGCACAGGTCTTGGCCTTGCGGTAGTCCGCTCCGTCGCGGAGGCCCACGGCGGTGAGGTTCGCTTGGAGAGTCCGGACCACGCAGGCCGGGAGGGCCGCGGCGCGTGTTTCGTCCTGCGTCTGCCGCTGGCAGCCGGTATCGACCAACTCAGGGAGCATCAGGCGGCATGAACAAGACGAACCCCATTCTGCTCGTCGAAGACGACGCCACCCTCCGCGAGGCGCTGGCGGAAACGCTGCGTCTGGCCGAGTACGAGGTCGTCACGGCGGCCGATGGTGCCGCTGCCCTCGAGGCCCTGCAGAAGTCTGTGACCTTCAGGGCCGTGGTCACCGACTACCAGATGCGGCCCATGGACGGCTTTGCCCTGCTCACGGCGATCCGGGAAATCCGCCCGCATCTGCCGGTCCTGATGATCACTGCCCACGGCAGCATCGAGAACGCCGTGCGGTGCATGCTGGAAGGCGCCAGCGACTACCTGGTCAAGCCCTTTCCGCCCTCTGCCCTGATCAAACGCCTCCGGCAACTGGCGCCCGCCACCGCGAGTTCACCCTACGACCTGGTGATCGCCGACCCGGCCAGCGTCGAGCTGGTGACGCTGGCGAGCCACGTGGCGGCCTCGGACACCACGGTACTCATCAGCGGCGAGAGCGGCACAGGCAAGGAAGTGCTGGCAAGGCTGCTGCACAGACTTTCCAATCGGGCCGATGGTCCCTTCGTGGCGGTGAACTGCGCCGCGATCCCCGAGAACATGCTGGAGGCGCTGCTCTTCGGCCACGAAAAGGGCGCCTTCACCGGCGCCCATGAGGCTCGACCCGGCAAATTTGAGCAGGCCCAGGGCGGCACGCTGCTGCTCGACGAAATCAGCGAACTCGACATCGGACTGCAGGCCAAGCTGCTGCGCGTCCTGCAGGAGAAGGAAGTGGACCGTATCGGGGGGCGCGCGCCGATTCGCCTCAACGTCCGGATCGTGGCGACGACCAACCGGGACCTGCGGGAACAGGTAGCGGCCGGCCGGTTTCGCGAGGACCTCTACTACCGCCTGAGCGTGTTCCCGCTCACGACGCCGCCACTTCGGGACCGCCCGGCCGACATCGTGCCACTGGCCCGCTATTTTCTGCAGAAAGCGACCGGGGGTTCCCGTCCGGTGCCCACGCTGGCCGACGACGCCCTCAGCGCGCTGACCAGCCAGCGCTGGCCCGGCAACGTCCGGGAGTTGCAGAACACGCTCCAGAGAGCCGTGATCCTCTGCAGCGGCAACGTCATCCGCGTGAGGGACCTGCGCTTCGAACTGCCGGTCAGCGCCGGGCCAGCCGTCAAGGCTAACCCCGGACGGCCTGCCACTGCCGAGGAACCGCTGCTGCACGAGAACCTCCACACGGTGGAGGGCCATCTGATTGTCGACGCACTCCAGCGGGCGGGCAGCCGGCAGAAGGCCGCGGACCTGCTCGGCGTGAGCCCGCGCACCCTCCGCTACAAGATCGCGCGGCTGCGGAGCGTTGGCATTCCCATCCCCCACAGTCGGGAAACGGCGCGAGCCTTTGGAGGTTAATTCCCCATGAGCGATATGGAAATCAACAAGGTGCTGACCCAGATGCGGGCCCTGTCGGGCACGCTGGGTTTGCCCGAAACCGGCCTCGCCCAGCCCGCACCGGCGGCCGGGAGCCCCACATTCGGCAAGATCCTCGAACAGTCGATCAGCAAGGTCAACGAGCAGCAGGCCGTCGCCCAGAGCCTGACCACAGGCTTTCAGACGGGCACCAACACCGCGAGCGTCGCGGAAGTGATGGTGGCCATGCAGAAGGCCAGCCTCTCATTCACGGCCATGACCCAGGTGCGCAACAAGCTGATCGAGGCCTACCAGGAAGTCATGAACATGCCGATCTAGCTCCCGCGGCGGGGCTAGCGGGCAGATCCGCAGGAGTAACTGATGGCTACAGCAGACAATCAACTCGTCAATCCCTTCGCCAACCTGACGCGCATGCCGGGCATGCGTCAGTTGCTGGTTCTGCTCGGGCTGGCGGCCAGTATTTCCATCGGCGTGACAGGCGCGTTCTGGTTGCAGGATCCCGGTTACACCGTGCTCTTCAGCAACATCTCGGACAAGGAATCGAGCGAAGTAATCAACGTACTCACCAGTTCTGCCATTCCCTACGAGCTCGACGACGCCTCCGGTGCGGTCAAGGTGCCCGCCGATAAGGTGCACCAGGCCCGGCTGAAACTGGCGGAACAGGGCCTGCCCAAGAGCTCGGGATTCGGTCTCGAAATCATGGCGGGCGGCAACGGCTTCTCGACGAGCCAGTTTATGGAAGGCGCGCGCTACCACCACGCGCTGGAAACCGAACTGGGCCGCACGATCGGCAGCCTCCAGCCCGTCCAGGGTGCCCGGGTGCACCTGGCCATCCCGAAATCCACCGTCTTCCTCGGCAAGAAGCAGCAGTCCAGCGCTTCAGTCCTCCTGCAGCTGTACGCGGGCCGCGCGCTCACTGAATCCCAGGTGGCCGCCATCGTCCACCTGGTTGCCTCGAGCATTCCCGAGCTGGAAGCCAATCAGGTCACTGTGGTGGACCAGAGCGGCAAGCTCCTTAATTCGCCGGATGACGCCTCGGAGCTGGGCCTTAGCGCCCGGCAGCTCGACTACGTTCGCCGGGTCGAGGACAGCTACGTGGCGCGGATCGAGAACCTGCTGATCCCGATGCTCGGCGCCGGCCGCGTGCGCACGACAGTGACCACTGATCTCGACTTCACGCAGCGGGAAGAGACCCAGGAACTCTACGACCCCCAAACCATCGTGCGCAGTGAGCAGGTGTCCGAAGACCGGAACAATGGCTCGGGACTTGCCGGTGGCATCCCGGGCGCCCTGAGTAATCAGCCCCCGCCGCCGGCCGCCGTTGCAGCCGCGTCACCGCCAGTACCACCCGCCGGCACTCCCGCGCTGCCACCGGATGCCGCGGCAGCCGCGGCAGCCGCGACTATCGCCGCGTCCCCCGCCAACGAGTCCGTCCGGAGCACGCGGAACTTCGAGATGGACCGGACCATGAGCCACACGAAGCAGTCGCTGGGAGAAGTGCGCCGCCTGTCCGTGGCCGTGCTCATCGACGAAAAGCGCGTGACGGCGCCCGATGGCACCGTAACCACAGAGAAGGTTCCGGCAGCAGAGCTGGAGGCCATCCAGAAGCTGGTGCGGGACGCGGTTGGCTTTGATGAACGCCGCGGTGACGCTGTCAGCGTCAGCAGCATGCCCTTCTACCAGAGCCCGGCCGGTGAGGATCCGGCAGAGCCAGGACTTCTGGAGAGCCCGACCGTGCAGTCTCTCGGCAAGCAGGGTCTCGCGGCACTGCTGATCCTGGTAGTTGCCCTGGTCCTCGTCCGGCCGCTGCTGCGGGCCATGAGTGGGGGTGCAGCTCCGGTTGGCTCCTCAGGCGTCCCGGCCTACGCCGGGAGCGGCAGCCTGCCTTCCGAGCAGCGCGGACCCTTGAGCTATGACGACAAGATCAGTGTGGCGCGCCAACTGGCCGACAAGAACCCCGAGCGCGTGGCGCAGATCGTAAGAGCATGGGTGCAGTCGGATGGCTGAGAAACAGCAAGACCTTTCCGGCAGCGAGCGGGCTGCCATCTTCCTGATGTCTCTCAGTGAGAAGGAAGCTGCTGAGGTGATGAAGCACATGCCGGTGGGCGAGGTGCAGCGGCTGGGCAAGGCCATGGCCTCTCTGCGCAAGGTCAGTCGCGGCGAGGCGGACTCGGTCATGACCCAGTTCACCAGCAATGTGGAGAGCGAGGCGGCGCTGGTCAGCCGGTCGCCTGCCTTCCTGAAACGCCTCCTGACCACGTCACTCGGCGAGGAAAAGGCGTCGAAGGTCCTCGACCGGATCGTTGACGGCCAGCCCAAGGGCCTCGACTCGCTGCAACTCATGGAAGCCAAGGAAGTTGCCGAAGTCATCGGCCGGGAACACCCGCAGGTGGTCGCTGTGGTGCTGGCTGGCCTTGACGCGAAGAAAGCTGCAGCAGTCATTTCCCAGCTGCCTGTGCGCCTCTCCACCGACGTGGTGACCCGGATCGCCCGGATGGACGAAATTCCCCAGCACACGATCGAGGAGCTCGACGAGGTGATGCAGCAGCGCTTCTCCCAGTCCACGGGCTTCAAGGTGACGGCCATGGGCGGGGTGCGCAGCGCTGCGGAAATCCTCAACATGGTGGAGAAGGAAGTCGAGCACCAGATTCTCGAGAACCTGAATCAGGAGAACGCTGTCCTGAGCCAGGAGATCCAGGAGAACATGTTCGTCTTCGACAACCTGCTGGCCGTGGACGATCGCGGCATCCAGGCGCTGGTTCGGGAAGTGACGACAGACATTCTCGTGGTCGCCCTGAAGGGGGCCGACCAGGCGCTCCAGGAGAAGATCTTCAAGAACATGTCCAAGCGCGCCGGTGAGATGCTCAAGTCAGATCTCGAGGCCAAGGGCCCGGTCCGGATTGCCGAAGTGGAAGCCGCCCAGAAGGAGATAGTGACCATCGCCCGGCGTCTTGCCGACGCGGGCACGATCATGCTCGGCAGTGGCGGCGATGACTTTGTCTAGGCTTATCCGGGCTGCCGACAGCGGCACCCAGGTCCAGGCCTGGCGCGCACCGGAGGTTCCGGGTCAGGGCGGTCCGGGCAGCTTTCGCCGCAGCGGCGACACCGACCTGACGGCGGTCCAGCAGCGGGCCTGGCAGCAGGGCTTTGAGCAGGGCCGGGCAGCCGGTGTGGAGGCCGGCACCGGGGAACTGGCGCTGCGTATCGAGGCCGTGGAGAAAATCCTGGATGCTCTCGCCCGCCCCCTCGAAGACCTGGACCACCGGGTAGAAACAGAACTGCTGACCCTTGTGCAGGCGGTCGTGCGGCAGCTGGTCCGGCGCGAGATGCACCTGGACCCGAGCCATCTGATCGGCATCATCCGCGAGGGCCTTGCGGCGCTGCCCCTCGCCACTGGCGATGTGGTGGTGCGCCTGCATCCCGCCGACGCCGATGCCATCCGCGAACGCCTGACGGATACCCAGGACAACCGTGCCTGGCGCCTGGAAGCCGATCCACTGCTGGAGCGTGGCGGCTGCCTGATCGCCACACCCCGCTCCAATATCGATGCGCGGCTCGAGGCCAGGCTGGCCCGGGTTATTGCCCAGCTGCTGGAGGACGACCGTGACGAGCCAGATCAGCGACCTGAGTAGTCACCCGGCCGTCCGGCTGGCGAGCGAACGCAATCAGCGCTGGTCGCGCCGGCTCGCGACCCGGCGCGCAGCGGCGCGGGATCCGGGCGTGGTGGTCGAGGGCAAACTGGCGCGCGTGGCTGGCATGACCCTGGAGGCCACCGGCTGCGAGGCGGCTCTCGGGGCACGCTGTCGTATCGAGGGCACCGGCGGCAACTCCGTCGAGGCGGAAGTCGTGGGCTTCTCGGGTGACCGGCTGTTCCTGATGCCAACGAGCACCCTCGCCGGGGTCATGCCGAATGCCCGCGTCATACCGACGCGGACGGTCGCGCGGGTCGGGGTCGGGGACGGCCTGCTGGGCCGCGTTATCGATGGCGCCGGATTACCTCTCGACGGCCGGGGCCCGGTGAGCTGCGAGGGCAGGATCCGGCTCGAAGCCGAGCCCATCAATCCCCTTGCCCGCGAGCCGATCCACCAGGCACTGGACGTGGGCGTGCGGTCGATCAACGCGCTGTTCAGCGTGGGCCGGGGCCAGCGTCTCGGGCTCTTCGCGGGCAGCGGCGTCGGCAAGAGCACGCTGCTGGGCATGATGACCCGCTACACCCGCGCTGATGTCATCGTGGTCGGGCTCATCGGTGAGCGCGGCCGCGAGGTCAAGGAGTTCGTCGAAGACAACCTGGGCCAGGCCGGCCTCGCCCGGTCCGTCGTGGTCGCGACGCCGTCCGACTGTTCGCCCCTGCTGCGTATCCATGGCGCCTGGCGCGCCACAGCGATCGCTGAACATTTCCGCGCCCGTGGCTTTCAGGTCCTCCTGTTGATGGACTCCCTGACCCGCTTTGCGCAGGCCCAGCGGGAAATCGGTCTGGCCATCGGCGAACCCCCGGCCACCAAGGGTTATCCGCCCTCCGTTTTCAGCCGGTTGCCGCAACTGGTGGAACGGGCCGGAACCGGAGCCAAGGGTGGCGGCTCGATCACCGCGTTCTACACCGTGCTCGCCGAAGGCGACGACGAGAATGACCCGATCGTCGATGCGGCCCGCGCGACTCTCGACGGCCATATCATGCTATCGCGGCACATTGCCGAGAGCGGGATCTATCCGCCCATCAACGCCGAGTCGTCCGTCAGCCGGTCGATGAGCCGGATCGCGTCGCCCCAGCACTTGGCCGCCGCGCAGAAGTTCCGGGAGATTGTCGCGTGCTACATGCGCAACCGGGATCTCATCACCGTTGGCGCCTATCGCCCGGGCTCCGATCCCCAGCTGGACCGGGCCGTCCGCCTGTGGCCCCGCATCGAAGCCTTCCTGAAGCAACCCACCGACCTGCCGGTAGGCTTCGAGGAAAGCGTCGCCCAGCTGGAAACCCTGGTGAATATGGATCCGGCCGACGGCCGCCCCCGTGGCTAAGCGCGACCGCATCGCGACGTTGCAGCGCCTCGCCAGTCACACGGAAGCGGCCAATGCCCGGCAGCTCGCCGAGCGCCTCCGCGCGCTGGACGCCGAGGAACGGCGCCTGCAGCAGATTCGTGGCTACCTGGCTGAGTACTCCGTGGGCAACAGCCAGCCGAAGGCCCAGACCATCGGCAGCCTGCGGAGCAGCCGGGGGTTCCTCGAACGCCTCCGGGGGGCCGTGGATGAGCAGCGCGGTGCGGTCGAGACCCAGCGCCAGCTGGTCGACGAGCAGACGCTCCAGTGGCGCGCCGCCCGGGCGCGGACGCGCTCCCTGGAAAAGCTCGGCGAGCACCTGGGTGAGCAGGACCGGGAGATCCGGGACCGGCGGGAGCAGAACCGGCTGGACGAAATCGCCAACGTCCGGAGCAGGCCCACCGGCAAAGTGTGAAGTCGGGTGGCACGGAGGTTGCTTGATACTCGGCAGTGAGCGAACTGAACCTTAATCCTGCCCTGCTTCCGGAACGGCCTGCCAGCGTGCTCACTGGGTTACCCGGCCTGCCCGGCACGCCTCGTCCCGGCCCCGGGTTCCCGGTGACCGGCGCGCCGCCGGCGACACCCTTCGCCGACCTCATCGCCGGCTTTCTCCAGGGCACACAGCCGACCGCGCGCGCGGTGGTGGCTCCGCTGACCGAATTCAGCCTGGCTGACGCGCCACCCGCAAGCGCAGTCGGCCCCTCTGACCCCTTGGCCCTGCTTGCCCTGCCTGGCAGCACGACGCCGCCGCCAGCGGTGGCCGTCACCCTTACCGTCGCCGGCAGCGCACCCGGCAGCACCACCGGCAACGCCCTGCCGTCTGCCGGCCAGTCCTTGCCGGTGGCGGAGCGGGAAACCACGCCGGTGGCAGGCCGGCCGGCGACGCCGGGCACGACTCTGGCTACGACCCCGGGCACGACCTTGGCCCCCGAAGCGAGTCCCCGCATCTCCCTGGCCGATCTGGCTCTGACCCGCCTGGT
>JAWXBX010000159.1:0-7663 GCA_034440415.1 Gemmatimonadota bacterium | reverse complement strand
CCTCACACCTCACACCTCACACCTCACACCTCACTCCTCACTTCTCACTTCTCACTCCTCACTCCTCACTCCCTGGTCCAGCTCCCGGCCCAGCGCCGCCAGCATGTCGGCGCATTCCGAGAGCGCCATTTCCCCCGCATGATCCAGCCGCCGCGGCCGACCCGGACCCGCACCAATCGCCAACCAGCTGACTGTCGCCGCGCGGCGCCCGGACACTGCGACAAGGGAGACATCGTCCCGCGCTGCCACCCACCGTTCCACCATCCCGCGCAGCCGCGCATGCCGTTCCCATCTCGAGGTCAGCCCCTCCTCCACGATGATGCGGGTGAGCTGATCCTCGACCAACCGGGCCAGCGCGCCCGCGAGCGGCGCCAGCATGCGCCCCTCCACGGCGGCGGCATGATGGGCAACGAGATCGAGCAGGCGACCGCGTCCAGGCTCACTGCGGGCGCGCTGCACCATTCGCGGCGATGCCGCAACGAAGCTTACGCCATGCGGCATGCCGAGCGCCGTGTCGCCGGAGGCGATCACGGTATCGATGGCCCACCGATCGGTCTCGAGCGGGCTGGCTCCGAGAGAGGCCGACGCATCCACGAAGAGATGGATGTGCTTTCGGGTGCGCAGCACGTCGGACAGCTCTGCCAGCCGTGCCTCCGTGCCGGTGCTCGATTCCACCTGGGCGACCACGACGGTATCAACCTCCGGTCCCTGCAGAAACCGCAGCAGGTGCGCCGATTCCACCTGGCGGCCAGGCGGCACCACCACTCGCAGCACCTCTTTGCCGAGCGACTCCGCGGTGGCGGCCAGCGCCTCGCCATCGGCGCCGGCAACGAGGACCAGCGCGCGATGCTCGATCGCGGCGTCGAGGCAGATCTCCCGCCCCATGGCGCCCGGGACCGGCAGTGTCGTCACCGGCTGCGCCGTCCGGAACAGCGCGCGGAGCAGGGGATCGATACGGGCGACAAACGACGGATTGGCCTCCGCCTCTGTACCCTGCAGGATGCCACTCATGGCGCGGTACGCGACACGAGTCCGTCCCGCATCGCCACCCGATACACCACCGTCGCCAGGACGACCGCGGCCTGGCGCAGGTCGTCCTCGCGCAGGTAGTCGCCGGTGTCGAAGCTGGTGTGATGGGTGCGACTGTCGTAGTCCAGCGGGTCCTGGATGAACTGGAATCCCGGCAGGCCGACGGCCCAGAACGACACATGGTCGGTCTCGCCCGTGCTGCCCAGCGAGACATGATCGGCGCCGAGATCGGCGAGCGGATGGAGAATCGACTCGAAGAGGGGCCGCGCGGCGGCGTTGCCCTGCAGGTAGATCCCGCGGATCCGACCGCTGCCGTTGTCGAGATTGAAATACGCCGAGAGCCCGGCGTGCTCGGGCAGGCGCGCGCCACTCTTCCAGTCCCCGAAATGCCGCTTCACATAGCCCATTGAGCCGGCATAGTCCTCACTCGGTTCCTCGGCGTCCCACAGCGCGATGCGGACGGTGCGACGCGGCTGCAGGTGGAGAGTGTGGAAGATCCGCAGCACCTCCATGACGACGGCGCAGCCAGCGGCGTTGTCCGTCGCCCCGCTCCCTGAAATCCAGCTGTCGAGGTGACCGCCGAGCATCACGACTTCAGCCGCGAGCGCGGGGTCGGCACCGGGCAGCTCGGCGATCACATTCATGCCCTCACCCCGACCAGGCACCAGGTGCGCGGCGAGCGAGAGCGCCAGCCGTACCGGCTGGCCCGCGTTGACCAGGCGCAGCAGCCGGTTGAACTCGGGCCGCATCAGGACGAAGCTCGGTACGCCACGCCATTGCGCGCCGGGAAAGGCTTCCCACCCATCGGCCCGCAGCAGCACATCGGCGTCGCTCGGCTCGATCAGCCCGACGGCGCCTTCGGCGCGGAGAAAGGCGGACCAGCGACGGTGCCAGGCCAGAGTGGCGATCCACGGTTCGATATCCCCGGCGGGGGTGCGCGGCTCCCCCGGGTCCGTCAAGTGCACGAGCGAGTCCAGCTCCTGCTCGCTGAATCGATGCACCACGCTGGACTCCGGTGGCTGCAGGGTGCGCAGCGCGCCGTTGAGGACAATCTTCCCCCGAAACCGCCCACGCAGCGCCGCGAGATCGGAATCCGCCGTGGCGTGAACGACGATCACCGGTGCGCGCACCTCACCGGCCGTCGCCGGACTCCAGGCCCGCGGAAAGGCGGTGAGGTGCAGATACCAGGGCGACTTCATCTCGAGCCGATAGCCATCCAGAACCCACGACGGCGTCGCCTTCCCCCATGCTTCAAGCCGGGCCGTCGGGATCCCCCAGTGATGGAGCCGGTCCACCGCCCAGTTCGCGGCGTGGAGGTAGCCAGGCGACCCGGCCAGACGGGGCGGCGAGAGATCAGAGAGCGCGAGGGCCGTCTCGAGGACGCGGGAGCGCTGCAGGCCTTCCTCCCGGATGAGGCGGAGGGTCGTGGTGTCGGCCAGGGTCTGGGCGCTCAAGCGGGGGGCGGCGAGGAGCGACACCATGACGAGCAGCGGCGC
Organism: Gemmatimonadota bacterium; assembly: GCA_034440415.1. GTDB lineage: Bacteria > Gemmatimonadota > Gemmatimonadetes > Gemmatimonadales > GWC2-71-9 > JADJOM01. Next base: position 5,138 of record JAWXBX010000159.1, on the reverse strand, counting down.
GAGGCGCAAGGCGGGCGGGTTACGCGGCATGAGGCTCGGTGGATGCAGGGGCGGCGAGGCGCAGGCACCGTGGAGGAGGTCGGCGCTCAGGGGAAGGTAGGAATCCCCAGTGGGGACGGCAAGTTGACAGAAGCGCCGACGAGTGCCTAAATCCCTCTCGTACTGCACGGTTTCCTTCCCCGCCGGAGTTCTCGTGTCAGACGATCTCTCCCGTCGTGATTTCGTGGGCCGGACCGGTGCCGCCCTTGTGGCCGGTGGGGTAGCGCCCGGCCTTTGGGGAGTGTTACCCGGCGCGCCGGCGCTCCATCTGCGTGGGCCCAGCCGGGCAGCGGCGGTCGGCTCCGCCAACGCCATCAGGGGCATCACCCAGGCGGTCCCCATGGTCGAGGCGGGCGCCGACACGCTCGATGCCGCGGTCGACGGGGTGAAGATCCAGGAGCTCGACCCGCTGGATGATTCGGTGGGCTATGGCGGACTCCCCAACGAGGACGGGGTGGTACAGCTCGACGCCTCCTGCATGCACGGCCCCACCCGGCGTGCGGGGGCGGTGGCGGCACTGGAAGGGATCAAGACGCCGAGCGAAGTGGCGAAGCTGGTGCTCAAGTACACCAATCACATCCTGCTGGTCGGTGCCGGGGCGAAGAAGTTCGCGCTCTCCTACGGCTTCAGGGAAGAAGACCTGCTGACCGACGCCAGCCGGGAGAAGTGGCTGCACTGGCGAGCCAACCGGGGCCACGCGGACGACTACCTTGACGCGGGCGACACGGAGCAGCTGATGCCGCGTCCGACCGGTACCTGCAACCTGTGCCTCATCAACCGCAACGGCGACATGTCCTCGGTGACAACAACCAGCGGCCTGGCGTGGAAGATTCCGGGCCGGGCAGGCGACAGTCCGATCGTCGGCGCGGGGCAATATACCGACAACGCGATCGGGGCCGCAGGCTCCACCGGGCTCGGCGAAGCCAACATCATGGTCTGTGGCGGCTTCCTCACGGTGGAGCACATGCGCCGCGGGATGACACCGACCGACGCCGCGCTCGAGACACTCAAGCGGGTCGTCGCCATGACGATGCCGCGCCGGCTGCATCCGAATGGCCGACCCAAATTCCAGCTCAACTTCTACGCCCTCAACAAGCGGGGCGACGTCGGCGCCGCTTCGATCTATCCGAGCCACTATGCCGCGGCGGACGCCAGTGGCGTCTCGGAGCGCGACACAGCTTTCCTCTACGATCGGCCCCTGTGATGCCCAGCGCTGCCGTCCTGATGTCCAAGATGCCTCGATACCGTCTGGCGCCCCGCAGCGTCGGCTTCACCTGCCTGCTGCTGCTCGGCGCCGCGCTCGCGCCCGCCGTCGCGCTGGCCCAGAGCGACTCGACTGCTGCCGCCGCCGCGGAGGAACCGGACCAGCCCTGGCGCGACAGCTTCTATCCCTTCTTCCCCTCGTTGGGCAACAACTTCCCGCTGATCGCGATGCACCTCGAGCTGCGCCGGGGAGCGGACTACTTTGCCCGGACGCCGTACTCGGGGCTGTTTTCCATCGACATCGGCAGCGGGTTCACCGGCGCCCGGATGGCGGTCGCGCGGCTGCATGCCCCGCTGCTGTGGAAGGACTGGCGGCTCGCCGCGTCGGCCGGCACCACCCGTGAATCTCGGCTGGGCTATTTCGGGCTGGGCAACAACAGCAGCTTCGACAGCAAGCTGATCACCAGGAGCCAGCCGCACTATTACGAGGCGATGCGGACCCGCTACTTCGGCCAGGGCGAGCTGTCGCACCGGGTGAAGGGCCCATTGTGGATCGCGGGGGCAGCAGGAGTGGAGTACAGCAATCTGAGCGATCTTTCCAGGCCCTCGCTCTTCCGGACCGACAACGGCACGGCAGATCTCTCCGACACCGACTTCCGCAGCCGGGTCACGCTGGTGCTGGATACGCGGGACAACGAGTTCAACGTCACCCGGGGCGTCTTTGGGCAGGCATCGGTTGCCGGCGGAACCGGAGGCGGCGGCTACGGCCGCGCCTCCGCCGATCTGCGGGGCTATCTGCCGGTGCGTGAGGGCACCGTCTTCGCCCTGCGGGTCGCGGGTTCGACGATGTCCAAGCGCGCTCCGCTCAACGCACGCTACGAGATGCCCGGCTGGGAGAACGATGTCCCGGTGCTGGGCGGCACCTATTCCAACCGCGGCATCGCATTCCAGCGACTGGCAGGGCGCGGCGTGCTCTTCGGCAACGCCGAGGTGCGCCACGACCTGCTGAGCCTCGGCGACCTGGGGGCGTTCACCCTCATCGGCTACTTCGATGCCGGGCGGGTGTTCGAGCAGGAGCACTTCAAGTTGACAACCAAGGACATGAAGATCGGCGCCGGTGGCGGGCTGGCGATCCGGATCATGCGATTCACCATCTGGACCTTCAATTTTGGTGGTGGGCCGGACGGGTTCCAGTTCAGCGCGGGATCGGGTTGGAGCTTCTGATCGGTTGATCGTGCGGTGGGGGACAGCATATATGCGGCCCTGGCCACCCAACCCCGGTTTTCTGCCGACAAGGACTCTGCCAGTGACGAGTCAGCTTCACACGCTGTTCCTGCATCTCGCCTGGGCGGATGCTCGATTGCTCCAGGCTTTGGAGACCGCCGCGAGCCCCCCGGCCGAGGCCATCCGGGAGTACGGTCATGCGCTCGGCGCCGAGGAAGTCTGGCTGGCGCGGCTTCAGGGCCGGCCGCCACGCATTGCCGTCTAGCCCGCCCTGACGCTCGCCGAACTCCCGGGCGCAGCGGCGATGATCCATGAGGGGTATCGCCAGTCCCTCGACCCCCTCGACGACCCTGCGCTGGACCGGATTGTTAGCTACACCAATTCCGCGGGTGCGTCATTCAAGAACGCGGTCGGGGACATCCTCCTTACCACCGGCATGATCTTCGGCCTGCTCGTGGCCGTGCACATCTGGCGCATGCTGGCGGACAATCCGCGACTGGCGGCGGACCCCATCTACCTCACCATGGACGGACATCGTCGCACGCTACGGCGGGGAGGAATTCGTCATTCTGCTGCCCGGGACCATCCGCAATGCCGCCCCGGTGCGCATCGAGCTGCTGCGGCGGGAGATTGCCGACACTCCCATCAACCTGGGTGATGGTCAATCGCTGCGGGTCAATTTCAGCGCGGGCGTCGCGGGGAGTCCGGAGGATATGGCGGCCACCACCCCGAAGGTGCTGCTGACCGCCGCCGATGCACGGCTGCTGGCGGCCAAGCGGGCGGGGCGGGGACGCTGCGTTGGGGAGGATTAGCGGGCAGCTGACAACTCGCAGAATGGTGTGAGGCCGGGGCAGCTCAGGTACGCGGCCGCTAGAGCCTGCGGCTGCGTCCCAGGAGCATCCCGCTGATGAACGGAATCAGCCAGATGCTCCACACGGTGATGCTGATCCGGTGAAACGTCCGCAGGGCATGTTCGTCGCGCCGGAGCAGCACGGCGCTCGCCCATACGGCATGACCGAACATCAGGAGGAGGGCCGCCGAGCCGGTGGCGGTGTGCAGGCTCCAGTGCAGCCCGCCCGCCAGCCGCCGCATCATTTCAGTTCCCGCGCCATCAGCGAGCAAGCCGGCCCAGAAGCAGGCCAGGTGCCATGGCCTGAGTCGTTTCGCGGCGAACGCCGCCCAGACGCCCACGGAATAGAAGCCGAGGGCCGCGATCATGAGGAGCACCGCGGCCCGGACGACGGGGGGCATGGAGCCCATCCTGATTGAGACAATGGCTTCAATCTGTCGTTCGGGTCCTGAACGCAGGCTGAGAATCAGGTGAATGCCGGTTCAGACCCCTGCCGTCTGACCGAGCCGCACGGGACTACACCCCCAGCCGCCCCAGCACCTCCCTGAGCGTCGTCTCGCCGCGGTCCCTGGCGTACCAGGTCCGCTTCCCCTTCACGAACTCCTCCTTCACCAGCGCCGGTGGCTTATGGTCCTTCACCCAGTCACCGAGCGCCACAGGATAGGGACCCCAGAAGCCGAGTTCGCGGAAATCGTTGTCGAGCACGACGACCACGGGGATGGAGCGGGCGCCGTTGGTGAGGTACTGATTCATGAAATCGGGGTGCTGGTCCCGCTGCAGGATACGGAGCGAGAGACCGGGCACATCCGCGGCCCACCTGGCAAGCACCGGAAGCGTACTCGCGGTGTCGACACACCAGTCCTCGGCGAGCGCCAGCAACCGCCGCTCCTTTCCCGCAGGGATGGTGATATGGGCCCACTCAGGGACCCGCGCCAGCCGATAGGTGCCGGCCCAGAGGTCTTTCTGCTCCTTCGCTTCGGCCACGAAGGCATCAAAGTCGAGCGCCTGGTCCCACAACGTCACGAAATCCAGAGTCACTGCATGGCCTCGATTGACAAGTCGGCGGGAAATGTACCCACCCCACGGCGCGCGACGCAGCCGCGGATTAGATTCCGTCCATGAACCGTTCCGCTCGCCGCGACGGCGACGCCACCCGCGAGCGACTCCTGACCGCCGGTCTCGCGCTCTACACCACCACTGGATTCCTGCGCACCACCACCCCGATGCTCTCGGCCCAGGCCGGTGTCGCCGAAGGCACGATCTACCGCCACTTCTCCAGCAAGGAACACCTGCTCAACGAGGCCTATCGCCGCGCCCAGCGCTGGGCACTGGGCCTGCTCGATACCGTCGAAGCCGATCGGGTCCGCCGTGCCCCGGAACGGTTGACCACACTCGCACGCCAAATCGTCGACATGGCGGCAACCGATGCGCCGCTGGTCCGGATGTTCTTCGGCGAGGGCCAGGAGCCTTTCCTGGACGACACCAGCAAGGCGGTTGCCCGCGAGGTGCTCAACCGGCTCGTCTCGCAGGTGGCGATGGGGAAGTCGGATGGACAGGTGCGGTCCGGGCCGGCGGAACTGTGGGCCTCGGTGTGGCTGACGATCGTGGGGTTCGTCGCAGAGCGGGTGGCCGCGGGCGACTGGACCACCGACAGTCCTCCCGTCGCAATGGCGCTCGAAGCAGCGTGGGACGCGATCGCCACCCGACCGCACCCCGTCAGCGCCTAGTGGACTGTAACTCAAGTTCCGTGGACACGGATGCGGCGGGTGGGATCCGAGTAGCTCCACACGAAGGGATGACACTGCTTGTTGTGCGCGCGGAT
>JAWXBX010000158.1:0-10961 GCA_034440415.1 Gemmatimonadota bacterium | reverse complement strand
GGCAAGGGCCGGGTCGGGATCGCGACGGGCAAGGCGAACGAGGTCTCCGAGGCCGTCCGCAAGGCGGTCGAAGCGGCCAAGCGCAACCTGGTCGAGTTCCCCCGGGTGGGCGCGACAATCCCGCACGAGGTGATCGGGGAGCACGGCGCCGGGCGGGTGCTGCTCAAGCCGGCAGCGAGCGGTACCGGCGTGATCGCCGGCGGAGCGGTGCGTGCGGTGCTCGAGTGCGCCGGCATCACTGACATCCTGACCAAGAGCCTCGGTTCCAACAACCCGCACAACGTGGTGCGGGCGACGGTGGACGGGCTGGGCCAGCTGGTCACGGCGCGCCAGATCGCACGCGAACGCGGGGTCGAGCTCGACCAGATCCGCTATCGCGCTCCCCAGGAGGCCTGAGCCATGGGTCGCAATCCAGTCGTCGGCCGGCAGGGCCCGGCCTATCATGCGTCGGTCATCCCCACCGAAGCCGCGGCATCGCGTCTCCGGGTGAAGCAGATCCGTTCCGGGATCGGGCATGCGGCCACGATGCGCCGCACGCTGATCGCGCTTGGCCTGAAGCATCACCAGTCGGTCTCTGAGCTGCCGAACACCGCGTCCGTGCGCGGTATGCTCATCAAGGTGCGTCACCTCGTGGACGTGGCGCCGGCCCAGGAGAAGTAAATGGCGGACAAGAGCACGCCGATCACCCTGTCGACCCTCAAGCCCGCCCGCGGCGCCCGCCACAACAGCAAGCGGGTCGGGCGCGGTCCGGGCTCGGGCAAGGGCAAGACCTCGGGCAAAGGTCACAAGGGTCACAAGGCACGGCAGTCGGGCCAGAGCAATCCTGGCTTCGAAGGCGGTCAGATGCCGATGTACCGGCGACTGCCCAAGCGCGGGTTCACCAATCCCTTCAAGGTCACGGCCCAGCCGGTCAACCTGAAGGACCTCACCCGCCTCAGCGGCACCGACGTCTCTCCCGAGACGCTGCATGCCGCCGGGATCATCTCCAAGCGGGATCTCGCGGTGAAGCTGCTCGGCAGTGGTGATGCGGACCGGGCGTATCAGGTGTCCGGGGTGAAGCTCTCCGCCACCGCCCGGACCCGGATCGAGCAGGCGGGCGGGAAGATCGCCGAATGACCGCGCCCGCCCGACCCAGCTTTGGCATGGACCCCGAGCTGCAACGCAAGATCGGGTTCACCATTCTTGCCCTGGTCATCTACCGTGTCGGCGCCCACATCTTCGCGCCGGGCGTCAATGTGCAGGCGGTCACCGACTTCATCAAGAACTCGGCCGCCGCCGGCTTCTTCGGATTGTATGACACGCTGGGCGGCGGGCTGTCCCGCGCTACGGTGTTCGCGCTCGGCATCATGCCCTACATCTCCGCCTCCATCATCTTCCAGCTCGGTGGCGGGATCGTGCCGTCGATCGGCAAGATGCAGAAGGATGAAGAGGGCAAGAAGCAGCTGACCCAGTGGACCCGGTATGTCACGGTCCTGATTGCGCTGGCCCAGGCCTACACCTTCGCGATTTTCACCGAAAGCATTCCCGGCGCGGTGCCGGTACCGACGTTCTGGACCCGGCTCGCGATGGTCGTCGTCCTGACCACCGGTGCGGTCTTCGTCATGTGGCTCGGCGAGCAGATCACCGAGCGCGGCATCGGCAACGGGATGAGCCTGCTCATCACCTTCTCGATCCTCGACCGGCTCTGGCCCGGCCTGGTCACGATGGCCGGCTTCTGGAACAGCGGGGCCCTCTCCTTCGGTCAGGTGATCCTCTACGGGCTGATCCTGGTGGGGGTCGTGGCCGCCGTGACGGCCATGCACCTCGCTGCGCGGCGCATCCCGGTGCAGATCCCCCGCAAGGTCATGGGACGCGGCCGGATGACCCAGGGGCAGAAGACCTTCATCCCGATCCGGCTGATCACCGCCGGCGTGATGCCGATCGTCTTCGCCCAGACCATCATCATCGTCCCGGGCACGATTGCCAGCTTCACCCAGAGCCCCGTGCTGCGGGCGTTCGCCGATTTCTTCACCCCCGGCGAGCTGCCCTACGACCTGACCTTCGGCATCCTGATCCTGCTGTTCAGCTATTTCTACACCTCCATCATCTTCAATTCGGTGGATCTGGCGGAAAATCTGAAGAAGCAGGGCGGATTCATCCCCGGCGTGAAACCGGGCGCCAGCACCGCCGACTACATCGACAACGTGCTGTCGCGGGTGACGCTGCCCGGCGCCCTGTTCCTGGCCCTGATCGCGATCATTCCCGTCACGATGACCAAACAGCTCGGGTTCCAGCAGCAGTTCGGTGGGACATCGGTGCTGATCGTGGTCGGCGTGCTGCTTGACACAATCGCCCAGATCCAGCAGCATCTGACGCTGCGGAAGTACGACAGCTTCATGAAGACGGGGCGCATCAAGTTCCGCGGACGGCAGCAGCGGTTCCTGTAAGACGGGGAACGGGGAACGGGAAACGGGTGCTTGACCACCCGTTTCCTGTTCCCTGTTCCCGTTGCACCCTCCGGGGATACACGGGACAACCACGACAATGGACATCCTCCTGCTTGGTCCCCCGGGCGCCGGCAAAGGTACCCAGGGTGTGCGCCTGGCTGAGCGGCTCGGGCTGCCCAAGTTCGCCACCGGCGACCTGCTGCGCGATGCCGTGAAGCGCGGGACGCCCGTCGGTTTGCGTGCCAAGGCGGTCATGGAAGCCGGCCAGCTCGTGAGCGACGACATCATCATGGGTGTCGTGCGGGACGAGTTGGCGAAGGCGGAAGCGAAGCAGGGAGTCATCTTCGACGGCGTGGTCCGGACGGTGCCGCAGGCCGAGTCCGTCACCGCGGTGCTCCACGAGCTGGGCCGACGGATGGATCACGTCCTCTTCTTCGATGTCCCGGATGTCGAGATCCTCGCCCGGATCGAAAAGCGGCTGACCGTCGAGGGCCGGGCGGATGACGATCCCAAGGCCGTCGCGACCCGGCTCAAGGCCTACCGCGAGCAGACCGCGCCGGTGCTGGAGTGGTACCGCCAGCGGGGCACCGTTCACATGATCCCGGCGGTCGGTACCATCGACGACATCGCCAACCGGGTACAGGCCATCCTCGGCAAGTAGGACAGGCCGTTGGCGTTCACCGTCAGCCTCCCGGGCTGATGGCCGACGGTTGACGGCTGACGGCTCTCATGATCACCCTCAAGTCCCCCCGCGAAGTCGAGGCGATGGCCCGCGCCGGTCAGATCGTGGCCGACACACTCGCGCTGCTTACCGGCAGCGTCCGCCCCGGCATGAGCACGAACGACCTCGACACCATCGCCGAGGAGTTCATCCGCAGCCACCCCGGTGCCCGGCCGTCCTTCAAGGGCCTGTACGGCTTCCCCAAGACCCTCTGCACCTCCATCAACGAGGAGATCGTCCACGGCATCCCCAGCCCCCGGCGCCTGCTGGTGGAGGGGAGCATCGTCAGTATCGATGTGGGGGTGCAGCGGGAGGGGCTTCACGCCGACGGAGCGACTACCGCGCCGGTCGGAGAGATCTCGCCGGCGGCGGAGCGATTGCTTGCCGTTACCCGGGAGTGCCTGGCGGTGGGCATCGCCGCGGCCACGGTGGGAAATCATGTCGGCGATATCGGCCACGCCGTCCAGACCCTCGCGGAGGCCGCCGGATACGGTGTCGTCCGTGAACTGGTGGGGCATGGCATCGGGACCCAGTTCCATGAGGAGCCGCAGGTCCCCAATCATGGCCAGCCCAAGCGGGGTCCGCGGCTGCTGGAGGGGATGACCATTGCGATCGAGCCGATGATCACCGCCGGGCACTACACGACGCGCACGCTGCCTGACAAGTGGACGGTGGTGACCGCGGATGGCGGCCTCGCCGCCCATTTCGAGCACACCGTCGCGATCACCGCGGCCGGCCCGCGCATCCTGACACTCCCCTCCGGCCGGTAAGGGCGGGGCGACGCGGGGGATCGGCGGAACCGGAGCTCCGCCGCTACCCCCGCAGTCGCTCTTCCAGCAACATCCGCGTGTCCGCCGTGGCGCGCTGCGTCTCCCGCAGCAGCAGCTCCGTCTCCTGCACCAGCAGCCGAAGCTGGGCGGGGTTTCCGGCGGCGATCGTATTGAGTCGCAGGTTGATCATCGAGCCCGCAGCGGCAGCAGCGGCAAGCAATGCGGCCATGACCGCATCCCCCAGCGCGGCGGGAGGGCCGGCGTTTGCGGCTCGACGGGCCAGCAACGCCACATCGCGAGCCGCCCGAACGACATCGGCCGGCACCCGCGCGGCACCGTCCCACGCCAGACGCAGCTCCGCCTCGCCCGCCTCCCGGCTTCTCCGAGCATGGATCACCCGCCCATAGGCGACGGCATCCGCTTCGGCGAGGTCGAGCAGTCCCAGTCGCAGCCGTTCTCCCTGCTCGATCAGTTGGCTCACTCCCTGTTCGGGCCCGGCTCCGTCGGCCAGACGTCCAACCATCGTGACCAGCGCGGCCGCGAGTGCCGTAACCGTCGCAGCGACCGCACCACCGCCCGGTGCCGGCGTTCTCTCGGCGACGCGCTCGGTGAATTGCGCCACCGACTGGGAAGGGCCCTCCACCGGTGCTGCGAGCAGCTGGAGCAGCCAGGGGTGAATCGCGGCGCTGCCCGCAGCAATCTCCCCGTGCTCAATGCCGATGTCCCGCCCCGCATAGTCCGTGACCCGGCCACCGGCTTCACGAACCAGCAGCGTGCCCGCCGCGATGTCCCAGGCCGACAGCCGCTGTTCCCAGAAGCCCTCAAAGCGCCCCGCCGCCACATCCGCGAGATCGATCGCGGCGGAGCCGGGGCGGCGGACGCCGGTCGCGGCGGCGCTGACGCGCCGGAGCTGGCCGAGATACTCCTCGATGCGGGTGAAGTCCTTGAAGGGAAATCCGGTGCCGATCAGGGCATGGGCCGGGTCGGTGATGGGCGAGACCTGCACCCGCGCACCATCCTCCCAGGTGCCGCCACCGCGGGTGGCGGTTGTCAGGCGGTTGAGTGGCACGTGGAGTACCGCACCGGCCTGCAGCACGCCATCGAGCGCGGCGGCGATCGACACCGCGAAGGCCGGAACGCCGTGCAGGAAATTGGTGGTCCCATCCAGCGGATCCACGATCCACACCAGTCCGTCGTGCACCACCTCGGGCGCGAGTTCCTCGCCGATCATGCGCGCCGCCGGGGTCGCCGCCATGAGGATTCCGCTGATCAGCCGCTCGGCGTGCGCATCAACCTCCGTTGCCCAATCCGCCTTGCCCTTGGAGGTCCAGGCCGCTGGGCCGGGGCGAGCCACCCCCCGCAGGTAGATCCCCGCCTGAGTCGCTGCCTGCACCGCAATGTTCAGTAAGTCGTTGGCCGACGGCATCTTGCAATGTCCCCTTGGGCTGGATAGCTTGTCGCATGCCACGCATCTTCTCCGGCGTCCAGCCTTCCGGCGAGCTCCATATCGGCAACTGGCTCGGCGCGGTCCAGAACTGGGTCCGGCTGCAGCAATCGTATGACTGTCTCTACTGCGTCGTCGATCTCCACGCGATCACCGCCCGGTACGACGCCGCCACGCTGGCTCGCCGGACCTGGGAGATGGCGGTGGGTCTGCTCGCATCGGGAATTGATCCGGAGCGGGTCACGCTCTTCGTCCAGTCCCACGTGCCGGAGCACTCCGAGCTGCAGTGGCTGTTCAATACCGTGACGCCGATCGGCGAGCTGGAGCGGATGACCCAGTTCAAAGATAAGTCGGCCCGCGTTGACAGTATCCCCGCCGGGCTGCTCACCTACCCGATCCTGATGGCGGCGGACATCCTGCTGTACCGCGCCGACCTGGTGCCGGTAGGCGAGGATCAGGTCCAGCACCTCGAGCTCACCCGCGAGATCTGCCGCAAGTGGAACGCGGAGTTCGGCGGGGGCACGGATTATTTCCCCGAGCCGAAGCCGCTGCTCACGGAGGCCAAGCGCATTATCGGCCTCGATGGGCAGGCCAAGATGTCGAAGAGCCTGGGCAACACGATCGGGATTCTGGATCCCCCCGCCGAGGTGTGGAACAAGCTCCGGCCGGCCAGGACCGATCCGGCACGGGTGCGCAAACAGGACCCGGGCAACCCCGACATCTGCAACATCTACTCGCTGCACAAGCATTTCTCCCCGCCAGAGACGGTCGCGCTTGTGGCGACGAACTGCCGCAGCGCCGGCTGGGGCTGTATCGACTGCAAGAAGGTGCTGGCGGAGCATATCGACCTGGCCCTCGCTCCAATCCGGGCTCGCGTCGCCGAGTTGCAGGCCCGTCCGGAGACGGTCATCGACATTCTTGGCGACGGCGCCCAGCGGGCCCGGCGGATCGCCGGTGAAACGATGCGCGAGGTGCGTGACCGGATGGGATTCCTTTCCGCCGATGCGTCCAGTTTCCGTTCGCTGCCCCCAACGCCGGCGACGGCCTGATTCCCATGGAGAAGATCATCAAGGCGGCGGTCGAGCGTGGTGCCTCCGACCTGCACATCAAGGCCGGTGACGTGTTCCGCGCGAGGATCAATGGCAAGCTCGTCCCGCTGACCAAGCAGCGGCTGACGCCGGACCAGACGCGGGCGATCGCGCTCAAACTGCTGCCAAACGAGGAGGAGCGGGCCCGCATCGACCTGCTCAAGGACTTCGATTGCTCGTGGGGGATGGCCGGGGTGGGTCGGTTCCGGGTGAATCTGCTGCGGCAGCGCTCTTCCTTCATGATCGTGATGCGGGTCATCCCCTTCACGGTGCCCAGCATCGAGGACCTGATTCTCCCGCCGGTCGTGGCCCGGCTGGCGGAACTGGAGCAGGGGCTGGTGCTTGTGGCAGGGGTATCGGGCAGCGGCAAGAGTTCCACCGTCGCCGCCATGCTCAACCACATCAATCAGAACCTGCATCGCCATATCGTGACGGTGGAGAACCCGATCGAATTCCTCCACCGCGACGTGAAATGCTCCGTGACCCAGCGTGAGGTGGGGGTGGATACCGAGAGCTTCGCGATCGGGCTGCAGGCGGCGCTGCGGCAGGACCCGGATGTCATCGTCATCGGCGAGATCGCCGATAGCGAGACGCTCGACACCGCCATCAAGGCCGCCGAACGCGGTCACCTGGTGATCTCCACCCTGACCACGCCCGACGTGGTCACGTCGGTCGCGCGGCTGCACGCCATGTTTCCCGGCGCCGAACGCGAGATCGGCCGGATCCGGCTCTCCGAGGTGCTCCGCGGCCTGGTGGCCCAGCGGCTGCTGCCGCGGCAGGACGACCGAACCCGGATTGCCCTGGTGGAAGCCCTGACCGCGACACCGGCCACCCGGATCCTTCTGCGGGACGCCGACCGTCGCGACGACCTCCGCGCAGCGATTGCCGCCGGACGCGAGCACGGCATGCAGACTTTTGAGCAGCATGCCCGTGAACTGCTGGCGCAAGAACTGATCAGTGCCGAGACCGCGGCCGCGATCACCGATCCTGGCGCGGCCGCGCCGGGTGGCAGCTGACCGCAGCGGCCTGGCTGGCGGAGTTGTGCCGCCTTCCGCGTGAGGCCGGGACGCCCGGCGCCGCGGTCGCCCGCGCCGTCCTGACCGCGCAGCTCCAATCCTTCGGCTACACCGTCCGCGAGCAGCGATTCCCGTTCCAGCCCGCGGCCCTCAACGCCTTTCCACTGCTTGGTGCGGGGCTCGGGTGGTTGACGCTCCTGCTGCTTCCGCTCCTCGCCTTTCCCACTGTCCCCCGTGCCACGGCACTGATCGTATGGCTCGGCGGCGCGACAGCGCTGGTGCTGCTCGCATGGGGCATCGGGACTGGCGTCCACGTGGCCGGGGCGGAACGGCGCGAGGATGCCAACCTCATCGTCACCCGCGGCGCTGAACCGGTGCGCCGCTGGATTGTGGCCCATCTGGACACCAAGGCCCAGCGGCATTCCATGGCAGGGCGACTGGTCGCGGTGTGGGTACTGGTCCTGGCGGCGCTGGTGATCAGCGGGGCGACGGTGTGGCGTGCCCTGAGGGGTCCACTTCCGCCGACGCCGCTCGCGGCACTCGCCGGGTTGAGCCTCGCGGCGGGGGCTCTGGCCGCCCGTGGGCGTCTCCGCGGTCTCTCCCCCGGAGCCAGCGACAACACCAGCGGCGTCGTTGCCGCCCTGGTTGCGGCCGAGGGGGGGCTTGGCGGCCACACCGGCCTTCTGTTCACCGGTGCCGAGGAGTTCGGGCTGGTCGGGGCCCGGGCCTTTGTGGCCGACCAGGGAAGCCTCACCGGCACCGAGATCATCAATCTCGACACCCTGACGGATGAGGGCCCCCTCTACGTTGTCGCGCACAATCGGGAGGGACTGGCGCTGGCCCGGGCATTGGCACCCGCCCTGGCCGGAGTCGCTCCCCGGATAGTTGTCAGGCACCTCCCGCTCGGCATCCTGACCGACAGTCTCCCGCTGGCGCGGGCCGGGGGCAGGGCGGTCACCCTCAGCCGGCTCGATTGGGGGGTCCTCCGGAGGCTCCACACGCCCCGGGACACCGTCGGGGCACTCTCCCTCGCGACTGCGGAAGCGGTCGGGTGCCGCCTGGCCGAACTGCGTTGACTTTCCCTCGGCCGCGCCTACTTTTCACCAGAGGATGCACCGGAGCCCCACGGGGGGCTCCGGTCTTTTTTGGGGTGGGGAGGAGGGCCGTTGCACCGTGCCTGAGCCCACTCGCCGAACCGCCGAGTCCTGAAAGCGGAGTCTCATGTTCAAGCCGAAGACCCACTGCGTCGTCGTCGTTGGCGCTCAATGGGGCGACGAAGGCAAAGGCAAGCTGGTCGATGTACTAGCCGAGCGCGCCGATTTCGTGGTGCGCTACCAGGGCGGGGCCAACGCCGGCCACACCGTCTGCATCGGCGACGCCCAGTTCATCCTGCACCAGATCCCGTCTGGAATCCTGCACGATCGCTGCTCCTGTATCGTCGGGAACGGCGTGGTGCTTGATCCGGAGACGTTCTTCCTGGAGCTCGACGGGCTGACCGCGCGTGGTATCTCCACCAGCGGCCGGATCTTTCTCTCGGACCGGGCGCACCTGGTCCTGCCCTACCACAAGCTGCTCGACCAGGCGCACGAGCGCAGCCAGAAGATCGGCACGACGGGGCGGGGGATCGGCCCGACGTACGAGGACAAGTACGGCCGCCGCGGTATCCGGGTCGCCGACCTGCGCCACCTCGAAAACGCCCGCGCCATCCTGAGCGAGCGGGTAGCCCGTGCCAACCAGTTGCTGTCCATGATGGGCAGCAAGGACCTGGCCTCCGAGACGCAGCACCACGAACTGCTGGAGCGGCTCGCTCCGCGTCTGCTGCCGCTGGCCGCGGACACCGGCCTGCTGGTGTATCGGGCGCTGCAGGAGGGCAAGCGCGTGCTGCTCGAAGGGGCACAGGGCGCGCTGCTCGACGTCGATCACGGCACCTACCCGTTCGTGACCTCATCCAACACGACGGCGGGGGGCGCGGCCGTCGGAGCGGGAATTGGACCGACCGCCATCGATGAAGTCCTCGGCGTCGTGAAGGCGTACACCACCCGGGTCGGCAACGGCCCGCTACCGACCCAGGCGGTGGCCGGTGTGGAAGAGCATCTCCGCCAGCTCGGCGGGGAGTTCGGCGCGACCACCGGCCGGCCACGGCGCTGCGGCTGGTTCGATGCCACGGTGGTACGATATTCGGTGCGGGTGAACGGTCTCACCGGTCTCGCGGTGACCAAGCTTGACGTACTTGACACCTTCGCCGAGATCCCCGTGGGTACCGACTACCTGCTGGATGGGGAGCCCTGCCTCGAGATGCCGGCCGATGTCCATACCCTTGAACGGGTGGTGCCGCGCTACGAGACGCTGCCGGGCTGGCGCAAGCCGATTACCGGCGCGCGCCGGCTCGCCGACCTGCCCTCCGAGGCGCGGACCTATCTCGACCGGTTGCAGGACCTCTCCGGTGCCCCCATCCGGTACGTGAGCGTGGGGACCAGGCGGGATCAGATCATCGAGGTATGACCGTCGCAACCACGATCCTCGTCATCGGCGCGGGGCCTTGCGGTCTGGCGGTGGGCATCGCCGCCCAGCAGGCCGATCTCGGCTGCATCCTGCTCGACCGCCGCACCGTGGTTTCCACCATCGAACGCTACCCGCTCAACATGACCTTCTTCTCGACGCCCGAGCGGATCGAGATCGGTGGCGTGCCGTTCATCACCAGCAGCGAGAAGCCGACCCGGCGCGATGGTCTGCTCTACTACCGGCGCGTGGCGGAGCATTTCGGGCTGGATGCGCGCCCGGGCGAGGAGGTCACCAGCATCGCCAGGATGGGGGACGGTTTCCGGGTCGAGGTGCGGCGGCGGCACGATTCGACGACGTACCATGCCGCCAATGTGGTGGTCGCCACCGGGTATTACGACTGGCCCAATCTGCTCGGTATTCCAGGTGAAGAGCTGCCCCATGTGGCGCACTACTTCTCCGAGGGGCACCGGCACTGGCATCAGGATGTCGTGGTCATCGGCGCGGGCAACAGTGCGGTTGACGCGGCGCTGGAGTGCTGGCGTGCCGGCGCCAGAGTGCGGTTGGTGCACCTGGGCGAGGGGTTCGACCGGACGGTGAAGCCCTGGGTGTTGCCGGACATCACCAATCGGGTCAGGGAGGAGAGTATTCTGGCCTCCTGGCAGTCCCGCGTCACCCGGATCACACCCGAAGCGGTAGAGGTGCGCTCCGAGGTGACTGGCAGGACCGAGCGTTTTCCCGCCGACCATATCCTTGCCATGACCGGCTATCACGCCGATACCAGTCTCCTGGAGCGGCTGGGCGTCCCGGTGGATCAGGAGACGGGGATCGCGGCACACGATGAGGCGACGATGATGACACCAGTGATCGGCTGCTACCTGGCCGGCGTGATGGCGAGCGGGAAGGATGCCAACCGGTTATTCATCGAGAACGCGCGGGGGCATGGGGAGCTGATCGTGGCGGATGTGCAGCGGCGGGCTAGGCGGTAGGTGGCAGG
>JAWXBX010000157.1:0-22438 GCA_034440415.1 Gemmatimonadota bacterium | reverse complement strand
GTTCTCCGCGGACTCCAGCCTCGGCATGATGTACGCCCAGGTGCACAGCCCGCCGAGGCCCAGTCAGCAGCTCCGTCCCGACTGTCCGCCCGATCTCCGCAACGCCATCATGCGCATGCTGGAGAAGTCCCCCGCGGATCGCTTCCCCACCATGAAGGAAGCGGCCCAGGCGGTGGCAGGGGGGCGGGTCAGCGGCGGGCAGGTCGAGGGCGGCGACGATCACGTCCGGAGCCACATCGGACTGCTCGCGGTCCCCCGGCCCGGGCGCCCCGTCGGCGAAATGCGCCGTACCCCCGTGAGCTCGACCCGCCTGCCCCAGGTGCCCGGCACCACCACCGTCCGGCGGCAGAAACGGGTCCACTTCACCCGCGTTCTCATCGGCCTTCTCCTCGCAGGACTCGGCGCGATCGCGACGTGGGGCGCCTTTCAGGCGCGGGAGGAGGCGAGACTTCAGGCGGACAGTCTCCTGGCTGGGCCGCCGGTGGACGCTCGCGCCGACAGCATCCTCCTCTCCGCCCGCGGGGCAGCCACCTACGCCAGGCAACGGGTGCTGGCATCCGGCACGCCCGCCGCCGCGCTGGCCAGCGGTGACACCCTGATGGCCCGGGGGGAATCGCTGGCAACCCTCGGGCTGAAGACCGAGGCGGCACTGGCCCTCGCCCAGGCCACCAGCCTGTGGACGGCGGCGGAGCGGCAGGCAGTGATCCCGGTCGCGCCGCCCACCACGAAGCCCACGGTGCCACGCGAGACTCCTCCCGCCAGCAGCGCACCACCCCCGGCAGAACCGCAGCCCAACCCGACTGGCGAGCCACGCACCCCGCCGGTCGTGTCCGATTCCGTGGCGGTCAGCCAGTTCTTTGTCGAGCTGGAGCGTGCCATCGAGTCGCGCCAGCTCGGCGAGGTGAAGCGGCTGCTGCCGAACATGAACGACAGCGACGATCGCAGCTGGCGCGGCCTGTTCGAGGACGAGAGCATCAAGTCGCTCGAAGCGACCTACACCATCGGCGTCGTCACCCGACGCGACGAGCTGGTGTACGCCCGGGTCAAGGGCGAGGTGATCGCCTTCAAGACCAACGGGAAGCTGGAGTCGAAGCGGAAATCTGATGAGTTCGTCACCCTGAGTTTCGGGCCGGGAGGCTGGCGTCAGATCCGTGCCCGGAAGGCCCGCTGATGCCCGCGCCGATGCCGCCGTTCCACCTCGCCTTTCCGGTGCACGACCTCGCCCTCGCGCGTCAGTTCTACGGCGGGCTGCTCGGCTGTACCGAAGGGCGCAGCAGCGACGCCTGGATCGACTTCGATTTCTACGGCCATCAGGTCGTAGCCCATCTCTCCCCCGGTGAGGCGCGCGCCGCGGCGGCGAACGTGGTCGACGGGCATGACGTCCCGGTCCGCCACTTCGGCGTGGTGCTGGAGTGGGAGCGCTGGCAGACCCTCGCCAGTTCGCTGACCGCGGCGGGCGTGCGATTCATCATCACACCCGGCATCCGGTTCGCCGGTCAGGTCGGGGAGCAGGCGACGATGTTTCTGCTGGATCCTTCCGGCAACGCGCTCGAGTTCAAGTCGTTCCGCGACCCGAGCCGGATGTTCGCGAAGTAGGCCGCGGCCGGTGGTCGGGCGACGGACCACCGTCCCCTGCTACACGGCGGCGTCCATCCCATCCCCATGATCTCCGAACTGCACGCCGCGATTCTCCAGGCCGCGATCACCCTCGGGATCGCCGGACTCGTCGCGCTGCTCTACCGCCGGTACCACAAGCCCTACTTCCTCTGGTGGTCGATCGCGTGGACGCTGTATCTCGGCCGGCTGCTCGCTATCGGGATCTACGTCGTCACCCGGGAATCGCTCTGGCTCTTCGTGCATCAGGTCATGACCGGGTGGACCGCGCTCGCGCTGCTGTGGAGCGCACTGGTGTTCTCCCGTGGCGCACGCCTCCACCCGCGCTACCTCCTGGTTGCGCTCTTCCCGCCGGTCTGGTCCGCCTTTGCCATCTATCACTTCGGGGTGGCCGACCAGTTCCTCTATGCCGCGGTGCCGGCCGTTGTCTTTCTCAGCGGCGCCACCCTCTGGACCGCCTGGGTGTTCTTCCGCTTCCGCCGCCAGACCGGCTCCAACGGCGCGCTGCTGCTCGGTTCCGCGTTTCTGCTGTGGGGCATCCATCATCTCGACTACCCGCTGCTCCGGGCCCGCGGGGCGTGGAATCCGTGGGGCTACTACCTCGACATCATCTTCGCCCTCGCCGTCGGGACCGGCATCCTGCTCCTCGTGCTCGAGGACATCGATCGTGGCCTCGGCGCCATGGCGGCGCTCTCCGGCGATCTCCAGCGCGGCAGCGCCCCCGATGCCACCGCGGCGCTGCTGGGCCGCGCCCTCGTCCTGCCCGGCGTGCGGGGGAGCGCGCTGTATGATCGCGCGACGGGACGCTTTCTCCGCGGCGTCGGCGCCTGTGCCGGCTGGGAGGGAGAGACACCGCCGGCGAGTGCGCTGCCGTTGATGCGGGAAGCGGTGGAGGGTCGACGGGCCATCTCCGCCACCGGCTGGGACGCGCCGGATGGGCTCGGGACGCGTCCCCCCTTCCCCTTCGCGGCGGTGTTGCCGGTGGAACGGGCCAAGCGGGTCGCGGGGGCGCTGGTGATCGTGGGCGACGCGCGCGACCCCTTCACCGCGCTGAACGATTCCTTCCTGATTGCGCTGGGCCAGCAGGTCGGCGCGGCGCTGGAGCATGCCGACCTCACCGACCGGCTGCGCGCCCGTTCCGATGATCTCGAGCGACTCTCCGCCCGGATGCTGGACCAGCACGAGGACGAACGCCGCCGCCTCTCGCGCGAGCTGCATGACGAGACGGCGCAGGTCTTCGCCGCCGTCAAGCTGCAGCTGGGCCTCCTCAGCGAAGAGGTTCCGGCGCCACAGGCACGCCAGCTGCAGCAGGTCGTCGCCCTGGTGGACGACGGCATCACCTCGATCCGCAGCGTCACCGACCAGCTGCGCCCGTCGCTGCTCGATGACCTCGGCCTGCTCCCCGCGGTGCGCGCGCTGGTGGGCGATAGCGAGTCCCGGACCGGCATCGCCGCGACCCTCACCGCACCCGCGGTACTTCCCCCGGTATCCTCCGACGGAGAACTCGCCATCTTCCGTGCGGTCCAGGAGGGACTCGCCAACGTCGCCCGCCACTCCGATGCCCGTCGGGCTGACGTGACCATCTTCGCCTCGCCGGAGCGGTTACTCGTGACCGTGGACGACGATGGGCGCGGACCCGGAAGCGCCGTGCCCCGTGCCGGCCTGGCCGGCATGCGGGAACGGCTGGCCGCCCTGGGCGGCCAGGTCGAGCTGACGACGCGACCGGGAGGCGGCGGCAGACTCGCCATCACCCTCCCGCTGGTGCGGGAAGAAAACGAGGAATGAGCCGGGGATGACCACCGCGAAACCTGCAATCAGAATCATGCTGGTGGACGATCACGCGATCGTCCGCGAAGGCGTACGTCATGTCCTGGCCGCCACACCGGGTCTCGAGGTCGTGGGGGAAGCGGGCGACGGCGACACCGCCCTCGCGCTCGCGCAGGAGTGCCTGCCCGATGTGGTGGTACTCGACCTCTCGCTGCCCGGCCTCAGCGGCCTCGAGGTGACCAGGCAACTGCGCGTGCTTCTGCCCGCCGTGCGGATCCTGATCCTCAGCGTACACGACCACGCGGAATACGTCGTCGGCGCGGTGCGCGCGGGAGCCCAGGGGTACCTGCGGAAGGACAGTTCACCCACGGAACTGCGGGAGGCGCTGCGGGCGGTCGCCAGCGGCGAGTCCTACTTCAGCCCCCCGGTCGCGCGGCAACTCTCCGCCGCGGTGCGGGGCGAGGCCTCCGGCGATGACACCGCCGGCCGCCTGGCGCGCCTGACCCCCCGGGAGCGCGAGGTGCTGTGCGGCGTCGCAGGCGGGGAAACCAGTCGCGAGATGGCCGCCCGGCTTGGACTCTCGCCCCGGACTGTGGAGGCCTATCGCGACAGCCTCGCGCGCAAGCTGGATATCCGCACCGTCGCCGGTCTCACCCGATTCGCCGTCGAGGCGGGACTGGTCAGTCGCGAGGGAGAATCGTCATGAGCGATCAGCTGACGGCTGATGGCTGATGGCTGCTTACCGGTACCGTACTTCTACCCCACGCCACCACGCACCTTTCCGAATGCCGCGCGGTTCCCCTTTCCGCTAGCCTTCCTGCACCACGCCCGCATCGCCATCGCCCGATCACCGATTCCGAAGACCCGCGTATGCGTATCGCCATGATGCTCCCGGCCTGCCTGGGTGTTCTCGTCGCCCCGCTGACCCTGCACGCGCAGGATTCCCCGCGGGCCAGGAGCCGTCGGGACAGCATCATCGAGCTGACACCGATGACCGTCACCGCCACGCGGACTCCCCGGCCGCTGTTCAATACACCGGCCCCGGTCAGCGTGGTCGATTCGACCCAGCTCGCGCGGCGCGCCCCGGCCAACGTCACCGACCTCTTCCTCGATCTGCCCGGGCTGGATGTCAACGGCGTCGGGCCGACTCAGGCACGGCCGGTCATTCGTGGCTATACCGGGCAGCGCATCCTCCTGCTGGAGGATGGCATCCGGATGAACAACACCCGTCGGCAGCAGGACTTCGGGGAGATTCCGTCAATTGTCGCGCTGGAGGAAGTCCGTCAGGTCGAGGTTGTGCGGGGACCGGCTTCGGTGCTCTACGGCACCGACGCGATCGGTGGAGCGGTCAATCTCATCACCCGGCAGCCGCCCGCGGCGAGCGGCCCGGCACAATTCCACGGCAGTGTCGGCTACCGGTATCAGGGGGCGGGCGGCCAACAGCGCCCCTGGGCATTGATGAGCGGCTCCGCCGGTCGAGTCAACTTCCTGGCCTTTGGCAGCTATCGCGATGCCGGTTCCTACATCGCGCCACCCGGCACCTTCGGCGGGCAGACCCTCGCCTCCGGCACCCGGGTCCGCGACACCGGCGTCCGGGACCAGAACTACTCCGCCCAACTCGGCTTCGCGGTAAACCAGACCCGGAATCTCCGGGTCCGCTATGAGCGATACACCGCCAACGATGCCGGGTTCGGCAACGTCGACAACGGCGCGCTCAACACCCCCAATGCGCCGACGATCAAGATCACCTATCCCGATCAGGGCGTGGACAAGCTCTCGCTGGGCTACCGTGCCACGGCGCTTCGCTCAGCGCTGGCGGACCGGCTCGATGTCACCACCTACTACCAGAGCAACGCCCGGCACCTCAATCTCGACATCTTCATCCCCTTCGGACCTGGGACGCCCCCGGGCGCGGGGCTCATCGCCACCACGCGCAACTTCACCGACCTGAACACCTGGGGCTTCCGGGTCGAGGCGGCAAAGGCCGTCGCGCTCAAGCACCTGCTGACTTACGGCATTGACGGGTTCCGCGACGGCTCGACCAACACCGACTCAATCACCCAGACCGTCGTCGGCTTCGGGCCACCCACCTCGACCGTCAGCACCGCGCCCCAGGTGCCCAACGCGAGTTTCCGCAGCGTCGGGGCCTTCGCCCAGATGGAACTGGCGGCGGCTCCGCGGCTCACTGTCATCGCCGGTGTGCGTGGCCAGGACATCCGCGCCTCCACCCGAACCACGCCCGGGATCACCGCCCCCAGCGTCACCTCCACCGACCGGACCATCGTCGGTAGCCTGAACGCGAGTTATGCACTGGGGACGAACGTCACTCTCGTCGGCACCGTCGGCCGGGGCTTCCGCTCACCCAACCTGGTCGAGCGGTTCTTCACCGGGCCCATCGCCGAAATACGTGGCTTCCAGAAGCAGACCCCGGGGCTGAAGCCGGAAACCAGTCTCAACACCGACCTCGGCCTCCGGGTCCGCACCCGCGGCGTAAACCTCGAGCTCTTCGGATTCCGTAACCAGATCTCCAACGGCGTCGCCATTCAGGCGACGGGCGATACCGTGCAGGGGCTTGAGGAGTTCCAGAACGTGAACGTGGAAAAGCTGCGCACGATCGGCCTCGAAGCGGCCGGCGAAGTTGCCATCGGCGCCGGATTCTCCGCCGCCGCGAACTTCACCGTCTTTGATACGAAGGACGTTCTGGACCCGCGCAATCCGGTGGGCCAGAGCTATGCCACCCGCGTCGGGGGGTCGCTTCGCTACGAGGAACGGACCGGCCGCTTCTGGCTGGCCTACGACGTCCGCCACTATGGGGAGCAGAAGGACGTCGTGATCAGCTCGCGCGTGGGCTCACCCACGCCGTCGTTCACGGTCCAGGATGCGCGCGCCGGCGCCAGACTCTTCGAAGCAGGCGGCACACGGCACTCCGTCAGCCTGACCGTCGCGAACCTGGCGAACCGGCTGTACAGCGAGGCGTCGAACACCAGCTTCTTCCGCCCCGCACCGGGGCGGAATGTGACGCTGAGTTATCGGATGGATTTCTAGGGAGCCGGCAGCCATGAGCCATCAGCCGTTCACTGATAGCTGAAGGCTGATGGCCTGGCCCGGCTCGAGCGCGGCCAATTCCTCCGGCGTCAGCGGTATGTCACTCTCGGCTGTTCGAAAGACCGGCACTTCGAAGGTGGCGCTGTAGTCGACCCCGGGAACGTCCGCCGTAATCGCCAGTCGCCAGATGACCCGGTCGCTCGAGTCCCGCTCGTCCGTCTGCCGCGCATCCGCGGGAATCGGAATCGCGATCGGAATGCTGATCCCTCCCGCCTCCTGCAGAGCGCCGGGCATGGTCAACGCACCCTCCCAGAGAACCGCTTCATGCGTCGACCGGTTCTTGCCCGAACCGGTGACGGTGATCCGTATGCTGCGGAGCGTGATCCCGAAGCCACCCGGCGGGTTGATCGCTACGGAGAGGTGCACCCGGCCGGCCAGGGCGCGCCCCGGTGGCGCCGGCAGGGTCGCCAACTCGAAGGTGGAGGTGCCATAGCGACGCCAGCGCAGGAGCGCGACAGCCGCCGCCCAGATCAGGCCAAGTCCGATGAGCGGGAACAGCAGGAAGAGCAGCTGTGGCCCGGCGAGGCCGCTGGAGGAGATCATGCGGTAGCCCACCGCCCCCGTGATTCCATTCCAGAACACCGCCATTGAGGCCAGCAACAGCGCCTGGCCCCGTGCCCCGTCCTCGATGCGCCGGGCACTCCAGTCCGATCGCGCGCGCCATGGCTCAGCCGAGGCCACATCGGCGGTGCGGGAAGCGGATTTCCGCGAGACGGCCACCGCAAACATCACCGCCGCACCGAAGATCGCGGCGAAGGCCAGCCGTGGCACCGCGTTGGGATAGTCGTGCGCGGCCAGCGCCTGGAGGCCGGACGCTGCCAGACCGAGCGCGGCAAACATGAAGGGCGCGAGGAAGACCAGCAGGCAGCCGCGACTACGCAATGATGCGTTCATGCCGCGGTCCCGCCGGTGGCGATTGGCATGCCGCGGGTGACCCACTCGGTCCATGAACCGTCGTAGAGCGCCGCACCGGACACACCCAGTCGCTCGAGGCCCAGTAGGAGATTGCAGGCACTGGTGCCGGAACCGCATGTCGCGATGATCGGTCGCGCCAGATCAATCCCGGCCTTGACCAGTCGCGCTCGCAGGACCTTGTCAGGCAGGGCGAACCCTTCCCCGTCCACCAGATCCGTGTACGGCAAGCTGATCGCCCCCGCCATGTGACCGCTCGGCAGGCCCGGGCGCGGTTCGGGATCACGACCCGCAAATCTTCCAGCGGAGCGGAGATCCACAACCTGCGCGCTGCCTGACGCAAGCGCAGCGCGAACGGCGGAGAGATCCGTCACCCCCGCGATGGGGCCCGCCGCCTGATAGCGCTGCGGCAACCGCCGGACATCCCCCGTTTCGAGCGGCAGGCCGGCGCGGCGCCAGGCCGCGAGGCCGCCGTCGAGGACCGCCACCGTCGTGTGACCAAACCCATGGAACATCCACCACACCCGGGCGGCGCTCAGGTTGTTGCCCGAGCCATCATAGATCACGACAGAACTGGCATTGCTGATGCCGAGCCCGCCGACGACGCGGCCAAAGAAAGCGACGTCGGGCAGCGTGTGCGGCAGATCGCCGGCGGGATCGCTGATCGCATCCAGGTCGATGTACACAGCACCAGGCAGATGCCCCGCCTGATACTCCACCCGGGCATCCCGCCTCGCGACGGGGAGATACCAGGAGGCGTCGAGCACCACGAGCTCAGGCACGAGCAGATGCTCGGCCACCCAGGCCGGGCTGACGATTGAGGCAGGGACGCGAGGTGCCATAGGTGCGGGGTATGTTACCCCAACCATCAGCCGCACGCGAGAGGAATGTCAGCCGTTCGTATCCGAAGAACCAGCACGCCACTGACATGGGTCTCGGCCACGGTGCTCGTAGCGGTGGAGGACCGATGGTGCAGCGTTGAACGTGGGACTCGTCTCTCATGCTGAGCCATGGTTGGCGGACCACCAACAGAGCAGTGGAGCATTCTGCGACTTGTTGCGTCGCGATGCCCTGTGGCGTACACTGCGCGGGTCTTGACGCGCGCTGCGCAGGGCACAGAAGGGAGGTGTTTCATGAGGGTCCGCATCCTATGGGCAGCGGCCACGTTGGGGCTGATCGGTTGTGAGACCCAGGGCGTGGTGTGTACCCAGGAGTTTCGTTCAGCCATCCTCGTCGTTCGCGACTCGACCGGCCAGCTCCTGTCCGGTGCCACTATTACCACCCGACTGCTCCGCACCGGCGAGATCCTTCCACTTCCGCTGACCGGCCCGCTGTCCTATCCCGGCGTTTACGTGATTCTCACCGATGGCGCCAAGGATCAACTCCAGCCCGGCGGCGACTCCATCGGCGTGACCGTGTCTCCGCTCCTCGGCTCCGACACGCTGGTCAGGTTTCTGTTTGATGTCCCGGGGGGCTGTCACATTCGAAAGGTCGCGGGGCCGGACACGCTCGACCTCAGGTAGCACTGGTTGCAGAAAGGCTCCGGGGCCACACCGCCCCGGAGCCTCTCCCACTGTTGCCTTACCCCTGCCCCTTCTCTCAGTCGTCCTTCCGGTCCCCCAGTCCTTCCGCGGCGATACGACGCACCTCGGCATCCTGGTCCCGCATCGCGACGACGAGATGCGGCGTGACCGTCGCAGCCTCGATCGAGGTGAGTGCCTCCACCGCGGCGCGGCGCACTTCGACCGATGGGTCCTTGAGCAGCGCGCCCAGCGGAGCCACCGCTGCGGCGTCGCCGATATTGCCGAGCGCCTGGATGACGTCCTGTCGCAGCTCCACGTCCGGGTCCCGCAGTGCCGTCAGCAACTGCGGCGGTGCCCGGTGCAAATCGTCGAGTTGCCCGAGCGCTGCCGCCGCCGCCCGCCGCACACTCAGCACCGGATCGCTGAGCGCACGTCCCAGCGCCTCCGCCGCCGCCGGATCCTCGATCTGCCCCAGCGCCGCCGCCGATGCCGCGCGGATCACCGCCACCTGATCCTGCAGCGCTCGGATCAGGCCCGGCACCGCTTCCCGGCTCTCGATCTGTCCCAGCGCATTCACTACCGCCGCACGGAGGTCGGGCGACGGGTCCCGCAGCAGCTCGACCAGGGGTCGCGCCGTCTTGGGATCCTCGATCTGTCCGAGCGCGTTGACCACGGCGATCCGCACCGCACCATCCCTGTCGTTGATTGCATCCACCAGCGACGCGGACGCGGCGGCGTCCTCGATCTCACCCAGGGCACCCGCTGCCGCTCGGCGGATTCCGGGTTCCGGCCGCTCGAGCAGCCGCGCAAGAACGGTCACCGCGCGCGGGTCTTCATATTCGCCCACGGCCCACGCCGCCATCCGCACGACCTCCGGGTCGCGATCGCCGAGCGCGCGCAGCAACGGCTGGTACCCCTCGGGATCCTCCATCATCCCCAGCCCCAGAGCGGCGGCCTCACGCACCCTCCCCTCATTCGAGGTCAGGCCGTCACGCAGCGCGCGCGCGGCATCGGGGAGCGCACTCTGCCCCAGGAGCCGCGCCGCCGCTCTGCGCACGCACGGTTCGGTGCGACCCAGCGCGCCACTCAGAAGCGGAACTGCGCGCCGATCGGTCACGCCCGACTGAAATGCCGCCCGCTCGAGCGCGACATCCGCCGACTGGTCTCGCAGGGAGTGGACCTCCCCATTGCGTCCCGACCAGCCCCAGCCGTTGCCCAGCATGTCCACCGCGAGTTCACAGACGGCAGGCGGGGTGGCGGCCAGCGCGGTCAGGAGGCCCGCGACCCGCGTGGAATCGATACCAGGACCGCTGGCTCGGCGGAAAGAGTTGAAGTGAATCCGCGGTGCCCGGATTGGGGGGATATGGATCCGCATTCCTCCCATTGCCATCGGCACCCGGGCCGGGCGTGCCGGTGGAGGTGGCGCGGCCTGGAGTGCACTGCTGGCCATGGCCAGTACCAGGAGGAGTGACATGTTGACTCAGTCCTCCCACTGTCCCAGCGCCTCAGCCGCGGCACGCCGGACGGTCGGATCGGTGGATTTGAGCGCACCAACCAGCGCTTCGAGCGCCGAGCGATCACGAATCTCGGACAGCGCATTCACCGCCGACTCGCGCACATCCTTATTATCGTCGGTCAGCAGATCTCGCAACGTCGGGACCCCCTTCGGGTCTCCGATACGGCCCAGCGCTGAGGCCACTTGCTGGCGGATCTCGGCGTTCCGGTCCTTCGCCATGCTGAGCACGGCCGACGGCACCTCCTTGAGCCCGAGCTCACCGACGGCGCTCAGCGCCTCCTGCCGGATGTCCGTCGACGGGTCGCCGAGCAGCTTCAGGATCGCGCTCGTCAGGCGAGCGTCCTTGATGCCCTCGTCGCCTTCCATGCGCGAGATCGCCAGTCCGATCGCCGACTGCCGAACTTCGGTGTCGCCGTCGCTCAACGCCGTGAGAATCGCCTCCACCGGCACCTGCCCGGGCAGACTCTGCAGCGCCGAGAGTGCCGCGCGCCGGACCTCCGCATCGTCATCCTTCAAGGCGGTGATGAGCGCTGGCACGGCGCGGGGATCGTCGAGATTTGCCAGCGAGCGCGACGCGGCCCGGCGTACTTCGACGTCCTGATCCTTGAGCGCGCTGATCAGCGCAGGGACGGCGATACTCGTTGTGTCACGCTGCCGGCCACTGCCACCGCCCCAGACTGCCGCGGCCCGGGCGAAGCCACGCGCCATGTCCATCCGGACCGTGGCGCCGAGGGATGGTGGCATGGGCGCGAGCGCTGGCAGGGGAGCCGTGGGTGCGATCCGGGCGTACGACATCGAGCGCCGCGCATTCGCCATGGCCCGGCGGGTCTCCCGCCGGATGCGGGCAACTCCCGAGTGCGACATGCCGTTGATGGTGCGCGCTTCCACCACGCTGTCGCCGGTGTCGACCACGAACTGTTCGATGATGTCGTCAGCGGCCGCGGCGTCACTCGCCGAGTCTGCCGAAAAGTCCTGCGTGTCTGCCGGAGCCGCCGATATCCCGCGGTCGTGGGTCGTGACGGCGGGTGCGGCCATGGCGGTCACGCCAATCAGCGCGATGGCGCCGGCGGAGAGCCAGAGTGTGCGAGGTGCGTGCGGCATGGGTCGGCCCTCAATGAGACGGTGAATGCGGGTGACCAGTTGGGAACGGCGTTCCGCCATTCCCGCGAGTGGAACGAGGTGCGACGGGCCCTGCACCCACTCGGCGACCTTCACCAGGCAGGTGGCGAGCGGGACGCCGGAACCGGTGCGGCGAACGGCCCAGTCATCGCAGAGGTATTCCGCGGCATCCTGCAACCGGGTCCGGGCCAGGCGATTGAGCGGCTGGATGAAGAGCGCCCGCTCCATCAGGCAGGCGAGGGCGAGCCAGGCCGGGTCGCGCCGCACCAGATGGGCCAGTTCGTGGGCCAGCATGCTGCGCTGCTGTTCCGGCTCCAGCTCCGTCAGCGCCGCCGCCGGCAGCACGATCTCGTCCGCACCGAGCGCGACAGGGCTGGTGAGACCACGTGCGGTGGTCAGACGAATCGGCCGGCCTACCGCACCGGCGGTACGGAGCGCGTCCAGCATCCGGAGCAATCCGTCGTGCCCGACCGCGAGCCGCGGCCCGATCCGCCGGAACGCCCGCGCCCGTTGCAGCAAGTAGAGCAGACACCACAGCCCGGCGACGATCGCCCAGAGGGAAAGCAGGGCGGCAAGCGGATCGAGCGTCATGGCGACCGGGACATTCGGGGCAGGCACTGGTGGCGCGGGCGCCGGTTCGAGCGCCTGGCCTGCCAGCATCAGACCGCTCAGATCGATCGATGCTGGACGATCCACACTCGGGCTGGAAGCTGCGGCGAGGTTACGTGGGGCCACCGTCAGCTCTGCCAGCGGGGCCGCTGTGCGGTCGAGGGCAATCGCCCCTGCGAGCGGCTGCAGCTCCAGTCCGGTCTGCAGCGTCGCGGTGGCGAGACCCCCGACCAGCGCTGCTTTCCAAACCAGGTCACGCACGGCCGGCGCCCGCACCCCGCCGCGGACCCGGCTGGTGACCAGCCAGGCGAGCGACAGAAGCAGGGTACTGTGGATCAGGTAGGTCAGCAGCCAGCTGCCGGCGATGAGTACGAAGTCGGTGCGCATGATCATGCCTCCTTGCGTCCGGCCTGATGCTCGGCCAGCATCGCCTTGATCCGGTTCAGGTCGCCGGAAGAGATCTCCCGCGCGGTCAGCAGATGGGACATCAGGGCCGCGACGTCTCCATCGAACAGCTGCTCGGTGAGTTCGTGGACCATCGAGCGGCGGATATCCGCTTCCGTCACCAGCGCTTGGTAGACGAACTGCCGGGCCCGGGTCTCATGGCTCACGATTCCGCGCTTCTCCAGCCGTGAGAGCAGTGTCGCCACGGTGGTCAGGGCCAGGCCCCGCTCCGACCGGACGGCATCGCAGATCTCGGCCACCGTGGCCTGACCCCGGTCCCACAAGACCCGCATGAGGGAGATCTGCAGGTCGGTCAGCTGATGCGTTTCAGGCATGCGGGCAAGCCTCCACTCAGGTGCGAAACCATGGGCGCCAGAAGAGTCGCTCATTAACTACACATGTAATATTACATTCGTAGTGGAGAAGTCAAGACGGGGCACCCTCGGGCAGGGTTTCAGCCCTCTCCCACGCCGGAAGAGCAGCCCGCCGGTGGCGCTATATTCCCGCCCCATGACACACGATCCCGCCGCACCAGGTGCCAGACTCCTGCGGCTCTGGCAGCGCCTCGCTCCCCTGCCGGGAGGGTCCTGGCTGTTCAGCAGAGTCCTCGGCTTGATGGTGCCCTACACCGGCTCGATCGGCGCCCACATCCGCCTGCTCGAACCGGGGCATGCGCGGGTGGAACTCCGGGACCGCCGGGCGGTACGGAACCATTTGCGATCGGTGCATGCCGTCGCGCTGGTGAATCTGGCCGAGGTCTGCAGCGGGCTCGCCATGCTCACCGCGCTGCCGATCGGAGTCCGCGGCATCGTCACCCAGTTGTCGATTGAGTATCTGAAGAAAGCCCGCGGCACCCTGACCGCGGACAGCCTGCCCACCCTGCCGATCGTCACCGGCCCCTGCGACCTGGATGTGACCGCTGACATCGCTGATGCCGCCGGGGTGGTCGTCGCCCGGGCCACGGTGCGCTGGCGCCTGTCTCCTTCATGAGCCCGCTTTCACTGGACACTCCGCTCTCCCGGCACGCCGGCATCGGGATCCCGCTGATCTGCGGCGCGATGTATCCCTGCAGCAATCCCGAACTGGTGGCTGCCGTGTCCGACGCCGGCGGCATCGGCATCGTCCAGCCGATCTCGCTGACCTACGTCCACGGCCATGATTTCCGCGCCGGCCTGCAGCTGATCCGCCGGCTCACCCCCCGCCCGATCGGCATGAATGCCCTGATCGAGCAGTCATCGCGCTCCTATCACGAGCGAATGACCCGCTGGATCGACGTCGCGCTGGAGGAGGGCGTCCGGTTCTTCGTCACATCGCTGGGCAACCCGCGCTGGGTCGTCGAACGGGTCGGCGCCGTGGGTGGCGTGGTCTACCACGACGTGACCGACCGGCGCTGGGCAGAGAAGGCGATCGCCGGCGGAGTGCACGGGCTGATCGCCGTCAACCGGCGCGCCGGTGGACATGCGGGAGGTCGCTCCGCCGAGCAGTTGATCGAGGAGTTGGGTGGACTCGGCCTGCCCGTCGTGGCGGCGGGAGGTATCGGGGATCCGGCCGGGTTTGTCGCCGCGCTCAGGATGGGCTACGCCGGCGCCCAACTCGGCACCCGGTTCATCGCCACGGTGGAGTGCCGCGCCAGCGAGGCCTACAAGCGTGCCATCGTCGCCGCCAAGGAGGACGACATCGTATTGAGCGAGCGGATCACGGGCGTTCCGGTCGCCGTGATCCGCACACCCTACATCGAACGCATGGGCCTCACTGCGGGTCCCGTCGCCCGCTGGATGTTGCGCCACCGGCGCACCAAGCACCTGATGCGCACGGTCTACGCCCTCCGCTCCCTGTGGCAGCTCAAGCGTGCTTCATTCGACGAGACGGGGGCGAAAGACTACTGGCAGGCGGGGAAGAGCGTCGCGGCCATCGAGACAATCGAGCCAGCCGGAGCGATCGTGCGGCGTTTCGGTGACGCAGTCCGCTCCGCCCTCTGAGGGACTATGCGAACCAGCCCCAAGCCATGAGCCTCGCGGAACGCCGCATTGTCCCCGGCTGACTTCCCCCCACATCAGACAGTCAAACCCTTACAGGAAAGCGCTTTAGCAAACAGGCCTGAGTGTTGCACTTCATCCACCGGACGACGTGGGCCCACGTCACGATCCGGGGAGGGGAGGCAGCACATGTACAGGATCAGGTCGGCGGCAGGGACAGAGGCGGTCTACAACTCGCTCGAGGAATTCTCGGCTGCGGTGCATCGGGGTGCCGTGCATCCCGAGGACGAGATCTTTCACACCCGGGCGAATCGCTGGCTCGATGTGAAGAGTCATCCGCACTACCGTAGCGCGCTCGCTTGGTCCGGACCGCTGTCGGCTCCTGCCGCGCCGGCTCCGCCCCCGATGCGGACCGCCCCGTCACAATCGCCGATGGCGACATCGCCGTCCCGGGCGCAGGTGTTCGAGCGGCCGCAGGTCAAGGCCGCGCCTCAGACGACACTTCGCCCGCAGCTACAGGCCGCGTCCGCCCCCAAGCTTCAAGCGCCGGCCAACGCGGCTCTCGCTGCACCCGCATCGACACCCGCGCCGGCCCGGCCAAGCGGTCCGCCCGTCAAAAGCCGCGAGCTGACCTTCGTCAATTTGGGCGACGCGAATCCGACTCGCGGCAACGCAGCCGTCGCGGACCCGCCCAGGAAACCAGCGTCGCCCGTCGCGGAGCCGGCCAAGTGTCCGACGGAAGTCGAGTTTCTGGTCATGGACGGTGGCATCGAATCGCCAGTACGATCGTCCACCGGCCATCGGACGATTCCGGAAGATCTTGATCTGCTGTTTGATGCCCCGATCGAGAGCACCGAGCACCCGACGAGTGGTCGGGTGAGCACGGGCAAGGCGCCGAAGGTCGCTGCTCCCCCCAACCGACCGAGCGGGAAGGTGGAGGCTGCCCCCGCACCACCGGTGGTGGTGGTGCCGACCGCGACTGCCGCGCCCAAGGTCGAGGCTCGCCAGGCTGCTCCTGCCGCAGTTCCGGCCCCGCCCCAGCCGACCAGACCGTCCGCTCCGCCAGTTCCACGGGTGACCACGGCGGAAGACCTCGCCATTCCCGGTGGACCGCTCGCGGCCCGGGCCGAAGACTTTCCAGCCGAATCGGCGACTCCGGTCGCCCACGGCGCGCCGAAGTCGCATGGATTGATGATTGTCGGCATCGTCGCCTCGCTGGCGGTAAGCGGCGGGCTGCTGGCCTGGCATCCATGGAGTGGTGGCGGTGCAACCTCTGCCGTGGCGGCGGAATCCGTCCCCGCCACGACAGGCGCGGTCCCGTCCGAGAGCCCGGCGACAGGCAAATCAGCGAACCCCACCCCGGTAACCGAGGCACCAGTCATCTCCGCGCCAGGCAAGCCGACGACACTGGTCGTCCCGCTTGCGACGACAGCGCGGAACGACTCGCTCGTCACCCAGCCTCAGGAGGAGACGGTGATCGCCGCCGTGAAGCCGAACTTCTCCGGCGTGGTGGATCTGGGTGCGGCGGACTTGGCACTCGGCGGGGATGTTCGCGCTCCCTCTACCGTAACTGCGATCTCGCCGGCGGAGCTGACTCGTCGCCTCGAGTCCACCGAGCGTCAGGCCGAACAGGAGCTGCAGTCGCGACTTGCCGCGGCGGGCTTTCGCGGAGTCTTCGCGGGGGACCGTCTGGCGACGAACGATGGTGTCGCCGGCGCCCGCCTTGCCTGGACTGCTGGCGCGGATGCGATCCGCCAGTTCCGTGCGCGCGTCGCGCGGCTCGAGCAGGCATATGCCGATAGCGTGTTGAGCTCGCAACGGGCGCAGAAATGGACCAGTGGGGAGATGCAGAGTTATGCTTCGCACCAGAGTCCGGCGGAACCGGCGGACATCGCCCAGCTCAGTGACCTGATGATGAGTCAGGTGGGCGAAGCCCTGGAAATCCTGGCCGCGCTCGACGGGAAGTACGAGTACAAGTCCGGGGTGATCACCTTCCGCACCCCCGCCTCCGCTACCCGGTTCACCGGTATTCGCGGGTGGGTCGACCAGAGGATGCAGACCTGGCAGGCGATTCCTGAGGGGGCGCGCCCCCGTTCCATCAGCGCCATCCTGCGCGCCCTGGGCGACGGACTCCCCACCGTCCGGTAACAACGCAGCGGGAGCGTCGCGGGCGGGCCACGTGATCAGTCACGCGGCCCGCCCGCGTTGCGTTTCCCAGTGCACCGACGCAACCTCAGGGATGTAGGCTCCGTAGGAGCCGCTTCCCCGCAGCCCTGAGGCACCATGCGCCGCTCCTGGTTCTTCACGCTCCTCGCCCTGCCGCTCGTCGTACCATCGCCGAGAGTGCAGGAATACGAGATTCCACTCGCCGGAAGCTTTCCGCACGACCCCGCAGTGGATCGTTCAGGGATCGTGTGGTACACCGACCAGGCCAACAGCACCATCGGCCGGCTCGACCCGGAGTCGGGTGAGATCATCGACTTCCCGACCCCGACCGAGGGGTCCGGCCCGCACGGGCTTGATGTCGCCGACGATGGCAGCATCTGGTACACCGCCCAGCGCATTGGCGCGCTGGGCCGGCTCGATCCCGCGTCCGGTGTGATCACCGAGTTTCCCCTGCCCGCCACCGGACGGAATCCGCATACGCCGTTGGTGCATCAATGAGGCGCGGAGCAACCTGATGGTGGCATTCGATCCGGTCAGCGCCCAGATGGAGACGGTGACCATCCCGACGCCGGGCTGCGTGGTCCGCCACATGGTGGTCGACCGAACGAGGAGGCGACTCTGGCTGGCGCTGAGCGGCACCGGCCGGATTGGACGGCTTGATCCCTGATCGCCGCGCGCGGCGCCCCTTTTCCACAGTCGTCCACAGTGTCCACACCTTGCACTCGTCAAGTGCTGCACCTGATGGCTTGACGGTCGAGTACGCAACGCGGATCTTCTGCCCTCCCGGATCATCCATCCCTGAGCCCGCAGATTCCTCGATGCCTTCGGCCCTGACCAGTCCCCTCGATCCGTTCCAGTGCACCTTCTACCCGGTGCAGGTACTCGTGGTGGATGACGACGTCACCACGCGGGCGGCGATGCGCCGGGTCCTGGAGCATCAGGGCTACAGCGTGATCGTGGCGGAGGACGCCTATGATGCCCTGCGCGTCCTGCAGAGCACCCACGTGCCGGTCGACCTGCTGGTGACCGACGTGCAGATGCCCGGCATGCGCGGCGACACGCTGGCGCGGCGAGTTCGAGAGTCGTGCCCCGACCTGCCGGTGCTGTTCGTCTCCGGTGAGCCGAGCTTCGCGACCCTGCCGGAGCAGATCACCGGGCAGGCCTGCTTCCTCGAAAAGCCGTTCCTCCCCGGAGAGTTGATTGAACGGGTGCAGCGCCTGCTTGGACTGACCCCGGCGCAGCCGACCGAGCATACGCAACCGGCGGCCGGCTTCGGTCACTGACGGCGACACGGATGGGGTGAAGGCTGAGGCGGGGCGCCCGGGTGGGCGCCCCGTCTTGCCGTTGTGACCTCAGGATGCGGCGCCTACGGCCGGACGAACAGCGTCGCCCAATCGCGCCCCGCCATCACCACGAACTTGAGGTAGAGCGTGGTGGTGCCAGTATCGTAGTAATAGAGGTCACCGGCGGTGCTGGCATCGAGCACTGCCTTGCTGGCCGTGGCGCTCATCGGGTTTCCACTGTAGTAATCCCGGATGATCCGGGACGGC
The DNA here is from genome assembly GCA_034440415.1 of Gemmatimonadota bacterium. Classification (GTDB taxonomy): domain Bacteria; phylum Gemmatimonadota; class Gemmatimonadetes; order Gemmatimonadales; family GWC2-71-9; genus JADJOM01. The sequence goes on along the minus strand of JAWXBX010000157.1, from coordinate 4,137 downwards.
GCCGAGGCATAGGGGATGGCGAGCGACACCACGTCACCGGCAGCGGCGCTGTTCAGGTAGAAGTTCGGGCTTGCCGGCGCGGCGGCGGTCCACTGCACGCTGTAGGCACGGCCGGGGATCGCCGTCATGGCTCCGTGGGTCGTTCCGCCGCCGGTGCCGGTGATCTGCAGTGCGACCGCATCATCCCGCTGGATCGTGGCCGGCGTGACCGCCTCTCCCGTGCTGGAATTGAAGGAGAGATTGGCGAAGCGATTGCTGCAGACGTGCGCGTTCCAGCTGCTGCGGAAGGTGCACGCGCCGGTCACCAGGATGGGGCTGTTGGCCACCACCCAGCGTCCCGCCGTACCGGTGATGTCTCCGTTCTGGTCGAGGAATGCGGCGGCCTTGTCGCCGTCCTTGTCCGCCAGCGGATTCTCGAGATACGCCTCGTTCGCATTCACGAAGGTCATCCGCCCGCCGAAGTTGAGCGGGTCGATGGGAAAGGCGTTGGTCCGGTTGTAGCCCAGCGCGCTCGCCGGCACCGTGGTCGCGGCGGTGTAATTGACGAACGTCACCTGATCGGCCCAGACCCGGCCGTCATAGAACTCATAGCCCCGCAGCACGGTGCTCGAGGGCAGCGCGGCGATCGCACCCGACTGGCCGATGAACAGGGTGTTGATGACCCGTGTGTTGGAGGCGGCGAACGTGGCGCCGATGGCATTGTCGGCCAAGATCGAATTCGAGAGCGTCAGGGAATCGCCCCGGAACCAGACCGCACGTCCGTAATGCTTGTAGCCGAGGAAGCCAGTGAAGTTGGCCTCCACCGCAGCCGAGCTGCTGGCCGGATCGATCCGTGGGGCATAGGACGTCACCTCGGTCGTGCCGTCCATCTTCGGCCCATCATCCACATTCAGCCCGCCGCTGTGATTGGAGTGGGCGACGTTGCCGGAGAATTCGCGCAGGGGAGTGGTGCGCGGCAGGTCCGGCTGGCCGACGGAGAGCCCGGTCGGCGCGGCGGGAAAGGCGTACCAGAAGCCGAAGCCGCGCGAACCGGCGGCATGGTTGCCCCGCACGGTGTTGTCGGGATTGGTGAGCCAGAAGGTGGCAGGCCGGCTATCCGAGGCGAGCAGGCGGTCGGCGCCCTGTGGGACCCGGCAGAAGAAGCCCAGGTTGTGCTCTATGAGGTTGCCGCTCTCGGCGCCATCCTCGAGGAAGTAGCCGTGGCCGGTATGATCGTAGCAGACGTTGTCCTTGACCGTCGCGTTGTCACTGCCGTGGATCGTGACGCAGCGGTTGAAGGTCCGCCAGACGGAATTGTTGCGGAAGTACTGGCCGGTCACATCGCCGGCGACATGCCAGTGCATCGGATAGCGGGCGAGCAGGCCGCGCTGGCCCATCTGGAACAGTTCCACGCCCTCGATGTGCGCCGTGGCGCCGGCCATCACCATGATGTGGCCGCCATAGCCTGGCGTCGTGCCGGTGTCGCCCTGGATCGTGATGTTGCGGGATAGCAGACCGACTTCCGCCCGCTCGTCCAGCGCCGTCCCGTTGATGGTGAGAACCTGCCCGTAATGGCTGTACCGCAGCGGGGCTGCGAGAGTGAGGTGCACACCGCTGACCGCCGCCACGACCGCTTCTTCGACCTTGTCCTGATTGTAATCGCTGGAAGCCAGCGCAATCCGGTCCCCGATCCGCCAGCCGAGGTTCTGGGCCAGATCGATCGTCGTTGCCCCCGCCGCGGCCGTCTGACTGAGCTGGGTCCAGCCCGCCCGTGACTCGCCATGCAACTCGATGGTGCCGTTCACGCCGAGCACCTTGTTGCCCATGCCGGACACGCTGGGATTGCCAGTCGTCCCGGTCAGGGTGATGAGCGCCCGGTGGGTATAGCGCGACTGTTCGGACCCCACTTGCAGCAGGCCGTCAAGCAGGATCCACCCGGTGGTCAGACTGATGTCCTGGCTTCCGAAGACCAGGTCACCGGCGATGGTGAGGCTGTGCAGCGCTGGAGGGCTGGTATCGAGTCTCACGCGGAGACCAGCCGGAATCACGACCGAGTCCCCCGTGACCGGCACCTGGCCCGATGGCCAGGTCGCGGGATCCGACCAGTTCTGGAGGCTTCCGGCGGGAGGACCGCCCGGTCCGGTGGGCGACTTGTCGGCTGCGTTGCACGCGGCAAGGACCAGGGCCAGGCCGGTGAGGCCATGGCGACGGGAGAGCTGGCGCATGGGGTTCCCTTCAGCTGTTCATGGAGGACCGGGCAACGCGCCCTGCGGCATGTCGCCCGGCAGGCACATCATGATCTCAGCAGACTCGAGGCCGCGCCACTCCCAGAATCTGGAGGTGTCACGTTGTGTGACGGTGAGTCACCGGGTGCGGCAAGCGCGCCTCACCGCTGCGTGATCCGGCTCACCAGCGGTGACCGGAATGACGATCTCCCCCCCGGAGACTGGCCCACAGGTTGCCTTTCCCCCAGTGGGATCGTCGCGGCATTCCCGCCGCCGACGCCATCTCGTGAATCAACTGGAGGTTTGCTTGCGCTCGCTGGATGTTCAGGGTGTTCACCCTGCCGCGGTTTGCGGCGTGCTGTCGTATCGGGCCATGGCTTCGCATGCCTGACCTCGCGACACGGGTCCGCGAACGCGGGCCGCTCCCTCCCGAGGAGGTCGCGCAAATCGGTCGCGCCATCGCCCTTGCGCTGTCGGCTGCGCATCGGCGCGGCATGCTGCATCGTGACGTGCAGCCGGCCAATATCCTGCTGGATGCCGACGGCCGGGCGCAACTCGCCGCCTTCGGCGCCACCCGGATCCCCGGCGCGGCCCCGGGCCGCGGAGCAGCTGGCCAGGCCATGGATCGCGACTTTGTCGCCCCGGAGGTGCTCGCAGGACAGCGGGGCGACGCCCGGGCCGATCTCTACGCCCTCGGCATGTCCCTCTACTTTGGCCTGACGGGCCGGCTGCCGGAACGGCCGTCGCCCCACGCCCCACCCACCGCCCTGCCCGATGGCCAGCGTCCCTCGCTGGTGCGACCCGAGGTACCCTGCTGGCTGGACGATGCCATCGCCCGGGCCACCGCCGCACTCCCCGCGGATCGGTTCGCCTCCGCCGCGCGGCTGGCGGATGCGCTGACCCGAGGGGAGCGCACCGCTCTAGCGGGGAACGGGGGCATCGGCATAGAGTAGAGTTGTCTCCCGCCCCTCCCTATTCCGGTCAGCGCCCAGTGCCCACCACGCGACTGTACTACACCGACAGCTATCTGACTGCCTTCGACGCCGCGGTCACGGACCAGAGCGACGGCGGCCGGTCGATCTACCTCGACCGCACCGCGTTCTATCCCACCTCAGGCGGACAGCCGTTTGACACCGGCACACTGAACGGGATCCGGGTGACCGATGTCGTGGACGAAGGGGACCGCATCGCCCACCGACTGGCGGAACCCCTGCCTGCGACCGAGGTGAAGGGACAGGTCGACTGGACTCGGCGCCACGACTTCATGCAGCAGCACACCGGCCAGCATCTCCTCTCCGCGGTGATCGCCGAGCGGCTGGGCCATGCCACCGTAAGCGTGCACTTCGGCGACGAGTCGTCGACGCTGGACCTGGCGGTCGCGGCGATCGCGCCGGAGGTGCTGCGGCAGGCAGAACTGTGGGCGAACGCAGTGGTCATGGAAAACCGGGCGGTCTCGGCGGGCATGGAGGAGGCGGCAACCGCCACCGGGCTCCCGAAGGTCCCCGAGCGGAGCGGGCTGCTGAGGATCGTGACCATCGAGCGGCTGGACCGGAGCGCCTGCGGCGGGACCCATGTGCGGGCGACAGGGGAAATTGGGCCGCTACTCATAAGGAAGGCGGAGCGGGTGAAGCAGCAGGTCCGGCTTGAATTCCTCTGCGGTGGACGAGCGGTGCGACGCGCACGAGCCGACTTCGAGCGGCTCAGCGGCATGGCGGTCGAGGCATCGGCCGGGATCGACGACGTGCCCGCAGCGGTCACGAAGCTGCGGGCCGAACTCAAGATGGGCCAGGCGGAACGGCGGACGCTGCAGGAACAGCTGCACTTCTACCGATCGCGTGCGCTGCATCACGCCGCCACCCCCGACGCCCGCGGCTGGCGCCACCTCGTGATCGGTGGCGACCTGAACGGCGTGGAAGAGCTGCGTGGTCTCGCG
>JAWXBX010000156.1:0-9544 GCA_034440415.1 Gemmatimonadota bacterium | reverse complement strand
GATAGGCAACTCGCCCTAGCCCCGGAGCCCCCCTCCGGCATTGGCTCCGACCTGAAGAGATCCCTCGCTCCGCTCGGGATGACAACGGGAGAGATCGAGTCCAGGTATACCATCCCACCGCATCCCGTGTCGCTTCAGCGACATCAGCCGCGACTCGTGAGCTGGGATTCCTCGTCTCGCGCCTCGGGATGCAAGTGAAGGGGCGGAACTGGGGTTTCGCCCCTGCCGCGCACTGGTCAGGCCACGCCGTGGCGCGAGGATGTCGGGCGGACGGTGAGAAGATCGTCGTCGGTGACGGGGCGGATATCGACGCTGGTGAGGGTCAGCACGGCCCGGGTCTTCCCCGACGTGGTGACGAACTCGACCTCGAAGGCCGCCGGCGCAAGCACAGAGACAATGGCGCCGAGATCCCCGACGCGGAGGCCAGCCTCAGGCACGTCATGGGTGAGGACGACCGTGTCCAACTCCCGAAATATCGGACTCATCTCGATTCCTCCGGATAGGCGGTGACAAACCGGGGACCCGCTACCGGATCAGTCCGGATCCCGATGGCCAGCAGGCGCGCCACCGTACCATTGGGCCCGGGAATGGTACCACGCACAACATACTTCTGTCCAAACGGCTCGAGTGGCAGCACGGTGGTGTCCCCCAGTGCGGCATGCAGGAGCAGGGCAGCGTGCAATTCACGCCAGCGTCCCTGGCTGAAACCCAAGCCGACAAAGAAGCGGGCTTTGACCCGGCCGAGCGGGTGCTCGGTGTTCGGCGGTAGTCACGCAGCTTGACGGGTGGAATGAGTTCACGCGCGCAGCCGGGACGGCTGCGCCACGGTCGATTGGGTGATTGAGCGATTGAGTTTGAGGTGATGCTGGGTAGGGGTGGAGCTTAGCTCCGCTCCTACCATCGAAGGCTCCGCCCCTACCATCGAAGGGCTCGACCCGGGGGCCGCCATCCCGATAGTATTTGGACGACAGTGATCTCCCTCCACCACAGCTATGAAACCCTTCGCCGACGACGACTCCAGGAGCCCGCCGCCACAAAGCCCACTGGACCGGCTGGTGCGCCGCTACGGCCGGACGGCCTACATCATTGTGGTGCTGGGGCTGTACCTGCTGCTGTCGACGGCATTGGGCCTCGCCCTCGCCCCGGCAATCTGGTGCTGGCAGCTGGCGGCCAGCTGGAGTCAGGCGCTCCCGTTCCTGGCCCGCGGGCTGGCGCTCGGCCTGGCGACCGCAGTGAGCTTCTTGATGTTCGGGTTTGGGCTGCTGCTGGTCGTTCCGGCCTTCAACCTGATGCTCCCCACCCGGGTCCGGCCCTTCAAGGGCGGCTACTACACCATGCGGGCCGCGCCGTGGCTGCTGCATAACGCGCTGTTCTACCTGGTGCGCTTCACCTTCCTGCCGTTTGTCACCCTCACGCCCTTCGGCATCTGGTTCCTCAAGGCCATGGGGATGAAGATCGGGCGCCACGCCTTCATCAACACCGAGTACATCTCGGATCCGCAGCTCATCACGGTCGGTGAGGATGCCGCGATCGGCGGCAGTGTCCGCCTCTTCGCCCATTATGGCGGGGGCGGTTACCTGGTGGTCGCCCCGGTGGTCATCGGGGACCGGGCCACCATCGGCGTGGCGGCCACCATCATGGGCGACGTCATGGTGGGCCGGGGGGCGACGGTCCTGCCGCATTCGGTGCTGCTGCCCGGCTCCCGGGTCGGCGAGGGCGAGACCTGGGGCGGCGTGCCGGCACGGCTGATCACGCGGGAGGAGATGGAGCTGTACAAGCAGGGGATTCGCGGGGTGCAGCAGTTCGAGAGTTGAGGAAGGCGCAATTTCCTCGAGGCCGCTAGGGGCAGATGTGTCGTGTCTTCAATGGGCGGCCCGCCGAGCGCCAGGCGTCCATTCCGCCGGAGCCATTCAGGACTCGAGGGATTCCGGCTCGCTGCAGCAGGCTCGCGGCAATACCACTGCGGTAGCCGCCGGCGCATACCACCACCCATTCCGCGGTATGATCGAGTTCACTTAGTCGATCTGGAAGTTGCGCGAGCGGAATGTGACTCGCGCCATCGAGGTGGAAGTCCTCCCACTCCCGGATGCGGCGGACATCGAGAACCTTGCGTCCGGCTGCGACCCAGGACTCGACGGAAAGGCAGTCCAGTTGCGCCAGCGGAAGTTCTCCCGGGTCCCACCGTGCCAGGTCGCCCTCGAAAACGCCAACGACATTTTCGTACCCCACCCGTGCAAGGCGCAGGACCGCTTCCTCGGCACGGCCGGCATCTGCGATCAGCACCAGGACCTGGTCCGGGCGGACCAGCGTCCCCACCCAGCTGGCAAACTGCCCGTTAAGGCTCACGTTGAGCGCGCCCACCGGATGGGCGGCGGCGAACGCCGCGGCTGGGCGGGTATCGAGCAGAAGCACGCCGCCCCGGGATGCGTCGGCACACTGCGCGGGCGTGAGTCTCGGCGGCATCGGCCGGTCGGCGTCCAGCGCGGGTCCGGCCTTGTTCAGATCGCGGGAATGGAGGTAATAGCGCGGAGTTTCGGGTACGTCGCGCGTGATTTCCGTGAGGAAGGCCTCACGGCCCATGGGCTTGAGTGCCGCATTCATGGCGCGCTCCCGGCCGATCGTGCTCCAGGTCTCCTTGCCGATGTTCCGCCCGCAGAGCGACCCCGCCCCATGTGCGGGGTAGACCCGGGTCTCGTCGGGGAGCATCAGCAGCTTCCGATGCAGGCTGTCGTACATCAGCCCCGCCAGCTCTGCGACGGGAAGCCGGGACGAGAGAATGTCCACCCGACCCACGTCGCCGACAAAAAGCGTGTCGCCGGTCAGGACCCCCCACGGAAGCTGGTCCCCGGAAGGAGTCGTGATCAGGAATGAGAGGCTCTCGGGCGTATGCCCGGGCGTCTCGATCACCTTGAGGACCAGACCTCCCACCCCAATCTCGTCACCCTCCTTCAGCGCGCGATGGGAATACCCTGCCTCCGCCCGGGCACCGACACCGATGGTGGCGCCGGTGCGTGCGGCAAGCTCCCGATGGCCGGAAACAAAATCGGCATGCAGGTGGGTCTCGAGCACCCATGTAATGGTCAGGCCATGGGCCTCCGCTTCATCGAGGTACATCTGGATATCACGGGACGGATCAACGACGACCGCCTCTCCCTCGTCGCCAATCAGGTAGGACGCGTGCGCGAGACAGCCGATGTAGAACTGGCGGAAGTGCATGGAGGGCCCAGCAAGAGGAGTGGGGAGTCCAGCCGATCACGACGCGCTGAAGATGATACGGGACGGCCGGCGCGAGTGCCAGTGCGGAGGTGGGAATAGCGGATAGTTGTCGTCACCGCGGAGGGCGTTCGTCCTCTTCAACGCACCGATTCGACCCAGAGCCCACCATTCGCTCCGGTGACGATCACCGCCTGGCGCTGTACCTCGCACCCCGCAGACTCGGCGAGTCCGCTTCGCAGGGTTGCGATCTGCCGGTGATCGAGATGCAGCTGGGGCGGAATCACTTCGATGACGAAGGGATGGACTACCCCGGCGGGATGGGCGCGGGGCATGGCGGCGTGATCATGACCGGGCGCAGAGTCGGGCGGTGGCGCGGTCGGACGCTCCCGGATGACCACCAGGCCGTGGAGCACAACGGAGGTGGAGTCTGGCGCCGGTCTCGCGCCCGGAGGTTGGACCTCGACGGCACTCCACTCGTGCAGTGAATCACTCCGCTGGCGGAGCCGCACCCAGGCCGGCCGCGCCCGCGGCGAGCGAAAGGTCGAGTCACGCTCCCGACCAACGGCAGCGACGACCTGCTCGGCAAAGCCCAGCGCCCGCAGGTCCGAGGCATCGAGCCCTGTCGGAGTCGAAAGCGACTCCGGCGCCAGCCAGAGTCGGAGCGCCGGGGCTTCGTCGGATGTGCCTCCGCCGATGATGTGCCTGGCGCAGACCGCGACCGGGGTGCGGGCCGCGGGTGCGACCCGATCCCGTCGAGCTGATACCAGCACGAGGCCGTTCGCCAGCACGACCAGCGTCATTGCAGCAATCGCCCGTCTCATCTTGCCACCACCCGCGCCCCATGAAGGCGCCGCAGGACCAGAAGGACGGCCAGCGCAAAGCCGCCGACCAGAAGGAAGAAGAGCCACTGCGGCACCAGCTCCCAGAACCAGTCCACCAGTCGCATGAACAGGTACAGGACCGCGCCTGCCGAGCCGACTTGTACGACCACGCGATGATCCCGCCGGATACCCCACGCGATGAGCGCGGTGAGCACGACGGCACCGAAGAGCTTGTAGCCGAGCTCGATCGTGTGCAGGTCCGCGGCCGTAAAGGCGCTCGTCTGGCCGATGTTCTCAACGACCAGCAGGCCGATGATGAGCGCCGCGGCTCCCATGCCACGCCACCAGGGCGCGAACTTCGCCGGCCCGCGAATCCAGGCTGGTGCGGTCAGCGCGAGCAGCCCCACCAGCAGCAGCGGCTCGATTACGCCGAAGCCGTCCCGCCACCAGAGGCCAAGCGGGATGGCCCCGAGGGTCCACAACCATCCGCCGATGCCACCGATGCCCACGATGAGTGGCAGCGTGAGGCCATAGCCATAGGCGAGCAGCATCGCAAAGGCGCCAACGGCGAGGAGCGCCGTGCGGGAGTCGGGCAGATTGAAGAGCTGGCCCAGGGTGCCGAGGTTGGTGGCAAAGGCGATCGCCGCCACCGTGGCGATCAGCGAGGCGACGTAGCCGGATCGCTCCCGCGCCGCGGCGACATGGGTGAGGACGACGAGGAGCAGCGGCGGCAGGGAGACGAGCGCCAGCTGCAGCGTCAGGGACAGCGTGCCCCAGTGGGAGCTGACGAAAAGGCCGTAGGCCGCCGAGAGCGCGATCGTGCCGAGCAGGGTGGCGATTCGCATCCCGGTCGAGAGCCGGGCCGCGGCGGCCGACAGGTCCACATCACCAGCTGCTGCCAAAGCGGCGAGCGTGGCCTCGTGGTGGGCGTGGATCCGTTCACGCAGCGCCGGTTCGAGGGCGACCACTCCTTCCGCCTCGAGCCGGGTGAGCTCCTCACGGAACGTGATGATGGCAGAGGCCCGAAGCTGGTCGGCGGATGGCATGCGCCAAGGTAGGACTGAACGGTGCGGGGCGAAAGAGACCGACGCGCAGAGGGCGCGCCGCGCCACCTGAGCGCGTCCTCAGATCTCCTTCAAGCTCTCTTCAGGCTGGGTGGGTGAGATTCAATCAGGGCCCGTCCGGGCTTTCGCTGCGCGACAGGATACGCCGTGCCGCGTTCCGCCCACATTCAACGCGCGAGGACCAACCATGCCGCTCAAGAAGCTGAAAACGTTCCTCGACGACCAGAAGGTCAAGTACATCACCATCACCCACTCCCCCGCTCATACCGCCAAGGAGATCGCGGCCGTAGCGCACATTCCGGGCAGGGAGATGGCCAAACCGGTGATGGTCAAGATCGACGACGAAATGGCCATGGTCGTCCTGCCGGCGTCGATGATGGTGGATTTCACCCGGCTGCTGGACGCCACGGGAGCGCAGGAGGTCGAGCTCGCCCATGAGCATGAATTCCGGGACCTCTTCCCGGGCTGCGCGGTGGGCACCATGCCGCCGTTCGGCAACCTCTTCGGGCTGCGGACCTTTGTCGCGGAGGAGCTGACCGAGGATGACGAGATCGCCTTCAATGCGGGATCAGCCACAGAAGTGATCCAGCTGGCGTACGAGGACTACGCAAAAATGGTACGGCCGCATGTGTTGCCGTTTCGTATCACGGCCTAGTGTGGTGCAGGGCAGGACGTGAGGCTGGTCGGTATCGGGAACCAGAGGACTCCGCAACGACAACGGGATGTTCCGAGACAGCACCACTCCCCCGGGCGAGCCGGACCAATTCATCGATGGGACCTGGAGCGCCTCGGGTCAGACGGTAACCCTCACTCCCCCAGGCGCAACCTGCTCATGGCAGTTCACCGCCCGGGTGGGGGTGGAGCGCATGACCCTCAAGGGCGGGCATGCCGAATGTGATTTCGAGAACGACGGCATCCCGGAAGCAGCAACCTGCTCATTCTCCCCTCTCCCCCCGAAGTTGGGAAACAGGCGTGCGGCACGAGCGGCCCTACGATCCCGTCGCGGCTCTGGCGGTGTCCGCCAGCTCGGCGTGAAACCGGGCCGAGTGCTGCGGCTGGCCGAGTGAATCGTAGGCCGCGGCGAGGTCGCGCCGGGCGGCGCGGATGAAGCTGGTGGCCGGATCGGTCTGCCGGATCAGGATGTCATACCCCTTGCGGCTCTCGACCACCGCCCCGGCGTACCGCCGCTGCCGCAGCAGCGTACGGCCCAGCTTGATGTGGCCGATGCCGGTGTTCACGTGGTCGGGAGAGAGCTCCACTTCGTAGATCGCAATCGAGCGCCGATAGAGATCCTCCGCCGTCCGATAGTCCTTCTTCTCCGAGAGGACACTCGCCAGGTTCGACATCGCCACCCCGACGAACTGGTGCCGCTCCCCAAACACCGCGCGGTAGATGCCGAGCGCGCGGCGGAAGCGCGCTTCCGCCAGATCGTACTTGTCCTCGGTCCAGGCCAGGTTGCCCAGCTCGTTGAGTGCCTCCGCGGTCTGGGGATGCACCGGACCGAAAACCCGCTCCTGGATGGCCAGCGCCTGCTCCAGCGCGATGGTGGCCTCGGGCACCTGCTTCTCATAGGTCAGTGCGCGCCCGAGCCGGGTGAGGTTGGCCGCATTCTCCGGATGGTCCTCCCCATACCAGCCCCGGGTGATCGCGAGCGCCTGGCGATACGATTGTTCGGCGTCGGCATACTTCCCCAGCACCACCTCGATTTCGCCAATGGCGGCGAGGTCGGTGGCCACCTCCGGATGCTGCTCCCCGTATTCGGCACGATCGAGCGCGAGCACCACGCGGCCAAGCGAATCGGCCGCGGGGTAGTGCCCGGCGTAGAAGTACGCATTGCCCAGTTCCCGGAGGTGCGCCGCCCGAGTCCGATCCGGAACGCCGGTGGCGGAGTCCACCTGAATCACACCGCCGAGGATTCCGATCGCCTCGTCGTACCGGCCGCGCTTCTGCAGCGCCAGTCCGAGCGCCACTGAAGCGTCGACCACGCTCGGATGATCTGCCGGCAGCGACCGCCGGAGGATGCCCAGTCCCCGCCGGATAAGACTGTCGGCGTCTTCCAGCCGGGCCTGGTCGATACGCAGCCGCCCCAGCAGCACCAGGCTGCGCGCGAGGTCGGTGCTGGTGGTATCCCGCCGCGCATCGCGTAGCGCAACGGCCCGGGTCAGGAGGGAATCGGCCCGATCGAACTTGCCCAGCTGCTGGAAGACGGTGCCGAGGGTCTGGAACAGCTCGGCCTGTACCGCCGGCTCGCGGTCAAGCCCGGCAGCCTCCCGTACACCACCCTCGAGCAGCGAGACCACGCGGAGGCTTTCGGCCGGCGCCACGGCTGTCTCCCCGCCGCGAAAGAGGTTGAGCGTGAAGCGCTGAATCCGCTCGCTCCGCGCCGCCTCGGCCAGCGCGCCGTTCCGTGCCGACGTGAGCCGGATGGTATAGAAGCCCACCAACCCGACCACCAGACTGGCGACCACTCCGCCGGCCACGACCGCCGCGCGGTTTCGCCGCACGAACTTCCCCAGCCGGTACCCCACCGTATCGGGGCGTGCCTCGAGTGGTTCGCCCGAGAGGTAGCGGTCCACTTCACGAATCAGCGCATCCACGGTCTGATACCGCCGCGCCGGGTCCTGGCGCATCGCGGTGAGGCAGAGCACGTCGAGATCGGCCCAGGCACTCGCCCCCATGGACGACCACAACTCCCCCGCTTGCGCCGCCGTCTGCCGCGAGGCAACGGACGGCCGCACCGGTTCCCTGGCGGCAATGATCGCCGCGGCCTCCTCCGGAGTGCGCCCGACCAGATCGTAGGGCAACCGCCTGGCGAGCAGTTCGTACAACACCACACCTAACGAGTAGACGTCGCTGTGGACCCCGATCCGCCCGCCCCGGAGCTGCTCCGGTGCTGCATAGGCCGGGGTGAGCGCGCGGAGGCCGGTGCGGGTCTGGTCGGCGGGGAGGTCCATCGCCTCGAGTTGCTTGGCGATACCGAAGTCGAGCAGCTTCACGACACCGTCCGGGCGGACCAGGATGTTGGACGGTTTGAGATCGCGGTGGATCACCGCATGCTGATGGGCGTGACGGACCGCCTCGCAGACCAGGCGGAAAAGTCGGAGCCGTTCGGGGACCGCGCTCTGGTGCGCCCGGCACCACTCGGTGAGCGGCAATCCATCGACGTACTCCATGGCGAACCATGGAGTCCCGTCGGGCAGGGTGTCGGCATCATAGAGCAGCGCGATGCCGGGATGGTTCAGCTGGGCCAGGGTGCGCTGTTCGGCAAGAAACCGCTCGCGCCGTGCCGGCGAGAGCCAGGCGTCGGGGAGGATCTTGATCGCGGCCTGGGTCCCAAGGTCGGCGCGGTCGGCAAGATAGACCACGCCCATCCCGCCTTCGCCGAGGATCCGGAGCAGGCGGTAGGGACCGAAGAGCTGGCGGCCCAGCATCGCCTCGTCGAGCCGGCCGACGACCGCCTGCGCGGCGGGGCCGAGCCCCCGGTCGAGGAGCGAGACCTGGCTCTCGTCCTGGGCCAGCATGCCGAGCACATCCGCGATCAGCTCGGGGTCGGGGCCGGCTTCCTGCTCGACGAATCGGCGCCGGTCGGCGGTTGGCCGATCGAGCGCTCCGTGGAAGAGCGCCTGCACCCGCTCCCACCGCGCGCGATTCACTGGCGTCCTACGAAGTCGGGTGGAGTTCGTGGGCCAGCCAGGCGCGCGCCGCCCGCCAGTCGCGCAGCACCGTGGCCTCGGAAATGCCGAGCAGCTCGGCGATCTCCGGAATCTCGAGTCCCCCGAAGAACCGGCCTTCGACCATGGCCGCCTGCCGCGGATTCAGCAGGGCGAGCGCGTCGAGGGCATCGTGCAGCTGGAGCAGGTCGGCGGCGGAGACAGCCGCCTGACTGAAGGACTCGTCGAGTGTCACCGCCGTCAGACCCCCACCCCGCTTGTCGGCGATCCGGCGGCGTGCCGCCTCGATGAGCACCTGCCGCATCGCCCGCGCCGCGACGCGCTTGAATTCGAGCCGCGACAGTCGACCCAGCGCCGGGCTGGCGGAGAGCTTGAGCCAGGCCTCGTTCACCAGTGCGGTTGGCGTGAGCGTGACACTCTGCTCCCCGCGCTGCACCGCGCGGGCGAGCCGTTTGAGTTCCTCATAGGCGGCGGAAAAGAGCCGGTCAACGGCGTCCTGGTCGCTGCCCGTCGCTGGTGAGATCATGGGGGCCTCCATTCCCCCCAAGGTATCCGCCAAGCGGTCGGGCGGTAGGGAGGAGTAGGTGGCAGGTGGCAGGCGGTAGGCGATGGGCGGTAGGTCATCCGCCCAACCGCCCAACCGACGATGACGGTTTCAGGCGCCCGGCCACGCATTGCAGAGGGAACCCCCTCTCAGGAGCGCATCTGATGCATTGGCACAGGACGGCCGGAACAGCAGTGGCCGGGTTGGCGGTGATCCTCGGCTGTGGCG
>JAWXBX010000155.1:0-3046 GCA_034440415.1 Gemmatimonadota bacterium | reverse complement strand
GTTGGCCACAGACTGCTGGCCAGGGTGGGCCTGGTGATCGGCGGTGACCCAATTGATGCCCGAGATGACCTGCGCGAAGCTGCCCGAACCGCCGCAGCTCAGCACCCGGACCGGGTGCACAACGGCAGTCTTGGCGACGCCGTAGGTGGTGCCGACCGCCGTGGTCGTGGTGTGGGTGCCATGGCCGTTGCAGTCGTTCGAGTTGGTGCTGGGCGTGATTGCATCGAATCCGGTCGAGAGGCGGCCGGCGATATCGGTGTGCGGCGTAGCCACCGTACCATTCTGGCCGCCCAGCACGCCCGTGTCGATGCTGTAGAAGTGCACCCCGGCGCCGGTGTTCGGATAGGTGTAGCTGTTGTTGAGCGGGAGGTTGATCTGGTCGATACGATCAAGTCCCCAGGAGGGCGTGGGGGCCTGCGTCGCGTCCAGCTGCACGACGCCGTTCTGCGAAATGAGCGCAACGTTCGGATTGGTCCGGAGGCGCTCGATGGCCGCGTCCGAGAGGTCGGCCGCGAAACCGCGGACGGCGTGCTCGTACACGAAGAGCATCCGGCCCGCTTCGCTCTTCACGATCCGGTTGGACTCGCCCTGCACATCACGCACGGAATTCTTGAACAGCACGATGTACTGCCCGGGAATCAGCTGTGCGTTCGGGGAGCGTACCACCGCCAGCGCCGAGGAGACTGGCGTCAGGTCGGAGCCGGTCGGGCTGTCCGAACAGGCGGCAACGGCGAGCATGGTACACGCCAAGCCAAGCAACTTCTTCTGCATGCGACCTCCGTAGGGAGTGGAAAGATCGGCGCAGGGCCCCCAATGAGGGGGTTGGGCCTGAACCGGGAGAACGACTTCAGTATGTTGGAGCAGGCGCGGATGGGCGCCGGGGGAGTGACGCAGGTAAGATGTCGAGAGTCTCACCTCTGGTCAATTGCCCAAAGTTGCTACAGAAGTGTGGCTTTCAAGCCACTCCCTGTGGCGGAACCACCTACACTTCATGCCATGAGCGACGATCCTACCACCAAGGCCGGCCTGCTTGACCTCTCTCCGGGGACGGCCGCCGAGCAGCTCGAGGCCTGGGCCGTCACGGAATCGTTACCCGCGTATCGGGGGCGTCAGCTTCTCCCTCGACTCTGGCAGCGGCCCATCGCCGCCTGGTCGGAGGCCACCGAACTGCCACGAGCCCTGCGGGAGCGACTGGAGGAACGCTGGCCGCTCCCACGGCTCGCGCTCGACACCGAGCAGCGCTCCCAGGACGGGACCCGCAAGTTCCTCTGGCGGCTCGAGGATGGGGAGGCGATCGAATCGGTTTTGATCCCCTCTGGCAGCCGCCGCACGCTCTGCATCTCCTCCCAGGCTGGCTGTGCGCTCGGCTGCGTGTTCTGCGCCACCGGCCTGATGGGCTTCCGCCGCAACCTCAGCCCCTGCGAGATCGCTGGCCAGGTCCGCGAACTGGTGCTCCGCGACCCGGCCGACAAGCCCACCAATATCGTATTCATGGGGATGGGGGAACCGCTGCTGAACTGGCCCGCCGTCGACGTCGCGCTCTCCATTCTCAATCACCCCGACGGCTTCGGCATCGGCGCCCGCCACATCACGGTGTCCACCGTCGGTATCGTCCCTGGAATGGAATCCCTCGCCGCCCGTCCGGAACAGTTTCGCCTTGCGATCTCGCTCCACGCCGCGACACCGGCCCGGCGCCTCTCGCTCATGCCGATCGAAAAGAAGTATCCGCTCGAACTGGTCCTCTCCACCGCGGCCGCCTTTCGCAAACGGATCACGTTCGAGTACGTGATGATCGCGGGGAAGAACGACAGCGAGGCGGATGCGGTGGCGCTGGCATCGCTGGCCCGGCGGATGGGCGCGTTGGTCAACCTCCTGCCGCTGCATCCGGGCGGCATCCCCGGGCTGGAGCCGACGCACCCGGGTGCCATCAAGAGCTTCGCCCAATCGTTACAGGAACGAGGCATCGAGGCCGTGGTCCGGCGAAGTCGCGGTCTGGATATCGCCGCCGCCTGCGGACAGCTGCGGGTGCAGGTGGAGGGGAGGCGGCGGGCGAAGGACGTGGGGAGTAGGGAGTAGTGTAGGTTCGTTGTTCACGGCCATCGGCTAACGGCCAATGGCATTGGCTGACGGCTGACGGCTGACCGTCACCTCACCCCGTCGCCCCGAAGCCGCCGGAGATGCAGTTGATCGACAGCAGCAGCGCCGCGAGGTACTGCTGCTTTTCCGTCTCATCCCCGGCCGCGCGGAACCGGGCAAGCAGCTCCACCTGCTGCCGGCTCACCTGGTTGATCGTCGCCATCCGGCGCGCCAGGCGCCGCCGGAAGCGGGGAAAGCGTTCCGCCAGCTCGGTCCCGCCCGTCAGCGCCAGCACCGCCGCCACGGTCCGGTGGTACTCCGACTCCACCATGCCGAAGATCTCCTCCCGCACCCCGGCATCAGGGAATAGATTGGCGTACTGCCGCGCGATATCAAGATCGACATACGACAGCGTCTTCTCCACTTCGTCAAGCACCAGGCGGAACAGGCGGGACTCCTCGTACATCCGGCGCAGCAGCTTCACCCCGCGCTCGCCGCGCACTTGAGTGAAGGTGCTGAGCCCGCTCCCCACCCCGTACCACCCGGTGATGAAATGCCGGTTCTGCGACCAGGCGAAGACCCAGGGAATGGCACGCAGGTCCGACAGCGAGCGGGCCCCCGTGCGGCGCGCCGGGCGGGACCCGATGTTCAGTTTGGTGAGTTCTTCCAGCGGGCTCGCCGCGGTGAAGTAGTTGATCAGCTCGGGATGTTCGGCGAACCGGCGATAGGCGGCCTGCGCGGCGCCGGAGAGTGCCTCGAGCGCGTCGTCGTACTCGCTGGTCGGCACCAGCGCCGCTTCCTTCTCTGACCGGAGCGAGTGCTCCATGATCCCCGCTGCGAGCATCTCGACCTGATACTGCGCCGTGCCCCGGTTGGCATACTTGAGCGAGACGACTTCGCCCTGCTCCGTCACCCGCATCCGCCCCCGGATGGAGCCCGCCGGCTGCGCCGCGATCGCCCGGCCCAGGGG
>JAWXBX010000154.1:0-8381 GCA_034440415.1 Gemmatimonadota bacterium | reverse complement strand
GGCGGCACTCGACCCTGGGCTATCTCAGTCCAGTGATCTACGAGCTCCGCCACGCGGCCTGATTCGTGTCTACCGATTCGGGGCAAGATCAGTTGGGCGCGACCGAAGCGCCGTAGGAGCGGCGACCGAAGCGCCATGGGAGCGGCGGAGCCGCGACCCGGCGCGAGGGAGTGCCGCGACTCGGCGCGAGGGAGTGGCGGTTGGCCGCGACCGAAGCGCCTTAGGAGCAGCGTAGCCGCGACTCGGCGCGAGGGAGGGGCAGTTGGGACTGAAGCTCAGGAATCGAGTCCGTCGGGGTTCTTGAGCGACGCCTTGACGTCCGAAGCGAGCCGACGTTCCACTTTCTTCACATCCTCGGCTGCGGGGAGGCTCTCGGGGCGAATTCCACGCTGAAGCAGCGTCTTGCGAACCGCTTCGTTGTTGGTCGTGTGCTCGCGGGAGATGGCGAACTCGCCTGCAAGTGCGTTCTCCCGAGCGTTGAAAATGGTGATCTCCGCCGCAAAATCCTTAGCCTTGAGGATGATGGTCGGAGCAAAATCTGCGAGCGGACGCGCGTCCGGCACATTCCAGTGGGCTTTCATCGCCTGAGTCGATTGGCCGAACAGAGCTTGATCGCCCCTGCTCCGGATCAGCCCAAAGCTCTTTTCCTCCCTGGTCCCCTCGAAGATGACACCAGAAAGCTCCTTTTCAGTCACCGACAACTTCTGTCGCGCTGACACCCGCTCCGCATCCAGCAAGCGCCGCTCGATAAGCTCCGCCCGACGGGTCTGCAGCGCGAAGTAGCTCTGTGCGAAAGCGATCTCCGGTTTCTTCGGATCTCCATTCTGGGCAATCAGATAGCAGGCGTACCTGGTCAGTACCAGATCTTCGATCTCGCGCCGCCCGCCGGAGCCGAGATCCACCATTTTGGTGACGTCAACAAAATGGTCGTCCACTCGCTGACCGGAAACATCGCAGGCAGTCTTCGCCCTGGTCACGACGGATGAGAAGTTGCGCCATTCGGAATAGCCGAGCAGGTGCTGGAGGTCCCGCGCCAGCCAGTACTCGATACCATTTTCGGTTTGCTGCGCGTGACCCTCAAATGTCTCGGTCAACGCCCGGACGACTTCGGTTTTCATAGGGCACTCCAGCCTGGATGCAAGGCGCAAGATAGCGGGGGCACCTCCCCGCCCTTTCTGCGTCCGGGGCTGGAGGTGGAGTCAATCTGGGAGCGAGCCGGGTCGGGGCAAGGGCGAAAAAACGCGGTACGTGCGGACTATGGTGGGGAACAGCGAACCACGGAGGAAACTGGGATCCCGAGCGCCGCAGGCGCGGAGGAGAGCTAGCGGGAAAGGGGAAAGGGGAAAGGGAACGGGACCGACCCTCGGGACCCAGGGTCAAACGCGGGTGGGGCGACGGCGGGGGACGGCACGCGGCTTCGGCTCGCTGCCGCCGAGCTGGGCCAGGCGGCGAGCGGCGTTTCGACGTCCCGGTGCCAGTTCCACCCGCACTTTGACTCCCGCATGGCTCAGCATCGCGATGAGGGTGTCGATGCTGAAGCGCTCAAACTTGCCGGTCATCAGGTCGCTGATCCGAGGCTGGCTGACGCCGAGGAATGCAGCAGCGCCGGCCTGGGTAAGGCCGCGCGCCCGGATGAGCTCGGTCAGCGCAATCATGAGGTCTGCGCGGATCTTGAGGTGCGCCGCTTCCCTGGCGGGGAACCTCAGATCGTGGAAGACGTTGCCGGATGCCCGGCGAACCTTTGCTACCATCATTCCTCCCCGTGGGTCCGCCGCCAGGCGAGCAGGTCTCTATAGTGAGACAGAAGCATGGCTCATCAGTGACGAAGGAGTATATCCATAAGTGTATATCACGCCAAGCGGGGAAGCGGGGTCAGCACCAGATCTTCGATCTCGCGCCGCCCGCCCGAGCCGAGAAATCCACCGTTTTGGTGACGTCAAAGGCGGGGGAGTGTGAGGCAAGGAGGTGGAAGGAAAAGGGGATCCCTCCCCTTGCTGCGCCCAGGGCAGGCCATCCGGTCGGATTGATGAGGCAGCGCCGCAAATCGGTTATCGTGGTTCCCGAGGGATTCCGGTAGATTCTGAGGGCGAACCCGTTCAGGGGAGGCCAGGGATGAAGTACAAGATTGCGCTACACCGTTCGGAAGAGGGTTACAGCGTGTCGGTACCGGGCCTGCCGGGCTGCTGGTCACAGGGAGCAACGGAGCAGGAGGCAGTCGACAATATCCGGGATGCCATCACGGAGTACTTCTCGGTCGCGGAGGAGCTGGCCGGCAGCGAGCTTCGGGAAATCGACGTCGCGGTCTGACGGTGCCGAAACTGCCGGGGATCAATCATCTCGACGCGGTGAATGCCCTCACCATGGGCGGAATCGTGCGGGATGCCCGACTCAGCATCGACGAATTCAAGGAGCTGTTGTAGCCGGATGACAGAAGGAAAGACCCCACCCTCCCTGGGGTTTTAGTTTCTCGTTTCCACATTCTGCTACCGCCAAACGACGGGCCCGGCGACGTCGGGCACGGAGGCCCGACCTACTCGATACGTCGGGCACGGAGGCCCGACCTACCCAATTCGCCGAGGCCCCATGCCTGCCCTCTGGTCCTCCCGCACCATCGCTCACTGGAAAGCGGCGCTGGATTCTTACGACGAGGTGATCGCCCGCCAGGGGGTCGCGAAGCTCGAGGACCGCGACCGCTGGTATCGCGACGAGCTGCCCGATGCCATCAACGCCCGCCGACCACGGCATGTGATCCACCCTGAACTGGTACGGCTCACCGAGTGGAAGATGTCGCGGGGGAAGTGGCGCGCGCCGAACCTGATCCTGGTGAAGGGCAACACCCCTGCCCTGGTCAAGGCGACCACGACCGCGGGACTCGCCCTGGTGCCGGACCCCACCGCACCGATCGCGAAGATCGCCGAGCTCGCCGGCGTGGGACCGGCCACCGCCTCCGCAATCCTCTCCGCGGCAGAACCCGGCCTCTATCCATTCTTCGATGAGCTGGTCGCGGCGCAGATCCCGGGGCTGGGGCCGGTGGCGTTCACGCTGAGCTACTACCGACGTTATGCAGAGGCGCTCAGGGAGCGGACGACGGCGCTGGGTGGGAAGTGGACGGTGACGATGGTGGAGCGGGCGCTGTGGGCGGTGGTAGGGGGGAAGGCCGGGCTGGATTGAGGAAATGGGTAGCGCGGAGCCATTGCTCCGCGCCAACGGGAAAAGGAAAAAGGATTGGGGGCGATCGGGCCGCCCCATTCGCGCAGCGGCGGGTGGCCGCACGGGCAGGGAGAGATCGCCTCGCGGCGCACCCGCCGCTGCTTGCCCGGGGTGGCCTCAACCGCTGGATTAGGCGCGGGCACACAAAAAGGCTGGTGCTTTCGCACCAGCCATTGCCCCTCCTGGGCTCGAGCCGAAAGACGCGAAGCGTCTGGAGGCCGAGCCCCAAAAAATGGCCCGGGAATCTCTTCCCGGGCATTGCCCCTCCTGGGCTCGAACCAGGACTCTCCTGATCCAGAGTCAGGCGTGTTGCCAGTTACACCAAGGGGCAGCGAACGATTTTGAAGAGCCGAAAACCTAGCCAGCCCGGCCCACCGGGGCAAGTTGCCGCTGGGCCCCGCCGACCGCCAGCGCCGGCAGCGGCTTCCAGGCCGCCGAGGTGGTCACCAGCGCCTCGAATGCCGCGGGACAGATGGCAGGACCCGCCTGCTTCCTCATGATCTGAAGCACCTGGTCCCGCGGCAGGGCATCCCGGTACGGCCGCTCCGCCGTCAGCGCCTCCGCGATATCCGCCACCGCCAGCACCCGTGCCAACGGGTCCAGGTCTCTCCCCGCGAGCCCGAGGTGGTAGCCAGTGCCGTCCAGCCACTCATGATGCGCCGCCGCCAGCCCGGCAAAGCCGCGAAACTCGACCACCCGGTTGATGATCTCGAACGAATAGGCCGGGTGCTTCCGCATCTCGGCCATCTCCGCCTCGGTGAGCCGCCCCGGCTTGTCCAGGATAGTGTTGCTCACGCCGAGCTTGCCGATATCGTGCAATAACCCCGCCCGGTGGAGCGTGCGCTGGTCGTCCGGCCCCAGTCCCATCTGCTGCCCCAGGCCGACGGCGATGGCCGCCACGCCCTCGGAGTGCCGCGCGGTGAAGGGCGACTTGGCGTCGATGACGAGCGCAAAGGCGCGGGCGACCTGATCCAGCCGGGTGGGATCGGCCAGCACGACGCGGTCGGCCGGCTCGAGGTCGCTCACCTGGTCGAGCTGGTCGGTCGCGTCGAGCGTGCCCCAGAAGGCGGTGTCGCCCACGGTCGATTCAAAGGCGCGCACCAGCGCGGGATCAAACCAGGTGCCGCTGCGGTCGCGCGCGACTGCAGTGGCGGCATCCAGCCCCATGGCGGCATGGAAGACCTCGACAGTCTGCGCCAATCCCGCGATCCGGCTGAGCAGCGGAATCGCTTCACCCGACAGGCCGAGCGGGAGACCGGCGCCGTTCCAGTGCTCATCGAGGGCGCGGATGCTGGCGGAGGTGGCGGGATCGAGCCCCAGGAGCTGGGCGATATCGGCACCGCGCTCGCAGCGGGTCTGCACCATTTCGCGACCACTGCCCTTCTGCCTGGTCCCCAGCATGACGGTGTGCCAGGCGCGCGCGAGCGGGCCGCGGCCGGGCAATGCCAGGCGGTAGGCATACTTGGCCGCGCTGCCCGGGTCGGTCCAGTCGGTGAGTCTGTGGATCCGCTTGAGGGTGAAGTCGTCGGCACCGAAGAGGTGGCAGAGCCGGGCGGCGTTGCTGGAACAGCCGAGGTCCTTGAGGAGCAGGGCGTAGAAGAGGGCGGACCGCGCGCCGGCATCGAGCCCGATGACCTCGGCGATGCGCATGCCGATGAGGCAGGTGCGGACCGAGTGGCCGGCGGTCTGGCCCTCGGTGATGTCGAGGGCGTAGGAGAGGGCGGAGACGACCTCGGAGAGGCGGACGCCGTCGGTGGTCGAATGACCGGGGTTTGCGGGGGTGGACATGGGTGGGGGAATGGCAAAAGCAGGGCCAGCCCGCGGCTGTGCGGATTGAGGACCCCTCCACCGGCTCGGCTCCCGCGCTCAGGGAGCGCGGGAAGGCAGGGACGGGCGGACGCACCACCGGCTCCGGAGTCCTCATCCGCTTCCCGATGAATGCTTACAGCTGACGGCTGACGGCTGACCCCCGAATTGACCCACCCCCGCCCCATGGCTAGCTTACCCGCCCGTTCCACGGGGCTGTAGCTCAGCTGGGAGAGCGCTGCGTTCGCAATGCAGAGGTCAGGGGTTCGATCCCCCTCAGCTCCATACTCAAAGGACCAGGCGATGAGCCTGGTCTTTTTGCTTGTGGGCGGCTTTGGAGTGAGAAGCAGTGAGGAGTGAGGAGGAACTTCCGCCATGCACGCTTTTCCTTCTTACTCCTCACGGCAGTTCAGTCGACAAATAACACCCCATCCAGCTCATGCACGACGCCGTTGCCGGCCTGGATATCGGTGGTCACGACGGTAACCCCGTTGACGAAGACGTCGCCGTCGCCAAGCGAGAGATGGATGGAGCGCCCGGCGAGGTTGGGCAGCCGGGTAAAGGGGATGAGATCCCGCTCGAAGTAGGTGCCCGCGACGAGATGACCCCGCAGCAGCTGCTCGAGATGGCGTGGCTCACGCAGCAACCCCGCCATGATGTGCTTCGGCAGCTTTTCAAACGCCCAGTCGCTCGGCGCAAAGAGAGTGAAGGGCCCCTGCAGCCGCAGGGCGCGGCTCATCCCCGCGGCGCTGAGGGCATCGATGATGGTGGTGAAGCGCCCGGTGGCCGCCATGGTGTCGAGCAGGGTGGCGAGCGGGCGATGATGCGCGATCATGGTGGACATGGTGTCTCCAACCTCTGGTAAACCGGCTAGCGCCGGGAACGGATGGTGCCGAGTCCGCCATCGACACCGATTACCTGGCCGGTGACCCAGGCGGCATCGGCGGAGAGCAGCCAGGCGATGGCCCCGGCGACATCATCCGGCTCGCCAATCCGGCCCAGCGGGTGCATCGCCGCTGAGGCCTTGGCGACCGGCTCCGAGGCGGTGAGCATCTCGGTCATCGGGGTGCGCACCAGACCCGGGGCGACGGCATTCACCCGGATCCCCTTCCCCGCATAGGTAGCCGCGGCGGAGAGGGTGAGGCCGATGACACCGGCCTTGGCCGCGGCGATCGCCTCATGATTGGCGAGACCGGTGCGCGCCGCCGCCGACGAGAGCAGCACAACGCTCCCCGCGCCCGGCATGACGACCGCCGCGGCACGTACCGCGGCAAAGGCGGTGCGGAGGTTCCACCCGATGACGTCGTCCCACTCCTCCACCGTGGTGAGATGGGCCGGCTTCAGCAGCAGCGAGCCGACACAGTTGACCACGCCATCCAGCTGACCAGCCTGCTGCAGCAGTGCGCGCGCCGCCTGCTCCACCGCGGCAGGATCCCGCGCATCGAGCGGCAGGGCGAGCCCGCCGGTCGCGGCGGCGAGTGCATCGAGCCGCTCGGAGGGCCGGGCGGCGAGGCCGAGCAGTGAGCCGCTCGCCTCGAGCCGCCGCACCAGCGCCTGACCGATGCCGCCGGTGGCACCGAGGACCAGGACGGCGGGGCGCCCGGTCACGACCGCCACCTCACTTGGGCCCCTGCCGCTCTTCGCGGCCATCCAGCACGGCGGCCCACCAGAGCGGGACCATCCCGGCGAGCACGACCAGGGTGACGAGCACACCCATTCCGAACAGCATGGTGTCGCTCATCAGGTACTGCGCTGGTGGGGGAGGACCAGCGCCCCGAGCGAAAGAATCGACGGGACCCACAGCCCCACGAAGATCCCCTGCATTTCATGCCCCCGGAACCAGAGGGTGACCGAGAGCACCAACCCAATGCCTGCCGCCAAGAGGATCAACCTCCGAGCCCGAACTATCCGGTCCGTCATCACGATCGCCAACCTCTCCGTCGCCCGGCGGCTCCCGACAATGGGGCCGCTCGTCGCGTGAATGTCTGATCTTCTCTTCAGGACACTAGCCTCACCCATCCGGCGGCGGCGGCGAGTGACCGCCGCCGTGCCGTTGCGAGCCCCGCCGCCTTGAATGGCGACAGGACGCGCGCGGGGAGAGCTATCGGGTTACTTCACCGGCGGCAGCAGCACCGCGTCGATGACGTGAATGATGCCGTTGCTTGCCATCACGTCGGCGGCCGCCACATTGGCGAACTTCTCGCCCACGTGGACCGCATTGCCGGCGAAGTGAATCCGCAGGGTGCTGCCCTGCACGGTCGTCAGCGTGACGTACCCATCCTTGTCGGCCTTGGCCTTGAGATCAGCCGCCGTCATGAGCCCAGCCACCACGTGGTAGGTGAGGATGGCGGTGAGCTTCGGCTTGTTCTTGAGCAGCCCGTCCACCGTGCCGGCAGGGAGCTTGGCAAAGGCGGCGTCGGTCGGCGCAAAGACGGTGAACGGCCCCTTGCCCGAGAGGGTGGTGACCAGGTCGGCAGCCCCAAGAGCAGCGGCCAGCGTCTTGAACTGACCAGCGGCGACGGCAGTCTCAACGATGTTGGACTTGGCCATCGAATGCGCCGGCGCACCCTGGGCCTGGACCGGAGCGACGGCCAGCAGTGCAATCAGCGCCATGGCACCTACGGCGACCGGCCGGGGCATCCAGCGGTGCTGAATCGCCTTCCACTGCAGGGCCTGCCACACCGCGCTCAGCCCGACCAACCCATAGACCAGCCGGCTCACGGGACTGCCACCACCAAAGAGGGCGGCGACCAGGTCAGGACCACCCAGCGCGATCACACCCCAGTTGAGGCCGCCGACGACCAGCAGGACCGCGGCGACTACGTCGAGCTTCTTCATATGCCAACTCCGAGAAAGTAGATGTTGCTCTGTCCAGCTTGTGTCAAACAAAATACAGTCACGGCCAATGCTTGTCAAGGATCAGTCTAGCTAATTACATTGACGTAACTTAGACAATAGACTACTTTCAGGCATGCCAGACACACAATCGCCTACCGCGCCAGAGCTGCCCCGACACCCGGTCCGGGTGGTGGCCCAGCGGACCGGCCTTTCCTCTCATGTGCTCCGGGCCTGGGAGCGGCGCTACGGCGTGGTGACCCCGACCCGGACCGAGGGGGGGCAGCGGCTGTACTCCGACGCGGATATCGAGCGGCTGATCCTGCTGCGGACCCTGACCAGTCATGGGGGGTCGATCAGCCAGCTGGCCCAGCTGCCGCAGAGCGACCTCGCGCGGCGGGTGGAGGAGGATCGCGCGGCGCGGAACGGAGGCGCTGCGGGCGGTGGAGAGGTGGACGGAGCTGTGGCGCGGTGGCGGGAGGCGGCGCTGCACGCCATCGAGACGCTGGACGGTGCCGTCCTCCGTCGGC
>JAWXBX010000153.1:0-13046 GCA_034440415.1 Gemmatimonadota bacterium | reverse complement strand
GCATTTCCCCGCACCCTCCCGCATGATTTCACCTCTACCCCCGCGGCTGGCGCCCATAGCTTCGTCACATGAACCCGATCGTCACTCCGCTCGCCGAGCGTATCGCCGAGGCGCGACGCCTGCTCCATGGTCACTATGGCTTCGCCGATTTCCGGCCGCTACAGCGCCGGGTGGTGCAGTCCGTCCTTGCCGGTCGTGACACCCTGGCCGTCCTGCCCACGGGGGGTGGGAAGTCCATCTGCTTCCAGGTGCCGGCGCTCGTGCTCGGCGGTCTCACCGTGGTCGTCTCACCGCTCCTCGCACTGATGCAGGATCAGGTGGGAGCACTCCAGCAGCGGGGCATCGCAGCGGGGACCTTGAATTCGTCGCTCACGCCGGAGGAGCAGGAGGGGGTCATGGCCCAGGTGCGCGACGGCACACTGCGCCTCCTCTACATCTCGCCGGAGCGCGCCCCGCGGCTGGCAGAGGAGCTGGTGCGCAACGCTATCCGGCCGCGGCTCCTGGCCGTCGACGAGGCCCACTGCATCAGCGAATGGGGTCATGATTTCCGGCCCAGCTACCGGGAGCTCGCCACCCTTCGCGCCACCTGTGCGTCGCCGCCCACCATCGCGCTGACCGGGACGGCCACGCCCGCGGTCCGGACCGACATCATCGCTTCGCTCGGGCTCGGCAAGCATGACCTGCATCTCGCCTCGTTCAACCGCCCCAATCTGCGCTTCGACGTGCAGTGGATGCGGCGTCCCGCGGATCGGTTGCCGGCCCTCCGAGCCCTGCTGGCACCCCGGCCGGGACTCACCATCGTCTACGTCCAGACCCGCGCCAGCGCCGATGCGCTGGCCCAGGCCCTCTGGTTCAGCGGGGTCCGCACTGCCGCCTACCACGCCGGCCTTCCCCGCGAACACCGCACCCAGGTGCTGCACCAGTTCCTCGCCGAGGAGCTCGATGTCGTGGTGGCGACCTCGGCGTTCGGGATGGGAATTGACGCGCCGCGGGTCCGGCTCGTGGTGCATTGGGGCATGCCGGCCACGCCGGAGGCGTACTATCAGGAGGCGGGGCGCGGCGGGCGTGATGGCGGGCCGGCACGCTGCGTCCTCCTGCACCATCCGACCGATGCGGAAATCCACCGACGCCAGATCGGAGTCACCTTTCCGACCCGCAAGATCCTTGAGGAACTCTGGGCCCATCCGGAGCGTCGCCGGCGGCATCCGGCCGCGGTTGCGGCATCGGCGGAACGGCTCGCCGCCGAACTGGGGCCGATCCCGCGGGCTGCGGCGTGGCAGGCGGTGGAACGCCGCCGGCGGGCCGCAGAGGCGAGACTGCTGGTCATGGAACAGTATGCGGGAGGGAGAACCTGCCGTCGCACCGTGCTGCTGGACTACTTCGGCCAGGAGCGGGTGTCGTGTGACGGCTGCGATATCTGTGGCGGTACCGCAGCGCGCGGCGCGGCGGGCTTGGAGCCGACGGGGGCGGAGGAGAGTCTCGGAGATCTCGGACGACTGGTGCGCCGCCTCGCGCGTCAGTCCGCCAGCGCCAGACGGTAGATGCGGCCCGATGCCATGCTCAGGTAGATCTCACCCTCGGCATCTTCCCCGAAGGAGACGACATTGTCATTGACGATGGGCGTCGAGAGCGCCGGGTAGCCGGCGGTCAGCGCGCCACCGACCAGGCGGAAGGACCGTATCCACCCGCCGCAGAAGTCGCCGTAGACGTAGGTCCCCCGCAGCGACGGATATCGCTTCCCGCGGTAGACGTAGCCGCCCACCGTCGCGCAGGAGGGGCTATGCGCGTACTCCAGGATCGGTGGCACCAGGCCGGCCGTGGGACACCCCACGGCCGGCCGGTAGCAGTGGTTCCCCTCGATCGTTGGCCAACCGAAGTTGTTCCCCCCGACGACCGGTGTCGTCAGGACGTCGATCTCCTCGTACAGATCTTCGCCCACATCCCCGATCCAGAGCTCGCCGTTCGCCCGATCGAAGCTCCAGCGCCACGGATTCCGCAGCCCCAGTTGCCAGATCTCCCCGCGCCAGCCACTCCGCCCGACATACGGGTTATCCGGCGGGATCACATAGGTGCCCCCCTGATCGACATCGAGCCGCAGGAGCTTGCCGAGCAGAGAGGTGCTGTCCTGCGCCTTGTCCCACACTCCCGTCACCGGGCTGCCATCGCCCAGGCCGAGGTACAGCTTGCCGTCGGGGCCAAAGGCGACCAGGCCACCATACAGGACCGTTCCAGGATCCTGCGTCTGGCTCAGGATCGTGCGACGGCTGGTGGGATCGGCGTGGTCCAGGCTCGCGTCGGCCAGGAATTCCGCGAGCCGGCTGTCGCCATTCAGGTCGGCGTAGTAGACGAACAGCCGGTGATTGGTGGCGTATTGCGGGTGGAAGGCCACGCTGTAGACGCCGTACTCGATCGTGGCCGGGGTGGTCAGCGCGGTGAGGTTCAGGAATGCGGAATCCTGCCGCACGCCATCCTTGATCAACCGGATCCGCCCGCCGCGTTCCACCACGAGGAGCCGGTGGGAGTCGGCCGGCGGAGCGGTCAGGTAAACCGAGAAGTCGTATCCGCTGTCAACCGGCACGAGCATCAGGGCGGTGGGGGGAGTGCCCGGCCCGCTGGAGTCGCCACAGGCAGCCACCAGGAGCGCTGCGGCGCACCCGAGGAGAAGTATGGCACGCTGGAATGACGATCGCACGCTGAGACCTTTCCCCGGGGTGAGCCCCAAAGATAGCGGGCTCGGCGGGCCCGATGAGCAGTTATATTCTCCCGTCCGTCCGTCGCCCCGACGTCCACCACATCTCCGAGCTTCGTCATGGATCTCTCGCTCTACTTCTCCGAGCAGCACTTTCAGGTGCGCGACATGGTCCGCGAGTTCGCCCGCAAGGAGGTGGCGCCGGTTGCCCGCGAGCTGGACCGCACCTCGGCGTTTCCGTGGGAGAACATCCGCAAAATGGGAGAGCTCGGGCTCATGGGCGTGCCCTGGTCCGAGGAACTGGGTGGCGCGGGCATGGACCAGCTGTCCTACTATATCACCATCCAGGAACTGGCCAAGGTGGATGCGAGTCATGGCCTGACGGTCAGTGCCCATACCAACCTCGGCACCTCGCCGATCATCGACTTCGGCACCCCGGAACAGCAGCGGCGTTATGTCCCGCTGCTCGCGTCGGGCAAGGTGCTGGGCGGCTTCGGCCTCACCGAGCCGGGCGCCGGCAGCGATGCCGGCGGCACCGCCACCACCGCAGTCGACAAGGGCGACCACTTCCTGCTCAACGGCTCAAAGATCTTCATCACCCACGGCGGCGTGGGAGAGATCTTCGTCGTGACCGCCCGGACCGAGCCCGGGAAGGGGAGCAAGGGGATTACCAGCTTCATCCTCACCAAGGAAACCTGCGACCTTGCCCGGACCCGTGAGGTCGGGATCGGCCACGACGCGTCGCTGCCCAGGATCACCGGATTCCGCGCCGGCAAGAAGGAGGACAAGATGGGCTGGCGGGCCAGCGACACCCGCGAGCTGGTCTTCGAGGACGCTATCGTGCCGAAGGAGAATCTTCTCGGGACCCCTGGCGCGGGATTCATCAACTTTCTCAAGACTCTCGATGCCGGCCGGATCGGGATCGCGGCGCTGTCGCTCGGGATCGCCGAAGGGGCCTACGAAGAGGCGCTGCGGTACGCCGGGGTACGGAAACAGTTCGGCAAGGCGATCGGCAGCTTCCAGGGCGTTCATTTCCAGCTGGCGGATATGGCGCTCGAGATAGAGGCCGGGACCCATCTGCTCTACCATGCCGCCTGGCTCAAGCAGCACGGCAAGCCGTTCAAGAAGGAAGCGGCGATGGCCAAGCTCTTCTGTTCCGAACTCGCCATGCGGGCCACCACCAAGGCGGTCCAGATCTTCGGCGGGTACGGCTATACCACCGAGTATCCGGTCGAACGCATGATGCGGGATGCCAAGGTCTGCGAGATCGGCGAGGGGACCAGCGAGATCCAGCGGATCGTCATCGCGCGGCACATTCTGGGCGACATCGTTTCGTAGCCCCACATGCTGCTCACTCTCGACATCGGAAACACCGAGATCACCGCCGGTCTCTTCCGGGGCGACACCCTGGACGGCCACTGGCGCCTGACCACCAACCCCGACCGCACCCCGGACGAATGGGGGGCCGCGCTGGGCGCCTTTCTGCTGCACGCCGGCCACTCGCCTAACGAGATCCGGGCCGGCGTCATCGCTTCGGTGGCCCCGGCGGTGACCCAGAGCCTCATCTCCGGGGTGGCGGCAATCACCGGGGCGCCGATGGTGGTCATCGACGCCTGT
Source organism: Gemmatimonadota bacterium (assembly GCA_034440415.1). Taxonomy (GTDB): domain Bacteria; phylum Gemmatimonadota; class Gemmatimonadetes; order Gemmatimonadales; family GWC2-71-9; genus JADJOM01. The sequence continues at coordinate 8,740 of JAWXBX010000153.1, read as the reverse complement.
TCCCCGCTGCCGATCCGGCTGGATGTGGAGGAGCCTCTCAGCGTCGGGGCCGATCGGATCATCAATACCCTCGCCGCCGTCGAGCGCTTCAAGGCCGACACCATCGTCGTCGACTTCGGCACCGCCACTACCTTCGACTGCATCACGGCAGACGGCCGGTTCATCGGCGGTGTCATCATGCCCGGCCTCCGCACCTCGGCCGACCAGCTGACCCGGCGCGCCGCAAAGCTCCCCGCGACCGAGCTCCGCGCGCCAGAACGGGTCATCGGTCGCCGGACCGAGGAATGCATCCGCGCCGGCGTGCTGTTCGGGGCCGCGGATGCCGTGGACGGAATCGTTCGCCGCATCATCCGGGAATGGCCCACCGGGAATACGCCTGGTGTCGTGGCCACGGGCGGGCTGGCGCAGACGATTGTCCCTCTCACGACCACGATCCAGCAAGTCGATCCCGACCTTACGCTGCACGGCCTCCGGATCGCCGCCGGGTATCTCTCCATCAAATGGTAGCGGGCACGCCGCCAACGTCGGCCCGCCCGCTGCGCCGGCTGGGCTATCGCTGGCTGGGGGGTGGCTTCGACTACCTGCTGCACCTGCGTCCCGCCGAATGGCCCATCATGGCGGCGCACACCGCCGTCGGCTATCTGCTTGCGGTCGGGCTCGGTGGAGCGTTGCGTGGCCAGCAGATCGGCCCCGCACTGGCCGGGATGCTGATCTGGGTGCTGCTGCTCAATGGCGGGACGCTCGCCATCAACAGCGCCTTTGATCGGGACGAAGGCGACATCGGGTACCTGGAGGCGCCGCCACCGGTGCCACGGCATCTCGCCCGGTTCGCCCTGGTCCTGCTGGCGGTCGGGCAGGGACTCGCCCTGCTGCTGCCGTCGGGCTTTGGGTGGGCGTACGCCATCTGCCTGGCGATGTCGCTCGCCTACTCGGTGCCACCCCTCCGGCTCAAGGCCGTCGCCGGCTTCGACTGGCTGATCAACATGGTGGGCTTCGGCACACTGACGGCCTATGCCGGCTTCGCGGCCACCGGCCGACCCCTCGATCTGGCGCGCGGCCTGGTCCTCTTCGCCTTCTGCCCCCTCTTCGCCAGCCTGTATCCCCTCACCCAGCTCTACCAGTTCGAGGAGGACCGCCAGCGGGGCGACCGGACCCTCGCCCTGATTCTCGGCGTCCGGCGGAGCCTCCTTGTGGCGATCGCCGCTGCCGCCGTCGCCTTCCTCTGCCTGTCTGTGGCCGGCCATCTGTCGGGCTGGGGCACCACGGGCGCCGATCTCCTGCGCTGGGCCGGGCTCGCGATAGCCGCCGCCGCCTGGATGGGGCTCCTTCTGCCCTGGTACCGCCACGGCGAGGGCATGACCCCCGCCGAACACCAGGCGGGGATGTACGCCGGCCTTCGGGTGTGGGCCCTCACCGACGTGGTGGTGATCCTCGCCTGGGGTTGGTATAATTGAGCGTCGTTTTACCCCCGTATTCCGGAGCGATCATGAGTGCTGCGGTGCAGCCGGCAACCGGCCTGGAGCAGACCGACCTGCCCCTGATTCGGCGCGCCGCCGTTCAGCTCGGCGCTATCGAGTCCGTGTTCATCCTCGCCGCCGGAATGGTGTCGAAGTATCTCGACGGCCCGGTCGAACAGCTCCTGCTCATCCTGCTGATCACGGCCGGTGTACTCGCGGTAACCTTCCTGCCCGGAATCTGGACCGGCGCCCGCACGATCGAAGGTATCGCCAGTGCAGCCGGGATCGGCCTCGCCGCGGCGATCGTCTTCCTCCTCGTGGACGTCACGGTCTTTCAGAATATCGGGCTCTGGTCCAACCGCTGGCGCGAGATCGGCGGCGGCAGCAACTGGTGGTACCATCCGATCTGGTGGATGGTCGGCACCTACCTCCCCTGGCTTGGCGCCTTCACCCTCGCCAATCAGGCCGCCAAGTCAGGCCGCTCCAGCCCTGCCGCCGCCGCGATCACGGCTGTTGGCTGCGCCCTGCTCCTGGGCCTGATCGCCGTACTGGTCCATTTTCCCGGCGCGGGGTGGAATCTGCCGACCTTCGGGATCGCCTTCCTTCCCGGACTCGCCCTCGCGACCCTCGTCTTCGGTCTCGGGGCGCGCCGCTAGCGGCGTCGGCCTCGATTGCCGGGCATGCGCTGGGTCGGCACACTCGCCCGGATCGTTGGCTGGCTGCTCACGCCGCTCGTGGCGTGGGCAGCTTCGCTTAGTGCCGCCTGGATCCTGCTCGGCGTCAGCGGCGGGTTCGACAATCCGCGCCACGCACTCTACGCCGCCGTCGCGGCGGCATTCATCACCGGCGTGCTCATTCTGTTCGGATGGATGCTGCTCCTGCGTCGGTCCCCCCGCCTCCGGCATTCGCTCCACGTCACGCCCGAGGGCCTCCCCGACATCGAGCCCGAGGGGCCTGCCGAACCGGCCGATGCCACCCCGGCGACGACATCGGAGCCGCAGCCGTGAGGTGCGGTGTGCGCCGATGCCTTGGTGCCGCTCTGGTCAGCGTGGCCTGCCATGCCTCACCGCCACCGCGCCCGGCAGCGGACTCTTCGGCTGCCGCCCCGCCGCCCGCCGTCGATTCGCTGCTCTTCACCACACCCGCCGGAGTTCAGGTCTGGTTCACCGATGCGCGGACAGCTGCCGACTCCGCCGGGGCAGCCTGTCTCGAGCGGGTGCTGGAGATCCGCCGGGACGGCCGCCGGATCCCGGTACCGCTGCTCTACACCGGCACTGTCCCGCGTCTGGTTAACGATTCAACGATCGAAGCCCCGATCTGGCTGCACTGCCGCCCCGGCAACGTCTACCAGGTGAGCCTGACCAGCGGGCATCCGGTGCGGGTCCGGTGATGCGGGCCGCGACGCTAGGTCTGCTGGCAGGCATGCTCGGGGCGACACCGGCCGCAGCCCAGGGCTTCGGTATCCAGGTCGGCAAGCTGTTCAACGGTCCGCCCGCGACCAGCTACCGGTTGGGTTCCACGGGTACCATCACCGGCCCGGTCGGTTACGGGCTGCAGGCGGTCGCGATCGACGGCCGTACCCCGATCGGCAATCTCTGGGGGACCGGCGTGGATCTCTCGCTCTTCCGCAGTGGCGGCTCCGGGCTCTATCTGATTGGCGGGCTTGAGGCCGGGGTTGCGACGCGGGGGGACAACAGCTTCTGGGGTGCATGGTCAGCCGGCGCCGGCTATGAGTTCTTTCCGCTGCACGGACTTGCCCTCGCCCTCGAGGGGAGGTATCGCGAGCTCAGTCCGGAATCACGCAACGCGATCGAGCTTGGTGTTCGCCTCGGACTGGATCGGGGAAGCCGCCGGTCCGCCGGTGGTGCGCGTCCGGCCGACGACCGATCGGATACGCCGTCAAACACCGCGCCGGAAGCCGAGGCCATTCGCACCGAATTGGGGCGGGCCGGCGTGCCGGAGGACCGGGCGGCATTGCTCAGCGGGGTGGTTCAGACCGCGCTGGATGTGATGGGAATGCCGTATCGCTGGGGCGATGAGGGGGAGGAGGGGTTCGACTGCTCGGGCCTGATCCGCTACGCCTTCGGCAAGCACGGCGTCGAGATGCCGCGACGAAGCGTCGAGCAAGCCCGTGAGGGCACGGCCGTCGAGAAGGAGATCGACGCGCTCCGGGCCGGCGACGTGCTGACCTTTGCTACCAGTGGCAGCCGGGTCTCGCACGTCGGGCTCTATCTCGGCAACGGCAAGTTCATCCACAGCGCCCGCGGCGGAGTCCAGATCAGCGCACTGAATCCCGATGACATCACCGGCCGGTGGTGGTGGAAGCGGTGGCTTGGCGCACGGAGAATTGTGGAATAGTTCCTTCCTGCCGCCTGCCAGCAGTCCGCCGCCAGCCTCAGTTGTGCTCGTGCGGCGCCGACCCGTGCTCCCTGTCCATGTGATCGTGGTCTTCCGAGCCGGTGCCCATCATTTCGAGCGACGCGAGGTCGACCTGAAAAGTCGGGTTCCCTATTTCGATCGTGGGCCACTGACGCAGGTCGTCGGGGGCAAAGAGCCCGACGATGCTCGCCATCGCCCCGTTCTTCAGCACGTCACCTGTCGGGTTATCGTAAACCGCGACGACCCGATAGGGGTGGTTCGCCTTCATCCGGACCCCGCTCCCACGCACCCCTGGCAGACTCCGGCTCACCTTGCTGACCTTGCCCTGAGCATCCCGGGTCGAGGTGATCCGGGCCAGCTCCTTACCGGTCACCGCATCCTCCAGCCGCGCCATCACGCCGTAGTCGTGCAGGTGGCCGCCGTAGGCCAGCAGCCGTCCCCCCAGCGGGAGCTGGAAGTCGTACGTCTTCTGGGTCCGCCCCGGGGGCACGTCATAGGTGTTCGTCCCCCCAACCGTCAGGTTCACGTCCATGTAGATCGGCATGACGTCGACTGGACGCGGATTCAGGTTGGGGGGCGAGTACTGCATTGTCATGGTGAAGCGGACTCCGTCGAGGTCCACCCCGGTGTCGTTGTGCCATGCAATGTAGAAACCGATGTTCATCCCCTGGCTGAGCGGGACGCCAATCGTCGCCGGAATCGACGCATCGTCCGTTTCCGTGCCGGCGCCGAACAGCCGTTCGGCCGCCTGGTAGAGCAGTTGCCGGCGGTCGGTGTTGACCACGATGATGTGGTGCATGATCCGGCGGGGCAGGATGTTGCCGTCGCCGTCCCGGACCTCGAGCTTGAACCCGCGGAACCAGCCCCCCACCGGCCAGGCAAAGCGCATCAGCGGCGTGTCGTGGGCCGCGCCCATGTCCATCATCGCGTGATCGACCATCGGCGGCATGTTCATCAGGTGCCAGGGGCCGGCGGAGATGATGACCTCACGACGGGCGCTGTCTACCTTCACGGTGACGTCGACGTCCGGGGCCTGAGCGGCCGAGGTTGAGCTGGGGCCGGTGGATGCGAGCAGGGCGAGCAGGACCAACGACGTCGACATGGCGGACTCCTCTGGCCGTAGGGGCCAATTCCGGGGTCGGGTGTTACAACGCGGCGGAAAATGCAGTGGACCGGCCGCATTCTCAAGCCGTCTCACGGCGTGGCGGCGTGCTGGTGATTCCGGTGCTCGCCGAGCGAGGTGTCCGCCGGGACAGGCCGGGCCGGGCGCCGCATCGCGCCACCACGCCGGCTCAGGAATTTGAGATCCCGCTGGACCAGTGAATCCGCCGGGTCGACGGCGGGCCAGTCGGCCAGGTTGTCGGGAGCGAATATCCCGGACAGGCTGCCCCTGGCAGCCTTGATCAGGGTGTCCGCGCCGCCGCCCACCTTCAGGCTCACGTCCAGATAGAGTGGCGGGACGTCTCGCGGGGCCGGATTGAGGCGCTTCGGCAGCCACTGCAGCGTCCGCAGAGGTAGACCTGGTCGAGATCCTGCGGCGTCCCGTTATGCCAGGCGACATAGAGGCCGAGCTTCGTTCCCTGCGCCAGTGAGACACCGATCGTCGCCGGCACCGTGACATCCCCGGTCTCGGTCCCCGTTCCCCAGAACCGTTCCACCGCATGGTAGGGAGGCTGGCGGCGATCGTAGTTGATCATGACCAGGTCGTGCATCAGGCGTCGGGGCGTTGGCCGGCCGGCGCTGTCTCTCACCTGAAGCGTGCAGCCGCGGAACCAGCCTTGCACCGGCCAGGCAAAGCGGTAGACCGGGGTGTCGTGGCTCTGGCTGTGATCCATCGTGTGCCATCCCATCGTGCGGGGCTATTGAAGGCAGTTGAGCAACGCCAGCAGGAGCGGATTACGCATACCGGTCCCGGAGGGAGAGTACACTGAGGATGCACCGATTGGGGGACAACACCGATTGGCGCCGGCGAGTTCCCCGCAGGATATCGTGGCTTGGGCTAGCAGTCTCTCTTGACAAGTGCCAGCCATTGCCTATCTTGAAGGCTGTTCTTGGCAGTCCAGTATTCTGACTGCCAAGCCATTGTCCTTAATTAACTTACGCACCACCGACGTGGAGGCGCACCATGGGTGTCACCAAGAGCAGGCCGAAGCTCAAGATTCAGCCGCTGGAAGATCGGGTTGTCATCTTTCCGGACGACGAGGCGGAGACGATGCGGGGCGGGCTGTACATCCCCGACACCGCCAAGGAAAAGCCGACCCAGGGCGAGATCCTCGCCGTTGGTCCCGGCCGGGTGGAAAAGGGTGCCCGCGTGCCGATGGATGTGAAGGTCGGCGACAAGGTGCTGTATGGGAAGTACAGCGGCACGGCCATCACGCTCGATGGTGAGGAAGTGGTCATCATCAAGTCATCGGACATTCTGGCGAAGCTGGGCTGAGCCAGCCATTGGCCGTTCGCCGTTGGCCGTTAGCGGCCCCCGCGGTGCGGCCGGCTGGAATCGGTGTCGGGAATTCGTCGCGGTTACTAATAGCTAACGGCCAACGGCCAACGGCCCGTCGCCCTAGCTGCTCTTAAGGAGAAGAAATATCATGGCTGCCAAGGATCTGCTGTTCAACAGCGACGCCCGCTCCAGGCTCAAGCGCGGTGTGGACGCGCTGGCCGACGCGGTGAAGGTCACCCTCGGCCCCAAGGGCCGGAACGTCGTCATCGACAAGAAGTTCGGTTCGCCGACGATCACCAAGGACGGCGTCACCGTCGCCAAGGAGATCGAGCTGGCTGATCCGGTGGAGAACATGGGCGCGCAGATGGTCAAGGAAGTCGCCACCAAGACGAGCGACCTCGCCGGCGACGGCACCACCACCGCGACCGTGCTGGCCCAGGCCATCTTCCGTGAAGGCCTCAAGAACGTCACCGCCGGCGCCAACCCGATGGAGCTGAAGCGCGGCATCGACAAGGCCGTCGAGGCCATCGTCGAAGAACTGAAGCGCATCTCCACCCCGTCCGGGGGCAAGAAGGAGATCGCCCAGGTCGGCACCATCTCGGCGAACAACGATCACGAGATCGGCAGGCTGATCGCCGACGCGATGGAGAAGGTCGGCAAGGACGGCGTGATCACCGTCGAAGAGGCCAAGGGTCTCGAGACTACGCTGGAGACCGTGGAAGGCATGCAGTTCGACCGCGGCTATCTCTCGCCGTACTTCGTGACCGATCCGGAAAAGATGGAGGCCGTGCTCGAGGACGCCTACCTCCTGATCCATGACAAGAAGATCAGCGCCATGAAGGAGCTGCTCCCGGTGCTCGAGAAAATCGCGCAGACCGGCAAGCCCCTCCTGATCATCGCCGAGGATGTCGAGGGCGAGGCGCTGGCCACGCTGGTCGTGAACAAGCTGCGGGGAACACTGAAGGTCTGCGCCGTCAAGGCGCCGGGCTTCGGGGACCGCCGCAAGGAAATGCTGACCGACGTCGCCAAGCTCACCGGCGGCACGGTCATCGCCGAAGAACTGGGCTTCAAGCTCGAGAGCGCCAGCATCAGCCAGCTGGGCCGCGCCAAGCGGGTCGTCATCGACAAGGACAACACCACGATCATCGATGGCCGGGGCAAGTCCGATGACATCCAGGGCCGGATCTCCGAGATCAAGGTCGCGATCGACAAGTCGACCAGTGACTACGACCGCGAGAAGCTGCAGGAGCGGCTGGCCAAACTCTCCGGCGGCGTGGCGGTGATTCACGTCGGCGCGGCGACCGAGACCGAGATGAAGGAAAAGAAGGCCCGGGTCGAGGACGCGCTGCACGCCACCCGTGCCGCGGTCGAAGAGGGCATCGTTCCCGGTGGCGGTGTCGCGCTGTTGCGCGCCCAGGCCGTGCTGGACAAGGTCAAGGGCACGGCAGACGAGAAGATCGGCGTCGAAATCGTGCGCCGCTCGCTGGAGGAGCCGATCCGCATGATCGCCCAGAACGCGGGCGCGGAAGGTTCGATCATCGTGGCCAAGGTTCGTGGGTCGAAGGACAAGAACTTCGGTTACAACGCCGCGACCGACGTCTACGAGGACCTGGTGAAGGCGGGCGTCATCGACCCGACTAAGGTGACCCGCACGGCGCTCCAGAACGCCGCGTCGATCGCCGGCCTCCTGCTCACCACCGAGTGCGTGGTGGTCGAGCGGAAGGAAGACAAGCCGGCCTCGGCGGCTCCGGGCGGCGGCGGCATGGGCGGGATGTACTAGGCTCGGCTGGGGTTACGGACCGGCCGCAGTTGGCCGGGCTCGTCACCCCACCGCCGATCCAGTCCCAATCAGCGGCTCGGTACGGCACAGCGCCACGGACAATGTCCGGGGCGCTGTTTTTTCCGGGGCACCACGGGCTGTTATCTTGTTTCCCGGCTGGTCCGGATCCTGCCACAGCCCGTCGTGACGGCCAGATCCGGCCGAAATCCGGCTCCGGAGAGGACACATGAGACACACACTGTCCATTTTCGTGCTCGCGCTCGCCCTGTTCGTTCCCGCGGCGGCCTCGGCCCAGTCGGCAGCGGCTCCTCTGCTTGGTACCTGGAAAGCGGATGCGAAGGACCAGGCCCGAAAGGATGCCCCGCGGACGGTGATCGTGCGCGAGGATTCGAGCGCCAGCTACGGCACCGAGACGGTCCGCTGGCGCCTCAAGCCCGACAGCATCATGCTCGCCCTCGGCGGTGAATGGGTCACCTACCGGATGCAGATCAAGGGCACCCGCCTGACCCTTTCCGGGGGAGATCTGGTGAAGCCGGTCTCGCTGTCCCGCATCGGGCTGCCGACCGCGCGCCCTGACTCGGTGCCGGTACCGCCGGATCCGGATGCCGGCAGCTGAACCGCCGCGCTCCTCGATGACGGCAGCACAACCGGGCCCGGTCTTCGTGACCGGGCCCGGTTTCTTGT
>JAWXBX010000152.1:0-5428 GCA_034440415.1 Gemmatimonadota bacterium | reverse complement strand
GTGGCCGGGCCGTAGGCGATCGTCACCTGCCCGCCGGGCAGGGCGGCTGTCGTGATGCTGACGGGCGGTGGCAGAATGCTGAGGGCCAACGCCTGGTCGGCGAAGACTTCATTGCCCACCGGGCCGCTGGTCGCGCGCACCGTGACGTTAAAGGAACCGTAGGCCGAGGGAGTGCCGCTGAGCACACCGCCGGTCGAGAGCGAAAGGCCGGCCGGCAACGCGCCGGCGGAGAGCGACCACACAAAGAAACCGGTGCCGCCCGTGGCCGCCAGGGTCACTGGTCCATAGGCGATCGTCGCCTGACCGCCAGGCAACACCGTCGTGGTGATGCTCACCGGCGGTGGCAGGAGGTCGAGCAGAAGTGCCTGGTCCGCAAAGACCTCATTGCCTGACGGGCCACTGGTCGCGCGCACGGTGAAGCTGAAGGAACCGTATACCGACGGAGTACCACTCAGGACACCGGCGCTGGAGAGCGAAAGGCCTGCGGGCAGCGCGCCGGCGGAGAGCGACCAGGTGAAGCTGCCGGTACCACCCGTGGCCGCCAGCGTCACCGGGCCATACCCGATCGTCGCCTGTCCCGCCGGCAGGGTGGTCGTGCCGATGACCACCGGTGGGGGCTGGATGTTGAGGCTGTAACTGCCAGTGGCACTGACGGGGCCGCTGGTCACCTGGACGGTGAAGCTGGCGCCGCCGATCGCGGTCGGCGTGCCGCTCAGGACACCACCAGCCGAGAGCGAGAGGCCGGCGGGCAGCGCGCCGCCGGTCACCGCCCAGGTGTACGTGCCGATGCCCCCGCTGGCGGTGAAGGTGGTGCTCGGGAAGGGAGCGTTAAGCACCCCGTCGGTCAGGGGTGATGCCGGCGCGGTGATGCTCAGCCCCGTCACCTGTACGGCGGTGATCGAGAAATCCGCCGTCGCCGGAAGGAAGGTCAACGATGCCTGCAGCGGTGTCCCGGTCCCGGTGTTGCTTCCAGCCACGATGGTCCAACTGGAAGCGGCCGTCCCGTTACCGCCCGTCGTCACCGAGGCCGGTGAGAAGGAGCCACTCGGCGTGAAGCCGGTGGGAATCCCGTCGATCGGGGTGGCGCCATTCCGCGTCGTCAGCGTCACACTGACTGGTGCGACGATCTGGGTGCTGTTGACCGGGATGTACTGGGGCGAGGTGGGTCCGGTGCTGGAGATGATGAGCTTGGTATCCACCGCCGCGAAGGGGCTGAACTTCACCACTTGGGCGCCGGTACTGCCGCCCGTGACCGCGGCCACGAGCTGCTGCGGAATGATCAGCCTCGCGAATAGCTGCCAGGCCCGCCCGAAGGCGCTGCCGGCCGCGAAGGGGAGCGGAGTGCATGCGAGGTTCAATGGATCGGTGGCTACTCGTGCGCCGATTTCAATCGTGCCGCCGGCGGTGGTCAGAACCGAGTTCCCGGGGACGACCGACAGATAGCCCGCGGGTACCGCATGCGCGATCCGCAGATCATTCGGTGAGGTGACGATGGCATCATCGTAGGTGATGCAGACCCCGGTCAGGACGGGAGCGGTGAACGTGACTTCCGGATTGGTGATGAACTCGAACGCCCCCGACTTGTAGCCGTTGAGGCCGTACCAGTCGAGGCTGGTGGGCAATGGGTTCGTGGTCTGCACCACGGAGACGAATGTGCCAAAGAAGGGCTGACTGTTCAGCGTGCTGGGGACGTCGCCCTGATCCACCTTGACCGCGGCCTGGTTCTGCTGCGCGCTGACGACGGTCGTTGGCGTACCATTGCGGATCAGCACGGTGGTGCCGCCGAAGATGCCGCTCAGGTCAGGCACCGGCGAGATGTTGTTGGAGCAGTAGAGCAGATAGATGAACTTGACCACCCGGTCCTGCGTGGCCTGACTCTGCCCGCCGATCAGGTTTCCGGTGTAGTACGTCTGGAGGACGAAGTTCACCAGCGAGTCCACATTGGTCTCGGCCAGCTGCGGATTGCCGGCACGCCGGGCCTTGTCAATCGCGTTGCTGTAGCCCTGCGCCTTGCCCCGCCTGCCGCCGCCAGGACCGAAGAGCTGCGGGAGCAGGCTGTCGATGGCGCTCTGGGCCCGGGCAGGGGTGGCGCACTCCGCCGGCAGTACTGCGGTCGATGACGCCCTCGGAAAGTCCTGCGCGGCCGGGGGGGCGGGGATCCGGTCCGGTCCGGACAGCTGGTTATCGGAGCAGGCCGAGAGCAGCAAGGCCGACACGGCGAGAAGGTATCGGAGTCTCTGATGCATTGTGTCCTCACAAAGGTATTCACTGGGCGCGATCGCAGGCCGAGTGCGCCAGACAGCGCAAGATTCGGACTTAGCGACTGCACGAGCGATATGGCCCGCTGCCCTCACGGCGCAAGAAACTACACGGTCGGGGAGATGCCGCTACTGGGGATGGAATGCAACAGAGGACTGTGGCATGAGCGCCACGGACATATTACCTGTCGCCAACCAGATCCTTGAACGTGGCTTCGGCAGTGAGGTCGTGGAAGCGCCATCCCGGATCGGGGGTGAACTCGCTCCGTCGCTCCGGGTTGGCCGCCAGAAAGGTCTTCAGCGCCTTCACGGCCGCCGGTTTGTCGCCGGCGAGTACCAAGGCGAAAGCCTGCTGCAGGTACAGGAAGCGGGTGGGGTCGACGTCCGCACTCGCGACCGCTGCGCGGGCGACCGCCTTGGCGCTGTCCTTGAGGCCCGCCCGCGCCAGCACAGCCGCCGTGATCATCCGGGCCTCCGCCTGCTGAAACTCGGCGGATCCACCCGTCTGGTCCGTGGTGAGCACCTTGCTCCCCGCCAGTTGCCACGCCCGGGCCGGATCGGGGTCCTGACCCCGCATCGTCATCAGGTAGAGCTGGCAGGTCGTGAAGGTGCTGTTGCCGGGAAAGCGTCGCTGGCCTTCGGCGCACCAGTGGGCGGCGTCGACTGGCTGGTCCAGGTCGTAGGAGGCAAAGAACAGTCGATCGACGATTTTGGGCGCGTTTGACAGAAAGGCGTCGGCCTCGTAGGCCCGGCGCGCTGCCAGCATGACATCGGTCAGGCTGGTGCTGGGGTCGTTGCCGTACAGGTGACTGAGCGAGCCCCAGGCCCCGGCCTGACTCGGCCGGAGCCGGGTGGCCTGCTCCAGGTCAGCCCGCGCGCGGGCCCTGAGCGCCGTTCTCACGTTCGGTTCCTGGTCCAGCCGGAGCAGATATCTCCAGTACTGGAGGTTGCCGCGCAGTTCCAGGGCATCGGGATTGTTCTCGCCTAACGCCATGGCGCGGTTCACGTGGGCGAGCCCGAGCCCGATCCACTTGCCCGCCGCGACCGGATCGCTGAGGGAGCGACGGGACTGGAGATAATCCAGCCCGGCCCGGAGCACGATCGGATCCGCCCACTTCGAGTCCAGCGACTCCGCTCGCCCCAGCAGCGAGTCGGCGGTCTGGAAGGCGCGCTGGTGGCCGAGGCTGTCTCCCGAGTCGGTCATCGCTTCCCCGCCTTTGCGCAGTTGCTCCGCCCGCTGCACCAGCGACCAGGCCGCCGTGCTCCGGGTCTCCTCCCGCTGTCCCCGGAGCCGCACTTCCTGCCCGAGCTGCCGACGGATCAGGTCGGCGGCTTCGGTGGCCAGGGAGTCCCGGGCGCCGATCAGGTCGCTCGCCTGTCGCTCGAAGCTCGCCCGCTTGCCAAGGTCCGCCCCGCTGTTCCCGTCCACCAGCCAGACCTGGACCCGGATCCGGTCGTTCGCTGTGGTCTCGACCCGGCCCTCCACCAGCATCCCGGCTCCCAGGGCCCGGGCAATACTGTCGGGCGTCGCGCTGGAATCGCGCCAGGCGCCGGCGCCGCCCTTGGAGACCACGCTCAACTCCGGCACCTGGCTCAACTCGCTGATCAGCGCCTCGGTGAAGCCATCGGCGACATAGCCCAGCTGCTTGTCGGAACTCATGTCCGCAAAATAGAGGACCGCAATCCGCCGAGGATCAAGACCAGCATCGGCGGCTCCGCCGCCGCGATGGCGCAGGTACCAGGCCCCGAGGCCCAGCAGGACGATGGCGCTCAGACCAGCCGCGATCCCGGCCCGGCGAAGCGAATGGCGCTGCAGCGTGAGGGTGACGGCACCGCCGCCGGCGCCGGAGATTCGGGGGGTGCGCCGGGCCATGGAAGGGCGACCGCCGGAGGTGTAGCGAGTGGCGGTCGCTCCCGGGGGTGCCCCCAGCATTTCGGCGAACTGCGAGGCGGTCTGGGGCCGGTCGGCGACGGCCTTGCTGAGCGTCGCCACGATCGCGTCCTCGACCAGGTCCGGAACGGTCTCCCGCACCACCTGGATGCTGGGCACCTGCTCCATCGCGTGCTTGGCCATAATCTGCCGCGCGTTGCTCCCGGTGAACGGCGGCTGTCCCGCGAGCATTTCGTAGAGGACGCAGGCCAGGCTGTAGAGATCGCTGGTGGGTCCGACTTTGTCGGCCACCGCCTGCTCCGGACTCATGTAGAGCGGGGTCCCGACCGCCATCCCCGCCTCGGTGAGCTTCTGGCTGTTCCCCGCCTCGGTCACCGCCCGGGCAATGCCGAAGTCGGCGACCAGCGCGTGGCCGCCCGACAGCATGATGTTCTCCGGCTTGATGTCGCGGTGGATGATGCCCAGCGAATGGGCATAGCCCAGCGCGTCGGCGACCTCCAGTGCCACGTGGACCGCGAAATCCACGGGCAGCATGTCTTCGCGGTTGAGCCGGTCGCGCAAGGACTCCCCGTAGACGAACGGCATGACATAGTACATGAAGCCGTCGGCGTCGCCGGAATCGAACAGACTGAGGATGTTCGGGTGCTGCAGCTTGGCGGCGAACTTGATCTCGCGGTCGAACCGCTCCGGGCCGAGGCTGGCGGCCAATTCCGGATGCAGCACCTTGATCGCCACCTCACGCTCGTGCTTGAGGTCGGTGGCGAGGTAGACCGTGGCCATGCCCCCGCGGCCCAACTCACGCTGGATCCCATAGCGATCACTGAGGGCGGACTGCAGGCGGGCGAGAGTGTCGGACACGGTGCCGCGGAAAGAGTGGAAAGCCATCCAGACAGTCCGATAATTATAGGGCTGCCCGGTGTGCAGGACCAGCGGTTGCCCGGGGGGGGGCCGGCGCCCCGCCCCGGGCCCTACCGACGGCCCAACCTTCGGGGGTGCGCGGCCGTGTTCCCCCTAACCGCCTAACCGCCTAACCGCCCAACCGCTCGGACCAGGCTCAGCGCAGCCCCTCCGCCCAGATCCCTCCGTTCGCCCCATTCGTGATCACCACCTGCCGGGTAATCGTGCAGCCCGCGCTGGCGGTGAGCGCCACTCACGGAAGCACGGCCGGGCAAGATGAACCTCATGACAGGCCTGGAGAGGAGGCCGTAGAGGAGGACGGATTGCCGCACACCCCAATTCACGAAGGAAAAGTGGCTGCGCCGGCGAGGTGACCCAGGCG
>JAWXBX010000151.1:0-2728 GCA_034440415.1 Gemmatimonadota bacterium | reverse complement strand
GGAGCTCCAGCTCCGCCCGCACTCAGCGTCCCGCTCACCCGGTACCGCTCGCCAGCGCCTGAGCGAACGCCGGCTCCTGCACGGCCGCCGGAAGGGGGGCGCGGGACCGGCGGCTCTCCCGGATGATCCCCCAGCGATCGTTCATACCACCTGACGTCCGGCCACTCGCCGTGTTTGTATCCCACCCGATGATAGGTCCCCGCCTGCATGAACCCCATGGGCTCGTGGAAGGCGATGCTGGCGGGGTTGGGCAGTGCGATCCCCGCGTAAGCGCTCTGGAATCCCTGGAGGCGGAGGACGGCGAACAGGCTCCGGTACAGTGCCCGGCGGACGCCGAGTCGGTGCGCGGCGGGGTCAACGTAGGCGGACACTTCGACGGACCAGGGCGAAGGCCGGCCAACCTAGCAGCCCCATTGATTTAGCCGCTAGTCTAAGCCTCTTAGTGTCATGGACAAGCTCTACAAGGCATTAGCCGACCAGACCAGGCGGCAGATTCTCTCGCTGCTGCAGGAGAAGGATCGCACCGCGGGCGACATCGCCGCCGAGTTCCCGATCGCGTGGACATCGGTCTCCCACCACCTGGCCACCCTCAAGGAGGCGGGGTTGGTCCTGGCGGTCCGTGAGGGGCAGTTCATCCGGTATTCCGTCAATACCACGGTCTTCCAGGATCTGGTCCCGCAATTGATCACCCTGGCGCAACGCAAGAACGGGAAAAAGAAAAAGGAGCGAGATCATGCGTAAGCTGATTCCGGGTGTAGTGGTGCTGCTCGCCGCCGCCGGATTCTCGGTGTGGGCCTACCCGCACCTGCCGACGGAGGTGGCGACCCACTTCGACCTCGAGGGCGCGCCGAACGGCTGGCCCTCCCCCCTGATGGCCGCCCTCTTCGTCCCGGCGCTCGGGCTCGTTCTCGCGGCGCTGTTCACCATGCTGCCGCGCATCGATCCGCGACGGGCCAACTACGCCCTGTTCACCCCAACGTACTGGACCGTGGTCAACGCGGTGCTGATTCTCCTGGCTGCCATCCACGTCCTCCTGCTCGGCAAGGCGATGGGGTGGGCCGTGGACATGAGCAAGGTGGCCGCGCTCGGCGTCAGTGGTCTGTTCATCCTGCTGGGCAATCTCATGAGCCGCATTCGACCCAACTGGTTCATGGGGATTCGCACACCGTGGACGCTCAGCCGTGACAGCGTGTGGCGGAAAACCCACCGCTTTGGCGGAGCGGCGTCCGCGATCGCCGGGGTATGCATCGCGGTGAGTGCGCTGGTCACCGCACCCTGGGTGCGGTATGGCTCCTTCGGCGTGGCGGCCGTGGCGGCCGTGGCGGCCGTGGCGGCCGTGGCGGCCGTGGCGGCACTCGGCTCGGTGACATATTCGTATGTGATTTGGAAGCGGGAGCAGGACGGCAGTACCCCGGACGGGATACCCGCAAAGCCGTAGGGGATGCGGGACGGTGGGGTAAAGGAGCAGTGGTTGGGGGAGACTACGGCCCGGCGAACACCGCTCCATGGGGAATGGCGGCGGCACTCCCACCATGCGGCCACGCGATGTTCTCCATGCGGACCCCCGGCTCCGTGCTGCTGGCGGCGTGGAATCGCTCATCCAGCGACAGGCGCCCCGTCGCGGCATCAAACGCACCCACGCCTCCTCCGATCCGGTGAACTCGATGGAACGCGCTCGGCTGTGGATGGATTGGGTGAAGCGGCACCTGGCGGAGGCGAAGCTCGTGCCGTAAGGGCGCCGGATGTCCGTATCCCCTGAATGCCGGCAGGGCCATCCCGAAACGAAATGGGCGGTTCCGTGAGGAACCGCCCGCTCGTTTGTGGTGCCGGCTCAACTCATGGGCACGAGGGAGAGATGGTGAACTTGCCCGACTGCAGGCTCGCCGTCGGCCATGGCGCTGTCGTGGAGGCAATCAGCCGGTAACCACCGGTCTTGTTGATCGACAGGGTGTTGAAGAGCGCCAGGCCAGTGGCTCCCGAGACCGCGGACGGCTGCGAGACGACCACCTTGGAGCCGTTGTTGGTGACGGCGACCAGGTTGACCAGCACGCCGGCCACCGGATTGCCGTTCTGATCCGTCGTCTTCACGGCGATGTTAGGCGCCAGCACCGCGTTGATCGCATAGCACTGGGAGCCCGAGGGTCCGGGCTGGAATGCCAGGGAGATCGCCGTCGGGTATCCGACGGTGAGCGAGAACGCCTTGCTCGCATTCACCGGACCGCTCACCGCCTGCGCCGTGAAGCTGGCCGTGCCGACCGCCGTGGCGCCACCGCTCAGGACCCCGCCGGACGAGAGCGTGAGCCCGGCGGGCAGCGCGCCTGCCGTCACCGACCAGGCGAAACTGCCGGTGCCACCAGTCGCCTGCAGGGTCTGCGAATAGAGCACCCCGATCGTGGCGGGCGGCAACGGTGATCCTGTCATGATGGTCACCGGCGGCGGCAGAATGTTGAGCGCCAACGCCTGTTCGGCGAAGACCGTGCCGCTGGTGGCGCGGACGGTGACGTTAAAGGATCCGGATGCCGTCGGGGTGCCGTTGAGCACGCCGCCGGATGAGAGCGAAAGACCGGCGGGCAAGGCGCCGCCTGTCACCGACCAGGTGAAGGAGCCGGTGCCGCCCGTGGCAGCCAGGGTGGCCGGGCCGTAGGCGATCGTCACCTGCCCGCCGGGCAGGGCGGCTGTCGTGATGCTGACGGGCGGTGGCAGAATGCTGAGGGCCAACGCCTGGTCG
>JAWXBX010000150.1:0-6337 GCA_034440415.1 Gemmatimonadota bacterium | reverse complement strand
CCAGCCACCCGTGCGCTGAACCAGGCGCGCTTTCAACACCCACTCCGAGCAGCAGGTACCCATTCCCGACGGTACCGGTCGTCCCGGCGATACCGGCAAAACCATAGACACCGATCCCCTCGGCCCGCGCCGGTTCCAGCAGGTAGTTGAGACTGATCTCACCGCGACCGGTGGTCCGACCGCCCTGACCTCCGAGCATACCTGCCGCCACCAGGCGCAGCCGATCCCCGGGCCGCCACGCTACGCTTGCCCCACCACCGATGAAGGCCGGGTCCGCGGCAGCGAGGGCACTGATGAGGCCTGCTTCCATGCCGGTAGGCGACTGGGCCGGCATCGCGGGCGGGTTCAACAGCACCAGGGACGCATACGCCGCCACCGCGCGGACCGACACACTCAGCTCAGCGTCAGGTCGTACGAAACCGCGAGATCCGGGGCGAGCGAGTGCACCACCGAGCAGTACCTCTCAAGCGAAAGATCCACCGCCCGGCGCGCCTTGGCTTCATCGAGCGCCGAGCCACTCATCCGGAAGACAAAGCGGATGTCGGTATACCGCTTGGGGTGCTCGGCGCGGCGGGTACCCGTCGCCTCGATCCGGCAGCCGGTCAGCCCCGCGCGCATCTTGTCGAGAATCGAAACCACATCCGCGCCCATGCACGCCGCGGCGGCCAGGAGCAGGGCGACCATCGGGCTCGGGCCCTCGGTGGAGTCACCGTCCAGCGTGATCGAATGGCCCTTCGGGGCGCCGCCCTCGAAGACCAGTCCGTGGGTCCACGTCAGGGCCGCGTGCCGCAGGTGTTCGTCGGAAGACATGGAAGGGCGCAGGGAAGAGGGAGAGGCCGGGTGCGATCGTGATCGGGGGAGAAGATAGCGCCGGTGGGGCGGCGTGGTGACGCTGCGGTGGAATCGGGCCTCAGCCCGCGGGGCACCATGTCATCGGTGCCCCTCCGGAGGGAGGACAGGCGAGGGTTCATCGCGGCAATCGAGCGAGGCGAGGTCGTGCAGCAGCCGCCTGACCTGGAGGATGGTATTCCGGCTTCGGCCGGTGACGGATGTGTTTGCCGGTGCTCGACCAGGGTGCGGGTGAGGTGGGATCCGGCGGCTCCATTCGGATAGAGCACGTAGAGCTGCTTCCCGTCGGCCCCGCTCCGTTCCGGACCCAGCCGGATGTTCTGCAGCGCTGCCAGCCGTGCATCAGGCGGCGCCTGCTTGAGAAACATCACCACGAGCTGGCCGGGATCCCGCACCACCTCCTCTCGAAACGGATTCCGCGCGACCACCGCCTTCCATTCCTCCTCCGTGCGACAGAAGAGATGGACAGCTCCGTCGTATCGCCGCTGGACTGCGTGCTCCAGTTCCCGCTCCAGCTCCGGGCCGGTCGGCCCATCACCGCGGAAGACCAGATTTCCGCTCCGCAGCAGCGAGCGAACCTCGGCGAAGCCGAGGTCCGCCAGGAGGCGGCGGAGCTCCTCCTGAGTCACGCGACTGACGGAGCCCGCCGTACCCGCGCGCAGCATCACCTGCATCGGCATCGTAGCGTCCGCCAGCCATCAGGGAGGGAACAACGGACTGCGCGCCTCGGTGAGAAAGACGTCGGCACCCGCGATCAGGCGCACGCCGATGCACCCCGAAACAACAGTTAGTCGTTGATAATCGGAACGCTGAGCGCAGGAGGAGGAACGATGGCGGACGCGAGCGGCCGGCGGGGCGCAGCAGCAGCGATGCAAGGCCTCGCCGCCAGCGTGGTCGCCTGACTGGAGAAGGAGAGCGCCATCCCGGGGCAGAAACGCCAGCAGCCACCAGCGGAGCGCTGGTGGCTGACGGCTGACGGCTCCTACGCCGGTTCGTCTTTGTACCGTGCCTCGATTTCGGCGATCATCTTCTGCCGCTCGGCGATCTTGTCGCCGATCGGTACCCCGAGGAAGCGTTTGCTCTCCAGCGCGAACCAGGCGCCGAACATCACGACGATCATGGCACCCGTGAGATAAAATACCTTCTCGTTGGGTGGGAAGAACCCGGTGATGGCCAGTACGATCGCGCCGAGCACAGCGAACAGCGCGTTCGGCTTGGACCAGGCACCGAGGTTGAACGGGCCTTTCTCCGTCCATCCCTTCCCCTCGGACAGCAGTCCGGCCAGGACGGGCATGGCATAGGAGAGGTAGAGGAAGACGGCGCAGCCGGTCGCCAGCACCACGAACGCACCGCTGTACACGGTGGACAGAAATGCGATGACCACAGACGTCCAGATGGCATAGGTCGGGGTGCGGAACTTGGTGCTGACATGCTTCAGTGCCTCCGATGCCGGGAGCCCTCCGTCACGCGCAAAGGCAAACATCATCCGCGAGGTGGAGGTCAACCCCGCCAGCGCGCAGAGGAAGTTGGCGACGACGATGCCGATGCTGAGGAACGCCCGGACTCCGGACGAGATCCCCGCATGTTCGTACATGTAATAGAAGGAGTTCCAGCCCTCCTTCGCCCCGGTCGGCACGTCCGGGATCACCAGCACGAAGGTCGCGACCATGATGAAGCCGGCGAGCCACGACACCATCACGGCGGTCCACATGCCCCGGGGCACGTTCACCTGGGCATTGTGGGTCTCCTCCGAGGTGTGCGCCGACGCATCGAAGCCGGTGATGGTATAACAGACGTAGAGCAATCCGAGCAGAAACGCGAACGCCGCGGAACCCGTCGCGGGGAACACTCCGCCGCCGGTGTCGCCGGTGTAGTTCGTAAAGGTGGTGAGGCGGGAGAAGTCGAGCGGAACCGGGGATCCGACCAGCAGCGCGCCGACCAGCACCACCGCCACCAGGAGGATCAGGTAGCCGCTGAAGTCGGTCAGCATGGTCGTGAGCTTGATGCCGTAATGGTTGATCACGCCCTGCAGCACGAGCAGCCCGCCGACGATAATCAGCTGCCACATGTCGACATCAAAGCCCGTCGTCACCGTGACGGTCCAGGCCAGATCGATGCCGAACATCGGCTTGAGCACCAGCCCCTTCAGCAGCAGATAGACACCGACATCCACCGAGGAGACCACGAAGATCAGGCCCAGCAGGTTGAGCCATGCAGTGGCCCAGCCCCAGGCGCGCCCGCCGAGAATGGAGCCCCAGTGGTACAGCCCGCCCGCTGTCGGAAAGGCGGAGGCGATCTGCCCCATGGCCACGGCGACGCTCATGGCGAACAGGCCGCCGACCAGCCAGCCGATCGCGACCGAGAACCCGCCGCCGGCGCTGAGGGCGACGGGGAAGGCGGTGATGCCTCCGGCGATGATGCAGATGATCGAGAAAGAGATCGCGAAGTTCGAGAACAGCGACATGCGGCGCGACAATTCCTGCGCGTATCCCATCCGGTGCAGCACCTTCTTGTCGTGCTCTTGCGAGGATTCCGCCATGACGTTGATCTCCTTGGGGGGGAATGAGAAAGTCCAGCTGGTGCCCGGGGCCCGTTGCCTCAGGGCGATCCGGGGGGCGCCGGAAGGAGAAGGTGCAGGCTGAACCCGCCGCGCGTAAGAGGCCCCCGTCAGGAGGGCCTTACCCGCCGACCGGCCGCCGGGCGGCAGCTGCCGCCTGGTTGTAGTCCCAGATGGCGTACAGCGCGATGGCCGCCGTCGCCCAGGCCAGCGGTCGGAGCAGCGGGGAGTCGGTCAGAAAGGCGATCAGCGTCAGTACCTGCGCCACCGTCACCGCCTTGCCGCCGAGGCGGGCGGGGATCGCGGCGGCTCGGCCAAGGAGGACCGTCACCAGGAAGGCGATCGTGGCCACGATGTCCCGCAGCAGGATGCCGGCGATTTCGTACCAGTGCAGGTCGCTGGCCCGCACGACGACCAGGAACGCCGCGGCCATGAACAGCTTGTCGGCGACGGGATCGATGAAGGCGCCGAAGCGCGAACTGCCCAGACGGCGGGCGATGAATCCATCGAGCAGATCGGTCGCGGCCACGATGGCGAGAATGACCAGCTGGGCCCCGGCGCTGCCAACGAGGACGAAGGCGACCGCCAGCGGAATCCGCGACAGCGTCAGCAGATCCGCCGCGGTGATCCTTGTGCCGGATGGTGATCGCTGACCTTGCTCGCCCTCGGAGCCGGGAGTACCTTGGCTCATCGAGTCCCGGTCGACCGGGGTCGAGGGCCGTTCACCGTTCACCGGTACCGGACATGGATCTGCAGCTCCTCAAGAAGACCGCGATCTTCGCCGACCTGGACGAGGGAGAACTTGCGCGCGTGGCGGAAATCTGCAAGGAGCAGAAATACACCGGCGGGCAGGTCATCTTCAAGGAAGGCGAGCCGGGCAACCGGTTCTACCTCATCGTCACCGGCGAAGTGCGCATCAGCCGCAACATTCCTGGCTCCGGCGAAGAAGCGCTGGCGGTCCTGAAACCTGGCAGCTGTTTCGGCGAGATGGCCGTGTTCGACCGCTCCGAGCGGAGCACCGACGCGATCGCCAACGGACCGGTGTCGCTGATGACCATCTCCCGGCCTGACTTCGAAATTCTGCTCGACTTCAACCGCGACATGGCCTACAAGATCCTCTGGTCCATGACCCGGCTCCTGTCCGGCCGCCTGCGGGCGACCAACGACAACCTCCGGTCGTTGCTCGCGATCTCGATGTTCTAAGTGAGGCGTGCGGAGTGAGGCGGCACGGCGGCTGATGGCACCCGGGCATTTCCGCCTCACTCCTCGCATCCAGTCCACCTCCCCGCCCGCGCTTCGCTCCCATGCACCAGCTCGTCCACCTGACCGACATCACCTCGCCACTTCTGGCCGACGAGCATGGACTGGCGGCGCTCACGATCGCTGCGGCGGGCGCCATCGGGCTCCCGGCCTACGGTCCGCCGATCAGCCGCAGCGGCCCCCTCGGCACTGCCGTCGCCCTGCTGGCCCATGGCGGCCACATCATTCTCCACGCCGAGCCCGGCGCCGGCAGCTGCATGGTGGATGTGCTGACACCTGGAACACTCGCGCCGCTTCGGGCCGTGGAAGTCGTCGCCCGGCGGCTTGGGACCATCGTACCCGCGGGCGTCTGAGGCCTGCCACGCTATGGTGCACCGGCTGACCCGCAGCCTCTGGCTGCCGCGCCCACGCGCCGAGATCTTTGGCTTCTTCGCCGATGCCGCCAATCTGGAGCAGATCACGCCGCCCGAGCTCCACTTTCGCATCGTCACCCCGACGCCGCTGGCCTCGTCGGCGGGCGCCGTCATCGATTACCGGCTGACACTCCTCGGCGTGTCGATCGAGTGGCGAACGCTGATCACCGTCTGGGACGAGGGCGAACGGTTTGTCGACGAACAGATCCGCGGACCATACCGGATGTGGGTGCATACCCACACCTTTCGCGATGAGCGTGACGGCACCCGCATGGATGACGAAGTGCGCTATTGTCTTCCACTCGCTCCCCTGGGTGAGGCGGCGTGGCCCGTGATCGCGCTGCAGCTCCGACGCATCTTCGATTACCGCCAGCGCACCGTCGACCGCCTCCTCGCGGCCTGACCGATGTATCGCAGCCTCGATATCACCCACATCCTGACGACCGCCGAGGCGCTCGAACGCCGGATCGGGGAACGTTTTCCCGAATCGGGGCTGCGCCGCGTTGCCAACGACCTGCTTGCCCTCACCCACGAGACCTCCGCCCGTCTGGTCGAGCTCAGCCGGCCGCGCCATGACGTCCGGTTCGGCGTCGGCATCCTGATCGTGCTGATCACCAGTGTGGCCCTGATCACCATCGCACAGCTGCGGTGGCCCGGGACGCTGGGCGACGCGACCGGATTCATCCAGGTGCTCGAATCCGCCATCAACGATGTCGTCTTCGTCGGCATCGGGATCGCCTTCCTGGTGACGCTGGAGGGTCGGCTCAAGCGCGGCCGGGCGCTCAGGGACCTCCACGAACTCCGCAGCATCGCCCACGTCGTGGACATGCACCAGCTTACCAAAGACCCCGACCAGTTCCTGGCCGAACGGCGGGACACGGCGTCGTCGCCCACTCGGCTGCTGACCCCGGCCCAACTCACCCGCTATCTCGACTACTGCTCGGAGCTGCTGTCGCTCACCGGCAAAGTCGCAGCGCTTTACGCCCAGACGCTGGACGACCCGGTGGTCCTTGCAGCCGTCAATGAGGTGGAGACACTCTGCGCCGGACTGTCGAACAAGATCTGGCAGAAGATCGTGCTGCTGGGGACGACGGTGCGGGCAACGGGGAGCAGGGAGTAGCTGGCAGCTGGCAGGTGGCAGGTGGCAGGTGGCAGGTGGCAGCGCGAATCTGACCAGCATCCCCTCCAACGGCCAATGGCTAACGGCCAACGGCCATCGACTGACGACTGCTGGCTGATGGCTGATGGCTAACGGCTG
>JAWXBX010000149.1:0-8619 GCA_034440415.1 Gemmatimonadota bacterium | reverse complement strand
GGCCGGGGTGGGCAGCACGAGCTGGCTGTAGAGCAGCGCGAAGCTGCCCACCCAGAGCACGCCCTGGGGGGCATGGTCCGGCAGCGTCATCACCAGCAGCGGAAGCATCGCGGTCCGGCCGATGATATTCACCAGGGAAAGTGGAGAGGCCAGCAGCACCGGACCCCAGCGAATGGTCCGCCACACATCGCGCAGACGGGGCCGCTCTGCAACCTCGCGCGGGGTCACCGCGTGCATCGCCGGCTTCGGCCGGTGCGCGTACCGCCACCAGAACCAGAGACTCGCCGCGGTCAGCACCACCACCACGGCAATCCACGGCCAGCTGGTGCGGAGCACGGGAGCGAGGCTCGGACCGGTCTGGGCCCACCACTCGGGCGCAAAGCGCCACAGCAGCCATCCTCCCAGCAGCACCACCCAGGGATAGGTCACCACCATTTCGAGCCCGAGCACGATCAGCGCCGGTCCCAGCGGCAGGCGTGCGCGTATCAGGCCACCGAGTTTGGCGGCCTGTCCGCCGAAGCGCATCGGCGTGACACCGGAGGCGGCGTCGGCCCAGATGATGGAGAGAAAGGCGTCCCTGGTGCTCAACCGCTGGCCGACGCTGCGGCCAAGCAGGCTGAGCCGGAGGCTGCGGGTGGCAAGATCGGCGATGGCGATGAGCGCGCAGGCGGCGTGCGCGAGGTAAGGCGAGAGCGGCGTCACCCGGCCACCCGGCTGAGTTCTCGATAGACCCGCACGATGCCGTCGAAGGCCGTGCGCCAGTCGTGATGCCGCTCGGCATGCTCGCGCGCGGTCTGGCCGAGGCGGCGGAGATCGCCGCGCAACAGGGTGATCGCGGCCTCGGCGAAGGCACCAGCATCGCCGGGGCCGTAGAGCGCCCCGGCCCCCGACAGCCGGACCCGCTCCGCGACGGCGCCTGCATCGACCGAGAGGACCGGCGTTCCACTGGCCATGGCTTCGATGGCCGACAGTCCGAACGTTTCCGCCGGGCCGGGCGCCAGATAGAGATCGGCGGCGGCGAGCAGGTCGGCGACCTGATCCCGATCGGCGACGTACGGCAGCCAGCGCACCTGCAGCCCTTCCGCAAGCGCGCGCAGCCGACCCTCACGCGGGCCCTGCCCCACGAGGACGAGCCAGGCGCCGGTGCGCCGCTCAACTTCGCGCCACGCGGCGAGTGCGACCTCCAGTTGCTTCTCGCCCGCGAATCGTCCGAGATAGCAGACCAGCGGGGCGTCCGGCAGGCCGTGGCGGCGCCGAACATCCTCGGCATGATCCCGGCGTGCCGGATGGAAGCGGGTCAGGTCAACGCCCAGAGCGACGCGGTGCACCCGGTCGATTCCCTCCCGCTCAAGCGCGCGGCCCATCGTATCCGAGGCGACGAGGACACCCCGGAAGATGCTGGAGAGTCGGCGCGCGTAGTTCCATGCGAGCCGCCCCGCCGCGCGTCGCACGGGTGTGGCAAGCGCGGGTGCGATGATGCCGGGAAAGTGGGTATGGTAGAACCAGACGAGCGGAGCCCGCAGCCCGCAGTTGGCGCGCCGGGTCACCCAGGGCACCAGCCAGGGGCTCCCGACTTCGATCAGGTCCGGCCGCTCATGCTCCAGGATCCGCCGGGTGGTCTTGGTGGCGAGCAGGAAGCGATAGGACTGATCAAAGGGCACGCGCGGCCCGCGCAGCCGATAGCAGCGCACGCCCTGCTCCTCCGCCAGGCTATCCTCCGCGCCCGGCACGATGAGGAGATGACGCAGCTCCGGGCGCGACTGGATGTAGCGCGCCTTCGCGAGCAGGTAGGTGCGGATGCCGCCAGTGGTCTCGCCGAAATACTTGGTGATGTCGAGGATGGTGAACGTGCCCGCCCCGCCGAGGCGCGACGGAAAGGTGTGGCGTGAGAGATCGAGCGGACCGGCGGGGGGCGCGAGGAAGCCGGCGCCGCTGGGGTCCGCCCGCTCAGTCGGAGCAGTCACCGAGGGGATAGACGGTGCCACAGTTGCCGCAGGGATTCTTGCAGCCCCATGGTCGCGTGGTCACGGGAAATCCGCAGCGATTGCAGCAGGGAGGGCCCGCGATGGGGTGGCCGTCCGCACGCCCCGCCGAAGGCGCCAGGGGAGATGCGGGGCCCGCGAAGCTATTCATGCCGAACCGCCCCGGTGAGGAACGGATTGGTCATGCGCTCGATTCCAATGGTCGTCTCCGGTCCATGACCGCTGTAAACGACCGTCGAGTCCGGCAGGCTCATGAAGACCGTCTGCAGACTGTGCATCAGCGCGGGGAAATCGCCGCCGGGAAGATCAGTCCGGCCGACGGAACCGCTGAACAGCACGTCGCCGCCCAGGACGCAGGCCGGGCCCACGAAGCTCACGCTGCCCGGCGAATGACCCGGCGTGTGGCGCACGGTGAACTCCTGCCCGCCGACCTGGAGCCGCTGGCCGTCGGCGAGTTCCTCCTCTGGCGGTGGCGGTACCGCGAGCGCGAGGCCCATCCACTCGCCCTGCCGGGGGAGCGCATCGTACAGCCCGCGATCCGCCGGGTGCAGATGGATCGGGACACCCGTCGCCGCCTTCACCTCCGCCACGCCCATGATATGGTCGACATGCGCATGGGTCAGCCAGATGCCGCGCAGCGCCCAGCCGCGGGTATCGAGCTCGGCCAGAAAGAGCCGCGGTTCCTCGCCGGGGTCCACCATGACCGCCTCCCCGCTCTGTCGATCGGCGAGCAGGTAGCAGTTCTGGGAGAGCTGCCCGTTGGGGAGCGCGACGATTTCCAGATCAGACACCGACCTTGCTCCGGCGCTGGGTCAGGTATTTCTCGACCGCAATCGCGGCGGTCGTCGCGTCGCCCACGGCGGTGGTCACCTGCCGGGTGAGCTGCACCCGGAGATCGCCGGCGGCAAAGAGGCCGGGGATCGACGTCATCATGCGGTCGTCGGTCACGACGTAGCCGCTGGCGTCATGCTCGAAATGCTCCTTGATGAGCCCGGTGTTCGGCCGGAAGCCGACGAAGACGAAGCAGCCGGTGACCGGCAGGCGGGACCGCTCCCCGGTAATGGTGTCCTCCAGCGAGACACCGGTGACTTCCCGCATGCCCAGCCGCTCCTCGCCGTGCACCTCGAGCACCTTCTGATTCCAGAGGACCTCGATCTTCGGATTGGCGAAGAGCCGTTCCTGCAGCAGCTTCGAGGCCCGCAGCTCATCGCGCCGGTGGATGAGGTAGACCTTGGCGGCGTAGCGGGTGAGGTAGTCGGCTTCCTCCACCGCGGCGTCGCCCCCGCCCACGACCGCGATGGTATGCTCCCGGAAGAAGGCGCCATCGCAGACGGCGCAATAGGACACGCCGAAGCCGGCATACTCCACTTCGCCGGGCACGTCGAGTTTGGTGGGTGTACCGCCGGCGGTGAGGATGACGGTGGGCGCCCGGTAGGTATCGCCGTCGATGGTCTTCACCTCGAAGGTGCCATCCGGCTGGCGAAAGATGCCGTCGACCGTCGTCTGGCGGATCTCGGCGCCGAACTTGATCGCGTGGGCCGTCATCCGCTCGGCCAGCTCCCGGCCCAGGATCGATTCGAAGCCGGGATAGTCCTCGATCTTCTCGGTATTGAGCAGCTCCCCGCCGGGGACGCGGGTTTCGAGGATCACGCCCTTGAGCATGCCCCGGCCGGCGTACATGCCGGCGCACAGGCCGGCGGGGCCGCCACCGACAATCACAGTATCAAAATCGAAGTCGTGCATTGGGAAGACTGGTCAGAGGTCAGGGTATCGCACGTCGGCCGATGGGCAACTGCATGTTCAGGCAAATATAGACCGGAGGCGGTGTTCTCCATCACCCCGGGCCGAGATGCAGCAGGTTCACCGCCCCATGGCAGGATGAAATTGTTCCCACGACGATGGCCACCGCCGTTCCCCCGCTCCCAGCCGCCGCGACAAGCGCATCGCCAGCCAGCACCTCGGCGACACTGAAGGTGCCCACCCCGAACGCCTGGTGCTCGCAGGAAAAGAGCACGGGACCGGCGGTGGCCTGCTCCTCCCCCAGCGCGGTCGTCAGGTCGCGGAGCGCGTCGGCCATCTCCCAGGTGCGCGGGGCCCGGGTGACGGGACAGAGCGCCGGTTCGATGCAGTGTGTCGGGCAGAGCCAGTCGGCAAAGGAGACGTAGCGGGTGCCGTCGGGCACCGCCCGGTCATAGGGCGTGCCTGGCCCCCGAGGGACCGCGCGAGTCTCGACCAGTCGACCGGGCCAGCGGGCCTGCGCCCGGCGCAGCAGCCAGTGATACATCAGGTGGGGCATGAGCGGTGAGGGCACGATGACACTCGGGGGATCGCCGGCAGCGGCCGTCGACAGCCATGAGTCGAAGAACCCGTCCCAGTCGCTGATGACGAGTTCGGCGAGCGCACTGGGGCCGATCTCGCGGCTGAACTGGCAGTGGGGATCGCGGTCGACGACCAGCAGCCTGGTGAATTCCACCTTGTCCCTGGCCCGCGCCTGCAGCAGTTGCCCGGCGTAGAACGTTCCGTAGCATCCGCCACCGACCACGGCGATTTCGGCGAAGCGCATGGCGCTAGCCCGCGGGATCGGCGCGGTACCGGAGTAGCTGCCTCACCGGACGAGCCTGCCTCCATCCACCACCAGCGTCTGGCCGGTGACGTAATCGCCACCCTCGAGGAGGTAGAGCAGCGCCGCACTGACGTCCTCCGGACTCCCGAGGCGCTGCAGCGGTGTGGTGCGGACCAGGTGGGCCCTGGCGCGGTCGTCCCATTCGTCCGGCGGCAGCACCGCGCCCGGCGCGATGGCATTGACGGTGATGTCGGGAGCGAGTGCGCGGGCCAGCGTCTGGGTGAGCATCACCACGCCCGCCTTGCTGATGCAATGCGCCGCGTAGTTGGGCCACGGCTCCATCCCGCCGACATCGGCCAGGTTGACGATGCGGCCTCTGGCCGCACGCAACGCCGGGAGCGCCCCCTGCGCGGTGAAGAACATGGAGCGGAGATTGATGTTCATGATCCCGTCCCACATCTCCGGTGTGGTGTCTTCGACGCTCGCGCGGGTCATGATTCCAGCGGAGTTGACCAGGACATCAAGCTGGCCGAAATGCGCCGCCACCCGCGCCGGCAGCTCACGCGCGGCGCGGGCGTCGGAAAGGTCCGCCGAGAAACAGGCCCCCTCCGCGCCGAGCTGCCGCACGCTTTCCAGCGTGGCGCCGGCCCCGGCGGTCGATTGGTGGGAATGAATGGCGACCCGCATCCCGCGGCCGGCGAGGGCCACGGCGAGCGCGCGGCCCACCCGGCGGCCCGCCCCCGTGACCAGGGCGACGCGGGAGGCCAGCTGCATGTCAGCTCACGCCGTTGGTGACCGGGAGGATGTGGCCGGTGATGCCGGAGGAGGCGTCGCTGGCGAGGAACAGCACGGCGTTGACCAGCTGGTCCATCTCGACATAGCGCGCATCGGCGCCCGCCGAGGCGATGTTCTCCGGTGTGCGGACCATCTCCGGTGCGACCGCGTTGACCCGCACGCCCCGCGGCCACAGCTCCAGCGCCAGGCTCTGCGTCATCGCGGCGACACCACCCTTGGCGGCGCTGTACACCGCCATCTGGCCCTTGGGATGGAAATGCGCCGCCGAGGCGAAATTCACGATCGCACCGCGGGTACCCGCCAGCGCCTCCACCGCCGCGCGCGACATCAGGAACGCCGTCTTGAGGTTGATGGCGATCTCGCGATCGAATCCCTCCGGCGCGCACTGACCGATCGGCCCGTAGGTGGTGAGGCCACCGGCCACATTGACCACCGCATCGAGGCGGCCATAGTGCTTGAGCGCGGTTTCCACGGCGAGCGCGGCGATATCCGCTTCGGTCAGGTCGCCGGCGGCCGGACGCGCGTCGATCCCCTCCGCCTTGAACTCCTTCACCCGGTCGGCCACACCGACGGCGTTCCGGTCGACCGCAATGATGCGCGCGCCCGCCTTCCCCATGGCCCGCGCAACAGCGTGGCCGATCTGGCCGGCCCGACCGACACCGGTGACGAGGACGGTCTTGCCGGAAAAATCCCAGGTCGTTGGCATAGGGCGGAACTCGGGTATTGAGAGACGTTGGGCAAGGGACGATAGAGGGTGGTGAACGCCTCAGGCGGCGCCGGAGTTCCCCACCGGGCGGGCCCGCTCGAGACGATCGAGCCAGTCATACGGTATGTGCTGCCCGCCGAGACTGCCGCCGGGATGATGCACGCCCTCATCGCCGTGCCAGTCGGAGCCACCGGTGGTGAGGAGCCCCAGCGCCTGGGCGAAGGCCGTCAGTCGTCCGCAGGTATTCGGGTCATGCACCGGATGACGGGTCTCCACCGCATCGAGACCCTCGGCCTTGAGAGCCGCGAGCACCGAGCGGCTGCCGCGGTCCCGGAGGTGCGCCGCGGAGACCAGTCCACCGCCACGGTGAACGAGAGCCGCGACATCCTTGAACGCCGGAAGCTGCTTGCCGACGTGCCCCGGCCTGCCCCAGCCGATGAAGCGGTCGAATGCGTCCTGCTGGCCGGTGGCAATCCCCTTCCGCACCAAGGCGCGAGCGACGTGGGGCCGCCCGATCGCTCCCCCCGCCGACTCCTGCAGGACATCCTCCAGCGTCAGGTCGTGCCCGAGCGCACGCAGCTTGTCGACCATCTCCGCACCACGCCGCGAACGGTCGGCCCGGGTGCGCACCAGAAACTCATCGAGCTCGAGCCAGTCGAGTGGCAGGAAGTAGCCGAGCAGGTGCATCTCGCCCCAGGTCGCCTGGACCGAGAATTCGCAGCCCGCCACGACGCGCACGCCCAGCCGCTCGCCGGCGAGGATCGCCTCGGGCACGCCATCGAGCGAATCGTGATCGGTCAGCGAGATCGCGGCGAGTCCGGCGGCGGCGGAGCGTTCCACGACTTCCGTCGGGGAATGCGCACCGTCGGAGGCCGTCGAGTGCATGTGCAGGTCGACGAACCGCTCAGGGGAGGGGCTCAGCGCTGATACCCCAGTTCGGGCGCGGTCCACGACGGCTGCGAGCGCTGCCATAGCTCGCGCAGCTGCACTTCGGTCAGGCCGGCGAGCGCATCCTCCGACCGGCGGGTGGTGAGCGGCGCAAAGCGCGCGACGCGCACCTCCGGCGTCGTGCCGCCGAGCCGGCGGAAGGTGATGCCGAACTCGTCCCTGGCGTACTGGGTGACCCGCCCGGTCGAGGCGACTTCCCAGCTGGTCCCTGCAACATCGATCGTGCGTCGTGCCATGAGATCCTCGATACAGGATTGCGGCCACCGGCTCATTCGTCCGTGGCGTCCGACTCCGACCCGCTGGGCTCGGGCGCCGGCACCTCTTCCCACAACTGCCAGGCATCCTGGGCGTAGCGGACAATGTCCTTGAGCCGCTTCTCGAGCTTCACTTCGAGATCGGTGCGTGAGGCGCGGGCCCGGTGCGACAACGGCGTCCGGCTCTCGCTGAACTCGATGAACTGCCCCACCGATTCCGGATCGCGGAAGAGCCAGAGCTGCTGCCCGCGTCCACCACCAAGTTCCGACAGCTGGTGCACGATGCGAACGTACTCCTCCTCCCGATCGGGCGGCACCGTCACCCGCGAGATCGTGAGGATGCGGCCCATCTCAGGCCGCGTCTTCCGGGAAGTGCTCCAGGATCTGCTTCACGTCGGCGAGGAACCGGTCGGCGTTGGCGCCATCGA
Organism: Gemmatimonadota bacterium; assembly: GCA_034440415.1. Taxonomy (GTDB): domain Bacteria; phylum Gemmatimonadota; class Gemmatimonadetes; order Gemmatimonadales; family GWC2-71-9; genus JADJOM01. The sequence goes on along the minus strand of JAWXBX010000149.1, from coordinate 943 downwards.
CGACGCGGTGATCGAACGACATCGTGAGCATCCCCTTGAGCCGCGGCGCGATCGTGTCGGTGCCATCCGGGAGCGTGACCACGGCCGGCCGCTTCTCGATCGAGCCGACGGCCAGGATCGCCACCTGCGGCTGATTGATGATCGGCAACCCCGCGAGCGAGCCGAAGGTACCGGGATTGGTGATGGTGAAGGTGCCGCGCTGGACTTCGTCCGGGCTCAGCTTCTTGCTGCGCGCCCGCTCGCCCAGGTCGTTGATGGCCCGCGCGAGGCCGAGGAGCGACAGCTCGTCCGCCTGCTTGATGACCGGCACGATCAGCCCCCAGTCGAGCGCGACCGCGATGCCGAGGTTGATGTCCCGGCGGTAGATCGTGGCATCGTTGGCTACGGCGGCGTTGAGCGACGGATGCTTCCGCAGTCCCTGCGCAATCGCCCTGGCAATGAACGCCAGATACGTCAGGTTCACGCCACGCTCGGCGTACTCCTTCTTCTTCTTCGCCCGTACCTGGGCCACCCGGCTGTAGTCGATCTCGAACAGCGTCTGCACATGGGCCGACACCCGGCGCGACATCACCATGTGCTCGGCGGTGAGCCGACGGATGCGGGACCACGGCTCGACCGTGTCACCGTCCCACGGCTCGGCCGCTGGATAGCCGGTGCCCGGCGTGGCCGGGCCCCTCGACGGCTCGGCGGGACGACTGGGGGCTGCGACGGCTTCCGGCACCGGCACCATCACGGCACCGCCTTCGATCACACCGATGATGTCATTCTTGGTGACGCGACCCGCCAGCCCGCTGCCGGCGACCCCGGTGATGTCGATGCCATGTTCGGCGGCGATCTTCCGGACCAGCGGCGTCGAGCGACGGCGGAGCCGCTCCTCCATCGTCTCAGCGGGATCCACGGCGCGGGCCGGGGCAGCGGCCGGACCGCGGCTGGGAGCGGGAGC
>JAWXBX010000148.1:0-5260 GCA_034440415.1 Gemmatimonadota bacterium | reverse complement strand
TCCGGATCCGGACACCAGGGCCGGTGTCGAGCTTCACGTTCTGGGTTTCGATCAGGAGGCGCCCGCCACGCGGCATCGCGTCCCGGGCGTTTACCGCGAGATTGAGCAGCACCTGTTCCAGCTGCACCGGATCGGCCCGCACCGGTCCCAGATCGAAGGCGAGGCGGGTGACCAGTTCGATATCCTCCCCGATGGTGCGGCGCAGCATCCTGGCGATCCCCGACACGACGGTGTTGAGATCGACGACCCGCGGTTCCAGCACCTGCTTGCGGCTGAAGGCAAGCAGCTGCTGAGTGAGGGCCGCGGCGCGGGTGCCGGCGGCGCTGATTTCCATGAGGTCGTCGAAGAGCGGGTCCGCGGGGTGCACCCGGCGCAGGGCGAGATCGGCATGACCCAGGACGGAGGTGAGCAGGTTGTTGAAGTCGTGGGCGACTCCGCCGGCCAGCCGACCCACCGCTTCGAGCTTCAGGGCATGACGCAGATGATCCTCGCTGCGGAGCAGGGCGGCCTGCGCGTCGCGCAGCCCGGTGACGTCCATGATCGCCCCGAAGACATGCACCGCGACCCCCGCCGCGTTCCGTTCGATCCGGGCGCGGTCGAGCACCAAGGCGTAGGCGCCGTCCTTCCGCCGGACCCGGTACTCGTCGCGCCACATCAGGGCGGTGCCGGTCATCGCCTCATGGAAATGCGTCGCCATCCGCTCGCGGTCCTCCGGATGCACCAGCTCCAGCCAGGCGGCCTCGCCCTGGGGAATCTCGGCGGGGAGATAGCCCAGCACGCTGGTGAGGCTCTCGCTCCACCAGTCGCGCTGGTGCTCGATATCCCATTCCCAGATGATGTCGTTGGTGTTGGTGGCGAGGCTGCGGAAGCGCGCCTCACTGGTCCGCAGCGTTGCCAGGGCACGGGTGCGCTCGATCGCCATGGCCACCTGGCTCGAGACGAATTCCAGAATCGCCAGCTCGCTGGCCGCGTAGCGATCGCCTGGGGTGTAGCTCTGCACCACAAGGACCCCGATGGTACACCCGGCGATGGTGAGCGGGGCGCCCATCCAGTCGCTGGGGGCCGTACCGATCAGGCTTGCCTCGTCCGTCGATGGTTCCAGCCCGGGCTGTATCGCGCTCTTCCGGAGCGAGCGGCCGTGACGGAGGATCCACTCGGTATAGCCCTGACGCAGGGGCCAGGGGTCGGGTCGGGGCACGCACTCGTCGACATAATACGGATACGAAATCTCATCGCGCGCCACGTCATGGAGAGCGATGTAGAAATTTCGCGCCGACATCAGCTCGCCCACGATACCATGGATGGCACTGCAGAGCAGGGGCAGGTCGGCGGCGGTGAGCGCCGCCTGGGAGATCCGGTGGGTGGCCTGTTCCAGCCGCTCCGCCCGCTTCCGCGCGGTGATGTCCTGCAGCGCCCCGACAGTTCCGCGCACCGTGCCATCGGCGGTGCGCAGCGACCAGGCGACAAGTTCAACTTCCAGCCGCCGCCCGTCCTTGCGCATCGCGTCGGTTTCCCGCCGCAATGAGCCGAGCTCACCCAGCACGGTCCGCCGGGTCTCCTCGTATGTCGCCTGAAGATCGGGCGGGATGATCGGCTCCGCTGCGCCGAGCACTTCGGAGGCGGTCCAGCCGAAGAGTTGTTCCGCCCCGTGGTTCCATCCGATCACCAGCCCCGAGAGGTCGAGGGTGATGATCGCGAAGGGCGAGGCCTCGGTGAGCGCGCGATACGCCACATCCGCTTCCCGCTCCAGCCGTCGGGCGCGGCGTTGCTCCGCCGCGCTCGCGGCCACCACGAGGCCGGTCGCCGCCAGCGAGAGATGCAGTGCCCCGATAAAGGCGACGCTGCCCGGCCCTGCCCCCTGGGCGAAGGCGCCGTGCGCCGACCAGACGGCCATGACCGACGTGCTATAGGCCACCAGCGACGTCAGCGTCGCCGCGCGCGGCCCCAGTCGCAGCGCTGCCCATATCACCAGCGGATACGCCGGCAGGGCGTACAGCGGCTGGGACAGTCCGGCCAGGAGCAGTGACCCCGCCAAGCCCAGGGCGATACCCGCAACATCGCGCCAACCCCCAAGCGGGGGGAGGCGCGGGCCGGGCGCCAGCCAGGTGAGCAGCACAGGGGCGAGGACCGCGAGGCCGCCGATATCACCCAGATACCAGGCCAGCCAGAGCTTCGGCGGTGCCGAGAGAGCGTTCGGCTGGCTCAGCCATAGCGCGACAATTCCGAGAGTCGCGCTTACGACGGGCGCGGCCAGCACCCCGACGAGCAGGTACCGAAGGGTGCCGTCGAGGCGCTCGAAGGTGGGAGTGAAGCGCCCGGCGCGACGCAGGTACAACGCCGGCCCGACCAGCGCAGCGGTGCTGCCGAGTCCGGTGAGGAGGGCTGCGGCGAGGGAGAAGCGCTGGTCGTGGTTGTGGTAGGCAATCGACAATGCGATAGCCGGCCAGTAGCGCGGGCCGGCCAGCAGCAGGATGGCGAAGGCAATCCCAACAGGTGGCCATACCGGCGAGACGGCGCCGTGGAATCGGGCAAGCTCGAGTCCAAGGCGGGCGCCCAGCAGGCAGGCCGCCGCCGCCAGGACCAGGCCGGCGAGATAGCGGAGGGCGCTGGCCACCGTCACGCGGGGATCGCCTCGGCGAGCGGCATCGCGACCCGCTGGTAGGTCCACAGCCGCATCATGCCGATGAACGCCTCCGCGAGCGTGGGGTCGAAATCAAGGCACCTGCGCTCTTCCATGTAATTCAATGCGACCTCGGTCGCCCACGCTTCGCGATAGGGGCGCGCGGTGCACAGGGCATCGAAGACGTCGCAGACGTGCACCAGCCGGCTGGCGAAGTGGGTGTCGCGTTCGTAGCGGAACCGGGGATAGCCGTGCCCGTTGAGCAGGATATGATGCTCGTAGGCAACGGTGGCGGCGAGATCAAGATTCTTTTCCCGGGCGAGGATCAGGCGGGCCCCATCGACCGGATGGCGCCGCATCACGCCCAGTTCCTGCTCGGTCAGCGCGCCTTTCTTGACCAGGAGTTCCTTGGGCACGCGGATCTTCCCCAGATCGTGCAGCAGCCCCGCGAGCCCGAATTCCCGCACATCCTTGGAGGCGAGGCCGATATACTCGGCCAGCGCCATGCTGAGCACGGCGACGTTGGTCGCGTGCGTGGTGGTGTACTGGTCGTAGTTCTTGAGCTGCAGCAGCGGCAGGAGCATCCGGCTCTGGCTGTGCATGGCCAGCGAGAGCGAGCGCACCACGGCGTTGGCCTCGGCGAGCGGCAGCGACTCGGTGTTTTCGACCTCCGAGTGGAGCCATGCCACCGTCTCGATTTCGTCATCGAGGGTGTATGGGACGCTGCTGCTCTCCGCCACCTCGACCGCGACATCGGCACTGGCGCCGCGGATGCTGATGGTGCCGAAGCGGATGCTCGGGCGCCGCATCTGGCGGATCTCGCTGGTATCCGGGTCGGGCGCGGCATTCGCCAGCTGCTGGTGGATCTCGAGGAGAAAGGCGCCCAGGTCTTCTCGGGTCGCGTCGCGGTCGAACTCGACCCGCTGCACGCCGGAACGCGCCAGCCGGCGGGCCCAGTCCCAGGCCTTGACGTCGCGCATCGCCTGCTGGCGGTAGAGCACCTCGTCTTCGAGGAACGAGAAGTTGGGAGCAGGATCGAGGCGCTGAAGCGACTCGAGCTGTTCCCACACCTGATCCAGGGTGCGCTCGCGCGCCGGATGGCCCGGGCCGTAGAGATTCGTGGCCGAGAGGGCCTGACCGAGAGCGGTCAGAAACCGGATCGGATCGCTCATGCCTCCTCCACGGCGCCAGTGGCGGCGCGCTGGATCAGGGGATCGCCGCTCTCCTGCGCCAGCTGCAGGACCAGCTGGGCGTTGGGATCCTGGCGGAAGCTGCGCGCAAGGCAGCCGAGAATCGCCAGCAGCTCGAGCGACCGGGGGACGAGCCGACGGCGGCGGAACCAGCCCTGCCTGGTCAGGGCGTGCTCCACCATCCAGTCGCGGGTGGCCCGGGTGCGAATAGTGCCGAGCACGCGGATCGCGAGCACACGCACCTCGACCTGGAGCCGCCGATCATTCAGCAGCGTCCAGACCCGTCCCGCCCCCGCGGGGGGGCAGCCATCCAGGGCGGCGGCCAGTCCGATGCGCACGTTGGCGTCATCGTCATCGCCCAGCGACGCGAGGATCGCCTCCTCGCGCAGCGTCGGGGTGCGGAGCATCAGCTTCATCGCCTCACGCCGCACCCGGGGGTCATCGGCCTCGACGAACGTCGTGGGATGGAACTCCGCCGGAAGTTCGGGCAGGGAGCCGATCAGGGCGAGCAGGTTGCGCTGGACGAACCAGGGAGCGCCGGGCAGCCGCTCGACCAGCATCGGACCGATCGCGGGACCGAGTTTACCGAGACGGGTGAGCAGCCGGCGCCGCATGGCGCGGGAGTCCGCCACTTCGAGCGTTTCGAGCATCGGCTCGGCGGCGTTCATCCCCATGCGCTCGAGCAGTCGCTCGACCACTTCGGTGTCGCGCGGCTCGTTGTTGAGCAGGATGCGCATATTGGACGCGGTCGCGAGGTGCAGCCAGATCTGTTCGACAATGTCCTCCGCCACGCGGCCGTCATCCACCAACGCCACGACCTGGGAGGCCTCGCCCTCGCGCACCAGTTCCTCCAGCGCGGTCCACACGGTGTCGCCCACCGTGTCGGTCTCCAGCGACATCTGGATCAGGCGGATCGCCTCGGTGGGATGCATCTCGGCCTTGGCGGCCTGGCCCAGAGGATTGCGAGCCAGCCGCTCCAGCATCTTGGTGTACGGCGCCGGATTGGGATCGTCGAGCGTCCAGCGATCCACCATCTGCCGCACCGCTTCGCGCAGGGCGAGATCGGCCTCCTCGCGCACCACCTGGTTTCCCTTCTCCGCCTGGAACGCCAACTTGGTGAGGAGCCGCAGCATCTGTTGCGGAATGGCCTGCTGGTTGGCATCCGAGACGGCGCGCAGCAGCGTGAGGGTTGCACCGGCGGGGAGCACCATCGCGGCGTCCACCACGAGCCGGCGGCGCTGGGCCAGGTCGGCCCCGAGCGTCGCCAGTTCCTTGAGGGTGTCGCCGGTGAGATGATTCAGCAGCGTGCCCAGCTTTTCCTTGATGGCGATCGCCTCGGCCCCGTGCGCCATGCGCAGTTCCTTGGAGAGGCCGAGCAGGTAGCTCACGACCTGCCGGGCCTGCTCCGGGTCCCGCAGCTTCTGGTTGAGCGCCCGCGCGATCGCGCGGG
>JAWXBX010000147.1:0-12091 GCA_034440415.1 Gemmatimonadota bacterium | reverse complement strand
GTTGGGGTCGAGCTTGAGCGCCTCCTCGTAGGCCTGGACCGCACGGCCGAGGTAGTCGCTCATCTCGTTGGCATCCTCCGCGGCGCGCACGTAGGCATTGCCCATGTTGAAATAGGCTCGTTCCCTGAGCTGATCTGATCCATTGAGCGCGTCGCGCCAGGTCTGGGCGGCATCGCGATACTGGCTCATCCGGTAGAGGGCATTCCCCGAGTTGTACCTGATCTCCGGGCCGCCCTGCTGCTGCAGCACGGCCTGGTACGATTCGAACGCCTCCTTGTACTTGCCCGATTCATACAGCTGCTGCCCGCGCACCAGCTGCGCCCGGCCCCCGCCTCCACAGCTGCCGAGCAGGATCAGGCCGAGCACCGCGGCGGCGGAGCGGGTGGTACGGGCGACCACATTGCTGGCGGCCCCCGCCGGGGCGGGGAACGGTCGGCGCACCGGTTGCGACAGCAGCAGCTCGAGGGTCAGCGCGAGGACCGCGAGCGCCAGCGGCCACTGGTAGCGCTCGATCGGCTCGGTGGAGGCCTGAGTGGCCAGGGTGCGCGCCTCGAGGTTGCCCAGGGCCTCGGCGAGGCGCTGCATGGCCGTGGCGTCATCCCAGCGGGCGTAGGCGGCATTGGAGGCATCGGCGATCCGCTTGAGGTCGACCTCGTTCAGCCGGGAGACCACCGGCCGGCCGATCCCGTCGAGATGCCAGGCGCCCTCCTCCGCGCCGGAGTCGGCGGGGACGCGCGCGCCAGCTTCCGTGCCGATGCCGACGGCAAACACCGGCAGTCGTGCGGTGCGCAACAGCTGCAGCACCGGGGGCAGCTCACCTTCGGAACGCTCTCCGTCAGACAGCAGCAGGACGGCGCGGGAGCCGAGCAGCGTGCCCTCGCGTCGCAGGGCGCGCTCGGAGACCCGGAGCGCCGCGGAGATATCGGTCGCGGGATCGGCGACATCGTCCGGTGTCGCGGCATCGAGGAACTGGCGCAGGGTACCAAGTTCGGCTGTCGGCGGCAGCTGCAGAAAGGCGGAGCCGCCAAAGATCACGAGGCCGATGCGGTCGCCGGGGCGCGAGGCGGCCAGTTGCCAGGCCAGTTCCTTGGCGAGCTGCAGCCGGGTTTCGCCACGCACATCCGCGACCTTCATGGAGCGCGAGAGATCGAGGGCGACGATGATGTCGCGGCCGGTGCGCGAGAGCGAAGCGGCATGTCGCCCGATCTGCGGCCGGGCGAGTGCGAGGATCGCGGCGGCGAAGGCGATCCAGCGCAGTGCCTGCCGCCACCGGGGCACCGGGCCGGGAAGGGTCGAGGTGCGTCCGAGCAGCGCCGGGTCGCCGAAGCTGCCCAATGCACCGTCGCGCTCCCGGCTGGCGATCCGCCCGAGCAGCCAGAGGGCGGGCAGGACGGCGACAAGCACGAGGGCCGCAGGCTGGGCGAAGATGCTCATGGCAGGGTCCGCAGCCAGGTGGCGCGGAGCAGCGCCTCGGTCAGCACCATCGCGAGCCCGATGCCGACGAGCCAGGGGAACAGCTCGTGATACTCCCGCGTTTCGCTGATCTCCACTTCGATCCGCTCCAGCGGGTCGATCACCGAGATCACATCCTGGAGGGCCTGCGGGTCGGTCGCCTTGTAGTACTGCCCCCCGGTTCGGGCGGCGATGTCCTTGAGCGCCACCTCATCCCGGTGGGAGAGCCGCCCGGAGAGGGTCCGCAGGCTCCAGACCCCGTTCAGGGCGACGGCGCCGGTGTCCGCGGAACTCAGGCCGATGGAATGGATGCGAATGCCCAGCGCACGCGCCGCTTCCGCCGCCTGGACCGGCGAGGGCTCGCCGGTGTTGTTGGCCCCGTCCGTGATCAGGACGACGGCGCAGGCGTTCCGCTGCAGGTTCTTCAGCTGGTTGAGGGCAAGCGCGAGTGCGCTACCGATCGCGGTCCCATCGGGCAGCTGGCCGATCTCCACTTGACCGACGAGACGGTCCAGCACATCGGCGTCACTGGTGAGTGGCGCCTGCAGCATGGCCTTCCCTGCGAAGACGACCAGGCCCATGAGATCGCCGTCTCGGCGGTGAATGAACTCCTGCACCACGGTCTTGGCGACGGCGAGCCGGTTGCCGGGCTGGAAGTCGGACGCTTTCATGCTGCTCGAGATATCCAGCACCAGCATCAGATTGCGGGAGCGCACCCGGGTCGGTTCCGCCTTGCCCGGGACCTGGGGCCGCGCGAGGCCGAGCACGAGGAGCGCGAGACCGCCCACGGCGAGGAGTTGCGGCAGGCGATGCCACCCTTCCCTGGCGGAGGGCGGCATCCCCTTGGCGAAGCGCAGCGCGGGGAAGGCGATGCGATAGAATGGTGCGGCGCGGCGATGCCTGAACCACCGCAGGAGGAGCAGCAGCGGCACCAGACTCAGCAGCAGGAACCAGGGGCTACCGAAGCGCATCGGTCACCTCCGGCCCGGCCGCGACGGCATCCCACCCCTGCAGCAGTGCACGGGCGCGTCCGAGATGCTCCTCGGCCGCCGGGCGGTCCGGCCGGATCCGGGCAAACTTCACCAGATCGGCCTCGCCGAGCAGGCGCTCGCAGCTGGCGCGTGCCGTGCCCGTCGACAGCACTGCGGGCAGGGCCCGACCGACTTCGGGGGTGGTGAGGCCCAGATGGGGCATCGCCCCGGCGGCGAGCAGGCAGTCGCGCAGCACCTCGGCGACATCGGCATAGAACGGAGCGGCGCCATTGGTACTGGAGCGGAGCGCGGCATCGAGCGCGTCCAGTCGCGCCAGCGCGGCGGCGAACGGCCCACGGGGAAGGAGCACCGGTTTGGCAAGGCGGACCCGGCGTCCGCCCCCGCGGCGCCAGAGCCAGTACGCCGCGACCACCATGAGGACCAGCAATCCGGCGAGCGGCCCCCAAAGCGGGCCAGCCAGGGCAATGAGCGGCTTGATGTCCTTGAGCTGCGGATTCCCCTCCGGCGCAAGGGACGCGATCACCATGCGGATCGACGGCCCGAGCAGCGTATCCGGAGGTGCGCCGGGCTTGGTGCGATAGAGCAGCCCGAAGATGGGCACTGGCTGCTCGCCGACGCGGTAGAATGCCATGCGGATCTTGCCGCGCCAGGCCCGGTCACCGGCACCGCGGAGCGTGTCGGTACTCAGGAGGCGCAATCCGTCCGGCAGATTCAGCATCACCCGCGGTGCGGTTTCCAGCAGCTCCTGGCCGGGCGAGAGCTCCACCGTCACCAGAAAGGTGACCGGATCGCCCAGCGTGGCGCGGGGCACCTCCTGGCGCAGCTCCATCCGCTGCGCCACGAGCGGTCGGCACACCGCGACAACCAGGAGGAACGGCAGGATGCGGCGCATCACTAGTACCTGCGGCGCTCCCGGCGGCTGAAGAAAGCAGCGAGGGGCTCGCCGTACTGCTGGTCGGTGTGGAGTCGGAGCAGGTCGACACCGCGACGGAGGCAGTGATTGCTGAAGCCATCATCGAACGCCTGCCGTGCCGCCCGGAAGTGCTCACGCACGTCCGCCCGGCCGGTGTCGACCACCCGCCAGTCATCCTGCTCCGGATCCCAGAGCGTCACCAGCCCGACCGGCGGGAGCTCCCGCTCGCGCGGGTCCACCAGCTGCAGGGCGACGACATCGTTGCGCCAGGCGAGGCGGTCGAGCGCGGGCCAGCTGCTGTCGTCCAGAAAATCGGAGAGGACCACCACCATGCTCCGGTGGCGCAGCAGTGGTTCGATGAGGTCGAGACTCTGCCCCAGATCCGTCGCCCGTTCCTGCGGTGCATACGACAGGATCTGACTCACCACGCCCAGGGCCTGTCGCCGTCCGCTGCGGGGCGGACTGAACCATTCGACCCGGTCGGAAAAGAACGCGGCGCCGACCCGGTCCCGGTGGCGGGTGGCGGAGAGGGCCAAGACAGCACCAAGCTCCGCCGCGAGTTCCCGCTTGGTCCGGGAGACGCTGCCGAAGCCGCTCGAGGCGCTGACATCGAGCAGCAGCAGGAGCGTGAGCTGCCGGTCCTCGTGGAACCGCTTGATGAACGGGGTGCCGAGGCGGGCGGTCACGTTCCAGTCGATGGTGCGAATGTCGTCGCCGGGGAGGTATTCCCGCACCTCCGCGAACTCGATCCCGCGCCCGCGAAAGGTGCTGGCGTAGTCGCCGGCGACGAGATCCCGCACCAGCTCCCGCGTCGTGATCTCGATCCGGCGGACTTCGCGGGCGAGCTCCGCCGGCGTCACGGCACCTGCACGGCGGCGAGAATGCGATCCAGCATCTGGTCGGAGGTCAGCCCCTCTGCCTCGGCCTGATACGTCGGGATGAGGCGGTGGCGAATGGTGTCGTGGGCCATCCCCTTGATATCCTCCGGCAGCACATACGCCCGGCCCTGCAGGAAGGCATGGGCCTTGGCCGCCTTCACCAGGTAGATGCCGGCCCGGGGCGAGGCACCGAACTGGATCATCGACTTCAGATCGGGGAGCTTCCAGCGCTCCGGCTCGCGGGTCGCAGTGACGATGTCGAGCACGTACTCCTTGATCCGCTCATCGACATAGACGGTCCGCACGATTTCCCTCGCTTGCAGCACCCGGTCGGGATGGAGCACCGCATGCGTCGTGGGCTCGGGGCCGTCAGTCATCCGGTCGATGATTTCGCGTTCCTCGGTCCGGCTCGGGTAACCGACCACCAGCTTGAAGAGGAAGCGGTCGACCTGCGCCTCCGGCAGCGGATAGGTGCCTTCGTGTTCGAGCGGATTCTGGGTGGCGAGCACCAGGAAGAGCGGGGGCAGCCGGTGGCTGGTCCCGCCGATCGTCACCTGGCGCTCCTGCATGCACTCGAGCAGCGCGCTCTGCACCTTCGAGGGGGCGCGGTTGACCTCGTCGGCCAGGAGGATGTTGGTGAAGATCGGGCCCTGCTGCACCGAGAAGTCGCCGCTCTTCTGGTTGTAGATCATCGTGCCGAGCAGGTCGGCGGGCAGCAGGTCCGGCGTAAACTGGACCCGGCGGCAGTCGCAGTCGATGGTCGAGGCAAGGGTGCGCACCGCGAGCGTCTTGGCCAGGCCAGGGAGCCCTTCCAGGAGCAGGTGCCCGTCCGCCAGCAGCCCGATCAGCAGACTCTCCAGCAGCTTCTGCTGCCCGACAATCACCCGGCCGATCTCGGTGAGGACCTCGCGGAAGATCGCACTCTCCGCCGCGATCTCCGGAGTGCGGGCGAGGGCGGACTCGGGCGCGAAACGAGCGAGCGGTGCGCTCTGCGTGATGGTCATGCGGGCAGCATCCTCGGCGGAGGGGAGCGGGTGGCGGTTCAGTGACGCTGGGAGTGGGTCAGCGCGGGACCGCAAAATTATACGGCGGTGCGGGTAGGCGGGAGTGGCAGATGGATTGCTGGACACAAAGGTTGGACGGAACCCTTCGCGTAATGCACCTTTCCCGCTCACTCACCACGCGGTACCTCGTCAACTGCTGTAGACCGACCAGGACACCCGCGCACCGCGGGCCTTTCCTCCGACTCGCGAATCGCTGGTCCGCGCGTTCACCAGCGGGGATTCGGGTGGGCGCCGGGCCGGCTTCGATGCGCTGGTGGCGGCCTACTGGCGGCCGGCGTATGCCCATCTCCGGCTTCGCTGGCGCCTGGAGCCGGCGGACGTGGAAGATTGGGTTCAGGAGTTCTTCAGCGAATACGACCCCGCGCAGGCTCGATTCCGGACCTTCCTCCGTTTCTGCCTCGATCGGTTCGCGGCCAAGGCCCACCGCGTGGATCTCCGGTTCAAACGGGGCGGCGGCGCGGTGCACCTGTCGCTGGATTTTGCCGGCGCGGAGCAGGCGCTGGAGGAACCGGCGCCGGGGCAGTCCGAGGAGCACGCCTTCGACCGCGAGTGGGTGCGCTCGCTCTTCGATGGCGCCATCGACGCGCTGGCGCTGGAGTGTCGTGCCAACGGGCACGAGATCCGCTACGAGGTCTTTACGCAGTACGATCTGGCTCCGGATGGGGATGCAGTTCGGCCGACCTATCGCGCCATCGCCGAGCGACTGGGCATCCCCGTGACCCAGGTGACCAATCACCTCGCCTGGTCGAGGCGCCGGCTTCGGGTCCTGTTGCTCGAGCGGCTGCGCGACCTGTGCGGCAGCGAGGCGGAGTTCCAGGACGAGGCCGTCGCGCTCTTCGGAACGGATGCAGCATGAGTCCCATCACCGGCGAGACCCTGCGTCACCTCCAGCGGGTGCTCGAGGAGCCCGACCTCGAAGGGGAACGCTACCGGCTCGGCCCGCTGCTGGGTCGAGGCGGGATGGGGATCGTCTATCAGGCCACCGACGTCGCCCTGGGGCGGGAGGTGGCGCTCAAGGTGCTGCGCCCGGAGTTCACGGAGGGCGCCGCCGATGTCCGCTTCCGCCGTGAAGCACAGATCCTCGCCCGGCTGGAGCATCCGGGGATCGTGGCGGCGCACGCTGTGGGGACGTTGCGTGACGGCCGCAGGTTTTACGTGATGAAGCTGGTGCGGGGAGCCCGGCTTGATGACTCTTCCCAGCGACGGTCGCTGCCGGATCGGCTGCGCAGCTTTCTCCGCATCTGCGAGACGATCGAGTTTGCCCACGTGCGCGGAGTGATCCACCGCGATTCCGGCTCTCCGTGACGCCGAAGGAGGCCGTCCTGAAAGCGAACGGGCTCGATGTTCTCGTCCTGCCGCTCGCGGGCGTGAGTCTGGATGGGCAATTCGGATTCCGGGTCGGGCGCGGGGTCAACCTCCACGCGAGCACACTCCACGTCACCAGCCGGCTGGCTCCCGTTCCAGCTCCGAGGAGCTGAGTGTCCGGGAGACAGGTGGGGCCCGGAAGCATCGCTTCCGGGCCCCGTGTCGCCTTCCACCCGCTGCCGCGCTAGACGTTGAAGCGGAACAGCATTACATCGCCATCCTGCACGACGTATTCCTTCCCCTCCGCGCGGGCGATGCCCTGTTCCCGGGCCGGCTTCCACCCGCCGACGCGGATGAAGTCGTCGAAGGCGACGGTCTCCGCCTTGATGAAGCCCTTCTCGAAATCGGTGTGGATGACGGCGGCGGCCTGCGGTGCCCGATCACCCCGATGGATGGTCCAGGCCCGGACCTCCTTCTCACCGGCGGTGAAGTAGCTCTGCAGCCCGAGCAGGTGATACGCCGCCTTGGCCAGCCGATCGAGCCCTGATTCCGTGGCGCCGAGCGAGGCGAGAAACTCCTGCCGGTCCTCCGGCGCCAGCTCGGCGAGCTCCGCCTCCACCTTGCCGGAGAAGATGACCAGCTCCGCCGTCTCGCCATCGGCTGCGATGGACCGCCGCAGCGACTCGACGTGGGCGTTTCCGGTCACGATTTCGCTCTCCAGCACGTTGGCGGCGTACAACACAGGCTTGGCGGTGAGCAGGTTGAAGCTGCGCCAGACGGGCAGCTCCTCGTCGGTGGGTGTGACGGAGCGGGCCGGCTTGCCCGCGGCGAGGGCATCGCGCGCGGCGGTGAGCAGACGGGCCTCGATCTTCGCCAGTGCATCGCCGGACTTGGCGGTGCGCACCGTCTTCTCCAGGCGCTTTTCCACCGACGCGAGGTCGGCGAGCTGGAGTTCGATGTTGATGACTTCCCGGTCCCGCGCGGGGTCCACCGAGCCCATCACGTGCTGGGTGTCCGGATCCTCGAAGCAGCGGATGACCTGCACGATCGCATCAACTTCGCGGATGTTGGCGAGGAACTGATTGCCGAGGCCCTCGCCCTGGCTGGCGCCCTTCACCAGTCCGGCGATATCCAGGAATTCCACGGTCGCCGGCACGATGCGCTGGGGCGAGATGATCTTTGCGATCGCCTCGAGCCGCGGATCGGGGACGGTGACGACGCCGGTGTTCGGTTCGATCGTGGCGAAGGGATAGTTCGCCACCAGGGCGCCCGCCGACGTGAGCGCGTTGAACAGCGTCGACTTGCCGACGTTGGGGAGTCCGACGATTCCGAGCCTGAGCATGCGTGCTACCGGCTGAGTGAGACGAACCAGGGGGCCAGCACCAGCGACACGACGCTCATCAGCTTGATGAGGATGTTCATCGCCGGCCCGGAGGTGTCCTTGAAGGGATCGCCGACGGTATCGCCGACGACGGCGGCGCGGTGGGCATCCGAGCCCTTGCCGCCGTGCTCACCGCCCTCAATGAGCTTCTTGGCATTGTCCCAGGCCCCGCCGGCGTTGGCCATGAACAGCGCCAGCAGGACGCCGGAGAGTGTCGCGCCGGCGAGCATGCCGCCGAGCGCCTCGACGCCAAGTCCGGCCCCGATCACGACGGGGGCGGCGATGGCGATCACACCGGGCAGGATCATCTCCCGCAGCGCCGCCCTGGTGGAGATGTCCACGCAGCGGGCACTGTCCGGCTTGGCGGTGCCGGCCATCAGGCCGGGGATCTCGCGGAACTGGCGCCGGACCTCTTCGACCATTCCGGCCGCGGCGCGGCCCACTGCGGTCATGGTCAGCGCGCCGATCACGAAGGGCAGGGTGCCGCCGATGAACAGGCCGATGACGACCATCGGGTTGATGAGGTCGAGGACCAGCGGCGGCCCGCCCTGGGCCACGGCGGCGGCGTAGGCGCTGAACAGGGCCAGCGCGGTCAGGGCCGCGGAGCCGATCGCGAAGCCCTTGCCGATGGCCGCGGTGGTGTTGCCGAGCGCGTCGAGCCCGTCGGTGATCTTGCGGACCGCCGGTCCGAGGTTGCTCATCTGCGCGATCCCGCCGGCGTTGTCGGCGATCGGTCCGTAGGCGTCCACCGACATGGTCACCCCGACCGTCGCGAGCATGCCGACGGCGGCGATCGCGATGCCATAGAGCCCGGCCGACTGATAGCTCACGAAGATGCCGGCGCAGATGAGCAGCAGCGGCAGCAGGGTGGACATCATCCCGACCGAGAGCCCAGCGATGATGTTGGTCGCCGGGCCGGTGAGCGAGGCCGTGGCGATGTCGCGGACCGGCTTGGCGCTGGTGTAATACTCGGTCACCATGCCGATGGCGATGCCGGCCACCGTCCCGGCAACCACCGACCAGAATGCGCCCAGCACCGGCAGCCCGGTCATGCCGATGGGGAGTTGCAGGCAGATGAAATACGCGGCGACCACAAACGCGCCGGCGGCGAGCAGCGTGGTGGCGCGCAGCGCGTTCGCCGGGTTGCCCCGTTCGAGGAGCCGCATGCCGGCGATGCCGAGCAGCGAGGCGATCAGTCCCGCCACGGTGAGCAGGATGGGCAGCACGACGGCATTTCCGCGGGAGTCGAGCGGGATGGCGGAGCTGGTGGCGGCGAGCGCCACCGTCGCGATGATCGCGCCGACGTAGCTCTCGAAGATATCGGCGCCCATGCCCGCCACGTCGCCCACGTTGTCGCCCACGTTGTCGGCGATGGTCGCGGGGTTGCGCGGATCATCCTCGGGGATGCCGGCTTCGACCTTGCCGACGAGGTCCGCGCCGACATCGGCCGCCTTGGTGAAGATGCCGCCACCGACCCGGGCAAAGAGCGCGATGCTCGAGGCGCCCATGGCGAAGCCGCTGATGACCTGGCTGAACCGGACGAACGCCGGCTGCAGCCCTTCGGTGAGCGATTCCACGCTGCCCTGCGGCATGACCAGCGCGGTGACGATCCCGATGCCGACCAGTCCGAGGGCGGCCACCGCGAGGCCCATCACCGCGCCGCCGTTGAAGGCGATGCGCAACGCGCTCGCCTGTCCGCTGGCGCGCGCCGCTTCCGCCGTCCGCACATTGGCCTTGGTGGCCGCCTTCATGCCGAAGAGACCGGCGGCAATCGAGCAGAGGCCGCCGAAGATGTACGCCAGCGCGGTCTGCGCGCCGACCGCCCAACCGAGCAGCAGGGCGACCGCCAGAATGAAGGGCCCGAGGACGGTGTATTCCCGGCGGAGAAAGGCCATCGCGCCCTGCTCGATCAACCCCGCAAGCTCCTGCATGGCGGTCGAGCCGGCGGACTGGGTCGTGATGTAGCGGTAGATGACCGCCGCGACGCTGAGGCCAAGCAGACCGGCGGCGATCGCGATCAGGGCGGGGAGGGGCAGGGGCATGGCAGGCTCTAGCCGTTGTTGTATCGGTTCATCGCGAGTTCGATTCCGTCACGCAGCCAGCACTCCACGGCCTCGCTCATCGGATCCAGCAGCGTGGTCAACTCCGCTCGCTCGGCGGTGGGAATGGCGCCCAGGACAAAGTCGGCCGTATCCCGGGTGCCGGCCGGCAACGGGCCGATCCCGATCCGCAGCCGGGCGTAGTCCTGCCGCCTGAGTGCGCCCTCGATGCTCTTGAGTCCGTTGTGCCCGCCAGCGGAGCCGGCGCCGCGCAGTCGGAATTTCCCCGTCGGCAGGGCGAAGTCGTCGACCAGGACCAGCAGTTCCGTCGCGGGATCGAACCCCGGAAGCGCTCGGAGCGGCGCCAGCGCGGCCCCGCTCCGATTCATGTAGGTCAGCGGTTTCAGGAGCGTGACATCCCGGCCCAGTGCCCGCCCGCGGATCTCGCGGGCAGAGGGGACTCGGCGGAAGGGCAGCAGGTCCCAGCGGGCGGCGAGATGGTCGGCCAAGAGAAACCCGGCGTTGTGCCGGGTGTTCTCGTACTCCGGGCCCGGATTGCCCAGGCCGATGATGGTCCGCAGGGCCTAGGCCTTGGCGTCGGCTTCCCCGTCGGGCTTGGCCTTCCGGATCAGCTCCGGCTCCGTGCCGGCCGCGGCGACGGCCGCAACCGGGGCCACCACCTCTTCGGTCCGCGGAGCGACCACCGAGCAGACCGGCAGGTTGGGATCGTTCAGGATCCTGACCTTGGGCAGCGTCACATCCCGGACGTAGATCGACTTGCCGATGCCGAGCGGGGTCACGTCGAGGTCGACGTGGGCCGGGATATCCGCCGGGAAGCAGCGGATCTCCAGCTTGTAGAGCACCTGGTCGAGTACGCCGCCGAAATTGCGGACGCCATCGGAGGTACCGGTGAGGTGCACTGGGACTTCCAGCGAGATCTCCTCGTCGCCGCGGACCTCGTACAGGTCCACGTGCAGGATGTCGGTCTGGCGCAGCGGATGGCGCTGGATTTCGCGAATGAGCGCCTTGACCGCCGTCCCGCCGTCGATCGTGACGTCGAGAATTGCGCTGCCGGCTCCGCCCGCCTTGATCAGTCTGGCCAGGGCCGCGCTGTCGATGCTGAGCGATTCGGCTGGGCGGTTATGGCCGTAGATCACGGCGGGGACCCGGCCGGCACTGCGAAGCGTGCGGGCGGCGCCCTTCCCGTGATCGGGGCGGCGGGTGGTCTGCAGGGAAGTCTGGTTTGCCATGGTCCGGTCCTTCGGGTCTCAGTCGAACAGCGAACTGACGGACTGATCGCTGTGAGTGTAACCGATCGCTTTCGCCAGCAGAGGTGCGATCGACAATACCTTGAGTCGGTCAAACTGCCGCTCGGGGGGGAGGCCGATGGTGTTGGTCACCGCCACCTCCGTCACCGGGCTGTTCATCAAGCGCTCGACCGCCGGCCCCGACAGCAGGGCGTGGGTGGCGCAACAGTAGATGTCCTCCGCTCCGAGCCGCTTGAGGGCGTGGATCGCTTCCGACATCGTGCCGCCGGTATCGATCATGTCGTCGGGGATAATGCAGTCCTTCCCCTTGACGTCACCCACCACATTCACGACTTCCGCCACGTTGGCCGAGGGCCGGCGCTTGTCGATGATCGCCAGCGTGGCGTTGAGCCGCTTGGCGAATCCGCGGGCCATCTTGGCGCCACCCACATCCGACGCGACAACGGCGAGGTCCCGCAACGACTTCTGCCGGTAGTGATTGATGAACACCGGCGCGGCGTACAGGTGGTCCACCGGCAGGTCGAAGAAACCCTGCATCTGGTGGGAATGGAAATCCATTCCGAGCACCCGGTCCGTCCCCGCCGTGGACACCATGTTGGCCATCAACTTGGCGCTGATGGCGACCCGGGGCTGATCCTTGCGGTCCTGCCGGGCGTAGCCAAAGTACGGAATCACCGCCGTGATCCGCGCCGCGCTGGCCCGCCGCGCGGCGTCGATCAGGAGCAGGAGCTCGATCAGATGCTCCGCCGGTGGATTCGTCGGCTGAATCACGAAGACGTCCCGGCCGCGGACGTTCTCG
>JAWXBX010000146.1:0-9118 GCA_034440415.1 Gemmatimonadota bacterium | reverse complement strand
GGGCCGGAGTGGCAGCGGGCGGCGCAACAGCCGGAGTGGCCGAAGGGGCTGGAGCGGCGGCGATCGACGCGCCTTTCTCGGTCTCGATCCGGGCGACAACGGTGTTGACGGCCACCGTCTGGCCCTGCTGCACCAGTACCTCGGCCAGCACCCCGGCTTCGGGCGAAGGAATTTCGGCGTCGACCTTGTCGGTGGAGATCTCGAAGATCGGCTCGTCCCGCTTTACCGCGTCGCCAACCTGCTTGATCCACTTCGAGAGAGTCCCCTCGGTGATCGACTCACCCATCTGGGGCATGATGATGTCAATGCGGGCCATGAAATGCTCCGGAGTAGTGCCGGTGAAGGTTTGGAGCCGTCAGCCGTCAGCCGTCAGTTTGCAGCGCTCGGACGAACAATACTCGCGCGCACCCTCCAAGTTCAGCCACTGACAACCTGATGGCTGACGGCTAGTACCTCACCAGCCACCGCGCCGCCGCGACCAGGTCTTCGGTCTGCGGCAGCACAAAGTCTTCCACGGTCGGTGCGTATGGCAGCGGCACATCATGCGCGCAGACCCGCTTCACCGGGGCATCCAGCCACTCAAAGCAGAGTTCCGCAATCCGGGCGGTAATTTCTCCGGCGAGCCCACCGGTCCGGGTGTCCTCGTGCGCCACCAGTACCCGATGGGTCTTTCGGACCGCGGCGACGATCGCCTCGTCGTCCAGCGGCGCCAGGGTCCGCAGGTCAATCACTTCGACCTCGATCCGGTCGGTCTGGCGCAACTGCTCCGCGGCCTCGAGCGCCTTCCACACCATCGCCCCGTAGGTAATGATGGCGAGGTCGGTCCCCTCCCGGGCCACCCGCGCCCGGCCGATCGGGGTCAGGATCTCTTCCCCGGCCGGCAGGTCGTCCTTGAGCCGCCGGTAAAGATACTTGTGCTCGAAGAAGAGTACCGGATCATCGTCCCGGATGGCCGCTTTTATCAACCCCTTCGCATCCCGGACGGTGGCGGGGCAGACGATCTTGAGGCCCGGCGTATGGACAAACGCCGCCTCCGGGTTCTGACTGTGGAACGGCCCGCCACGGACGTAACCGCCGCAGGGTCCCCGCACCACCATCGGCACCGAGAGGTCGGCTCTGTAACGTGCCGTCGCCACGTAGTTGGTGAGGATGCTGTAGGCGCAGGAGATGAAATCGATGAACTGCATCTCGCACACCGGCCGGAGCCCCATGTGCGCCGCGCCAGCCGCCGCCCCGACGATCGCGACCTCGCTCACCGGCGTATCGATCACCCGCTCCGCCCCGAAGTGGCCGAGAAACCCCTCCGTCACGCGGAAGGCACCGCCGAGGGTGCCGATATCCTCGCCCAGCAGGAAGACGCGCGGGTCACGTTCCATCTCTTCCCACAGCCCCTGGCGGATCGCTTCGAGGTAGGTGACCTCAGCCATGAGATGGGCGGTTGGGCGGTTGGGCGATTGGGTGACTGAGCGCTTGGGCGGTTGAGAGTTTCCGGTACCACTCGTGGTCGGCGACGGGCGGGTCGGCGTACACCCCGGCGAGCGCGCTCTCCGGATCGGGAAAAGGTTCGTCAATGCAACTGGCCACGGCCTCGTCCAGTTCCCGCTCCACCCGTGCTTCGACGGCGGCCACCCCCGGCTCATCCGCCCAGCCCTCATCGAGCATCCGCCGCCGATGCAGGTCCAGCGGATCCTTTTCGGCCCAGGCTTCGATCTCACCGGCCGGTACGTATGGCTGGGAGTCGTGCTCGGCGTGGCCCTTCCGCCGATAGGTGATCAGCTCGACCAGTGTCGGCCCCTCCCCTGCCCGGGCCCGCTCGACCGCTGCCTTCGTCACCGCGAAGGTGGCGATGACGTCGTTGCCATCAGCCTGCACGCCGGGAATGCCGTAGCCTACTGCCTTGTCCTTCAGCTGGGCGACGGCGGTCTGCAATCGGATCGGCGTGCTGTAGGCGTAGCCGTTGTTCTCGCACACGACGACCAATGGCAATCGCTGCACCGCGGCAAAGTTCAATCCTTCATGGAATGCGCCGGTGCTCATCGCCCCATCGCCGACATAGACCAGCCCGACCCGTGGCTGCCGGGTGAGCTTGAACGACAGCGCGATGCCGGCCATCACCGGCACCATGTCGCCGAGGTGGGAGATCTGGCCGAGGAAGCCGCGCTCGAGGTCATTGAAGTGGATATTGAGCTCGCGACCGCGGGTCGGACTCTGCGCCTTGGCCATGTACTGCCGCAGCACTTCGATGGGTCGGGCCCCCTGCACCAGCATCGAACCGAGATTGCGGATCAGTGGCGAGAGGATGTCGCCCTTGCCCCTATCCAGCGCGTAGGCGCTGCCGACCGCGTCCGCCTCCTGACCCAGCGAGCGGAACAGGCCACCGACCACCTTGCCCTGCCGGTGCAGCGCGACGAGCCGCTCCTCGAGCGAGCGGGTGAGGCGCATGTAGTAGTAGAGCTCCAGCAGCTGCGCGGGGGAGAGGGCGGTGGGAGGCATGGCGTCGATCGATGAGCCGTCAGCCGTCAGCCTTCAGTCCTGACGGCTGATGGCTGATGGCTGTCAGCTACTCTCCCAATGCACTGATCACGAGCGCCGACATCACCCGCATCGCCACGGGTACCGTGCCATCATCGGCGTAGAACGTCGGGGTGTGATGTCCGCCGGAGACCTTTCCGGGTGGAACGGCGCCGACGAAGACGTAGAATCCGGGCACCTGTTGCGCAAAATACGAGAAGTCTTCCGACCCGGTAATCGGCGGGCGCACCGTGACATGCTCGCTGCCGAGGACGCGCCGCAGCACCGGATCGAAGCGGGCAGCCAGCAGCGTGTCGTTCACGGTCACCGGGTGAGAGCGGTCGAACTCGAGGGTGAAGCTGGCCCCGACCGACTTCGTGATGCCATCGAAGATCTCCCGCATCCGCTGTTCAATGGAATCCTGCGCGGCGGTGGTGAAGGTGCGGATCGTCCCCTCCAGCAACATCTCCCCGGCCACGATATTGTTGCGGTCGCCGCCCCGCATGACGCCCACCGTCACCACGCTGGGCGTGAACGGCGACATGCTTCGCGACCGGATCGTCTGCAGCGCCAGCACAATTTGGGACGAGGTGACGATCGCGTCGATACCCAGGTGCGGGGTGCTGCCATGGGCCTGCCGGCCGATCACTCGGGCGCTGAACCGCGTGGCCGACGCCATGGTCGGACCAGGGGTATAGGCCACCCGGCCCAGCGCGTTCTCGGGTCCGCCATCCGGTGGACCGCCGTTGGCATGGAACGCCAGGATCAGATCAGGGCGCGGATTGGTGAGCGCCCCCTCCTCGACCATCAGCTTCGCACCGCCGGTCTCGCCGGCGGGCAGCCCCTCTTCCGCCGGCTGAAAGATGAACACCACCGTCCCGGTCAGCTTCGCCTTCATGCCGGCAAGGAGGTTGGCGACGCCGAGCTGCGCGGCGACATGCGTGTCATGACCGCAGGCGTGAGAAACGCCAACCTCACGTCCAAGGTAGTTCGTCGTGCGAATCGACTTGAAGGGGACGTCGGTCAGCTCGGTGACCGGGAGCGCGTCCATGTCGGCCCGGATCGCGACGACCGGCCCCGGCTTTCCGCCGCGCAGGATCCCGATCACCCCGGTATGCGCCACCCCGGTCCGCACCTCGAGCCCGAGCCGGGTGAGCTCCGCCGCGATGATGCCGGCGGTCCTGGTCTCGTGATTGCCCACCTCCGGGTTCAGATGGATGTCGTGCCGGATCTCGATCATTCGCGGAGCGAGGCGGGCGGTCGCGGCCGCGATCTCCGCGTCGGACTGGCCGGCAAGGGTGCCGGGAGCCGCCAGCAGGAGAAGGAGGAGGAGGACGAATCGCGGAATCGGGCGCATGGGTGCTCCAGAAGATGTGCACAGGATTGTCAGCATCAAGCGTTCAGCGTTCAGCGCCTGCCCGCAGGCCGACGATTTGCTGAACGCTGAACGCTGACGGCTGACCGCTCTCGCCGACGGGTGCGGGCCGGCTTCCCTCAGCTCTTCTCGATCCGCATCCCGTAGAAGGAACGGTAGACAAAGAACAATGCCACCGCCAGGAACACCGCCGCCAGCGCATGGCTCAGGCCGGGCTCCAGGCTCACCGCGAGCTCGACCGCGAGCAGGCCGAACAGCGTGGTGAACTTGATGATCGGGTTGAGCGCGACGCTCGAGGTATCCTTGAACGGATCGCCGACGATGTCACCGACCACCGTCGCCTCGTGCAGCGGAGTACCCTTCTGCTTCAGTTCCACCTCCACGATCTTCTTGGCGTTGTCCCAGGCGCCGCCGGCATTGGCCATGAAGATCGCCTGATACAGGCCGAACAGCGCGATCGAGATCAGGTAGCCGATGAAATAGTACGGCTCGGCGCAGGCGAAGGCGAGGGTGGCGAAGAACACCGTCAGGAAGATGTTGAACATCCCCTTCTGCGCGTACTGGGTGCAGATCTCGACGACCTTCTTGCTGTCCTCCATCGACGCCTTGGTGGCGCCTTCGAGCTTGATGTTCGCCTTGATGAACTCCACGGCGCGGTACGCGCCGGTCGTCACGGCCTGGATCGAGGCGCCGGTGAACCAGTAGATGATGGAACCGCCGGTGATGAGGCCCAGCAGGAACGGCGGGTGCAGAATCGACAGATTGGACAGCAGCTCCGGCTGGAGTCCGTTGGTGAGCGCCACGATGATCGAGAAGATCATCGTGGTTGCGCCGACCACGGCGGTACCGATGAGCACCGGCTTGGCGGTCGCCTTGAAGGTGTTGCCGGCGCCGTCATTTTCCTCGAGGAAATGCTTGCCGCTCTCGAAATCTGGAGTGAAACCAAAATCGCGCTTCAGCTCTTCACTGATGCCGGGCACATTCTCGATGAGGGACAGTTCGTACACCGATTGCGCATTGTCGGTCACGGGACCGTAGCTGTCGACCGCGATCGTCACCGGCCCCATACCGAGGAAGCCGAAGGCCACCAGGCCGAAGGCGAACACCGCCGGGGCCAGCATGAGGCTGGCCATGCCCGCCGCGCCACCGAGGGTGCTCACAAAGTAGGCGATCGTCATCAGCGCCAGCATCGCCATCCCGATCCAGAAGGCGCTGAAATTCCCCGCCACGAGACCGGACAGGATGTTCAGCGCCGGGCCACCTTCCCGGGACGAACTCACGACCTCGCGGACGTGACGGGATTCGGTGGAGGTGAACACCTTCACCAGTTCGGGGATGATCGCACCGGCCAGTGTGCCGCAGGTGATCACGGTGGACAGCTTCCACCACAGCGAACCATCGCCGAGGTCCGGGATCAGCAGGTAGGACACCACGTACGTCGCCACGACCGAGACGATCGAGGTCAGCCATACCAGCGAGGTGAGCGGCGCCTCGAAGTTCATCGTCGGGGCGTTGACATACTTCGCCTTGGCGACCGCCTCGTTGATGAAGTACGAGGCGGCGGATGCGATCACCATCATGACGCGCATCACGAAGATCCAGACCAGCAGCTGGACCTGCACCGTGGGGTCCTGCACCGCGAGCAGGATGAAGGAGATGAGCGCGACACCGGTCACGCCATAGGTCTCGAAGCCGTCCGCCGAGGGACCCACGGAATCGCCGGCGTTGTCGCCGACACAGTCCGCGATCACCCCCGGGTTCCGGGCGTCGTCTTCCTTCACGTTGAACACGATCTTCATCAGGTCGGCGCCGATGTCGGCGATCTTGGTGAAGATGCCGCCCGCGATCCGGAGCGCCGCCGCGCCCAGCGACTCACCGATGGCGAAGCCGATGAAGCAGGCGCCGGCGTAGTCGCCCGGCACGAAGAGCAGGATGAACAGCATCAGCAGCAGTTCGACGCTGATCAGCAGCATGCCGATGCTCATGCCGGCCTTGAGCGGAATCGCGTAGCAGGGGTAGGGCTTGCCCCGGAGGCTGGCAAAGGCGGTGCGGGAGTTGGCGAAGGTGTTGACCCGGATGCCGAACCAGGCGACACCGTAGCTTCCCGCGATGCCGATCACGCTGAACAGGAGGATGATCGCGACCTTGAACGCCGGCATGCCGTGGGCGACGGCGCCAGAGACCGGATCCACGGTCGTCGCGAGCCGCCCGAAGTACACCGTCATGATCGCGCCGATGAAGAGCCACAGGATCATCAGGAACTTGCCCTGGGTGATCAGGTACGTCTTGCAGGTCTCGTAGATCAGCTCGGACACTTCGCGCATCGACTTGTGAACCGGCAGGTTCTTGAGCTGGGTGTAGATCATGAGCCCGAACAGCAGGCCGAGGGCGCAGACCAGCAGTCCGCCCATCAGCAGGGTCCGCCCGCTCGTGCCGCCGAAGAAGTTCACCGACCCGAGGTCGGGGAGCTGGAGATTGGCCTCACCGCCGCCCTGATGCGCCGGCGTCGCGGTGGCTGCACTGCCCCCGGGATAAACGGCGCTGTCCTGCGCGGCGAGCGGCTGGGCCAGCGTGACGGCACTGGTCAGCAGAAGGGCCGCCGCAAAGATCCACGGCAGTACCTGGCGAATGGTGGCGATCGCGCGGATCGTCATCAGAAAACCTCCAAAAGGTGAAAGAACTGCAACCAACCAGGATCTGGGACAGCGTAGCAGCTCGGTGACCCGGATCGCGGCCGAGTGCCCGGGTACCGAGCCGAATCAGTAGGCCCCGCGCGCCTCATGCGCCGGATCGGCCATGGTGTGCACGACGGTGAGGAAGCGCTTGGCCAGCTTGTCGGCTTCGCTCTCCCCGGGCTGATTGGTGTCGATCGTGACCAGCGTGTAGTGCCCGCCCTCGGCCTGGACCGTCACCGCCACCTGGCCGATCGTTCCGGAAAAGCGGCGGCGGCGCGGTGCCTCCTCGGTCGGCGCCAGTCGGGCCCCGAAAAAGGCGTTCGCCCGGGCGATGACGGCGTCGGGCGCGAGATGGGTGCGATGGAAATACTTCATCGATTCGTCAGGCTCCGTGATAGACGGTTGGACGGTTCGGCGGTCAGTACCAACCGCCCAACCGCCTATCCGCCGGACCGCCTACTTGTCCCCGTAATCGTAGTACTCGACGCCGAGGTGCGTGATCACCGGTTCGCCCATCAGCCAGCGCAGCATGTTCTTCATCTTGGTCTGCTGAATGAAAAGATCGTGCTCGGGATAGAGACCGGGCGCGACCTGCGGGCTCTTGAAGTAGAATGACAGCCACTCCTGGATGCCGCCGAGCTTGGCCCGCTGGGCCAGGTCGAAGAACAGCGCCAGGTCGAGCACCAGCGGCGCGGCCAGGATGGAGTCGCGGCAGAGGAAATCGATCTTGATCTGCATCGGGTAGCCCAGCCACCCGAAGATGTCGATGTTGTCCCAGCCTTCCTTGTTGTCTCCCCGCGGCGGGTAGTAGTTGATCCGCACCTTGTGGTACATCTCGCCGTAGAGCTTGGGATAGGTCTGCGGCTGCAGGATGTACTCCAGCACGCCAAGCTTCGACTCTTCCTTGGTCTTGAAGCTTTCGGGATCGTCCAGCACTTCGCCGTCCCGGTTGCCGAGGATGTTGGTCGAGTACCACCCGGCGACGCCGAGCATGCGCGCCTTGAACATCGGCGCCAGCACGGTCTTGAGCATCGTCTGGCCGGTCTTGAAGTCCTTGCCGCCGATGGCGACACCCTTGTCCTTGGCCAGCTGTTCCAGCGCCGGCGCGTCGCAGGAGAGATTCGGCGCCCCGTTCGCGAACGGCACCCCCTCCATGATCGCGGCGTAGGCGTAGAGCATCGAGGGAGCGATCGACGGATCGTTGGACTCCATCGCTTTTTCGAACGCCGCCAGGGTCTGATGCGCGGCGCCCGGCACGATGAAGATCTCGGTGGAGGCACACCAGACCATCACCAGCCGATCACAACCATGCTTCGCCTTGAAATCGCGGATGTCCTTCCGCAGTGCTTCGGCCAGGTCCTTCTTGGTCCGGCCCGTCTTGACGTTCTTGCCCTCGAGCCGCTTGACGTAGTGCTGGTCGAAGGCGGCCGGCATCGGAACGATGGTCTCGAGGAAATCCTTGATCGGGAAGACATGCTCGTGCTTGTCGAGCACGCCGCAGTGCAGGCAGGACTGGTAGGCGTTGTCCGGCAACGGATCCCAGGCGCCGAAGACCAGGTCCTTGAGATCGGCCAAGGGTACGAAGTCCTTGATCAGCGGGGACCGGCCATCGGTGCGCTTGCCCAGCCGGATGGTGCCGATCTGGGTGAGCGCACCCACCGGCTGCGAGATGCCCCGGCGCACCAGCTCGACGCCGGCGATGAACGTGGTCGCGACGGCCCCAAGGCCGACAGTGAGCACACCAAGCTTGCCTTTGGCCGGCGCGATAGGCCGGGGAGTTCCTGCGGCGGTCGACACTTAGGACGGTCCTTTCGGTGCGCCGGGCGCGGATGCGCCTTCGGTCACCTGGTAGACGTACACGAAACGCTGGACGACGGTAACAACCGACGCGAGCGCGAGAATTGCCACAATCCAGAACAGCACCAGACCCTGCGGCCCCGCTCCAACCAGCACCGTGGGCACTCCGAGACCGACAATCCGCTCGGCCCGCTGCACCAGCCCCACCTTGCAGTCGATCCCCAGGCCTTCCGCCCGCGCCCTGGCATACGACACCAACAGCGACGCGATGATCGCCACCATGCTCAGGATCACCCCGAGGTCGCCGTGGGCGACCGTGGCGGGCGAGGCCAGCAGGAAAAAGACGGCGATCCCCATGAAGGTGGCGCCGTCCCCGACCCGGTCGAGCGTGGAATCGTAGAAGGCCCCGAACCGGGTGGTCTGTCCGGTCGCCCGGGCCACCGCCCCGTCCAGCGTGTCCACGATCCCGCTCAGCAGGTAGAGCGCCCCGCCAAGCCGCACCCAGGCGGCACCGTAGGCCACCGCAGATGCCACCACCAGCAGGGTCCCGACCGTGGTGATCAGGTTGGGGCCCACCCCAGCCCGGATCAGGGCCTCGGTGAACGGGCGGGTGACCGCGAAGTACACCCGCTCGACCGGCTTGGTGATCAGCTTCACCTGATGCAGGACCTCGAGTGTACACAAGGCGGGATGGCCGGGTTCGGACCCCCGAAAACCGCGGCAAACGATAACCGGGGGAACGGGTTAGGGGAAGGCGAAG
>JAWXBX010000145.1:0-9741 GCA_034440415.1 Gemmatimonadota bacterium | reverse complement strand
GGTGAACGGTGAACGGGTCCAGAACTCGGCGCTGCGGGGCGGGGACCGGGTCCGGTTCGGCGGGCTGGAGGGTCCCGAGGCCGAAGTCGCCGTCATGCTGGATCCGACCTACGATCCGGCCAAGGACGCCGCCCAGATGGTGCAGGAGCTCAAGGGCAGCCGAACCCGCGAGACCCGGGCGGTCGAGATCATGCGTCTGGCTGCCGAGCGGGTGGCGGAAGAACGGGTGAAGGCGGGCGGCACCAAGTCGCGCCGCACGATGGAGGTCATGGCCGAGACCATTCATGAGGTGGGCGACCTCATGAAGCTCCAGACCCGCAAGCGCTGGGTCAAGATCGTTGGGGTGGTCGCCAGCATTTCGATGGTGATCATCGCGGTGATGGGAATGGTCATCCTGACGCAGCAGCGGAAGATCGCCCATCTGCTGGATGCCAAGAGTCGGTTCGATGCGCAGATCCAGGCGATCCAGCTGCAGATGGACTCGGAGCGGGATTCGGTCCGGCTCAGCGCGCTGGAACGGCAGCTCGGAGAAGCCACCGCCAATGCCGAGCGGACGCTGGCGGACCTGGCCCGCACCAGCAAGGAGAAGGCGCAGCAGGCGGTCGAGAGCGGGGACGACCTCGACCGGGATATCCGCCGGATCCTGGGCCAGTTCGATGCGGCCACCTACGCCGTCCCGCCGATCTTCAAGGAGCGGGTCGCCTATCATATCGAGCAGCTGAGGAAGGCCGGCCCGACGGCCCGGGTGATATACCGTCGCAAGCTGAAGTACTGGCCCCAGATCACCCGGGAGTTCCAGGCCATCGAACTGCCGGAAGTGATGGCCTACGTGGCCTGGACCGAATCCCAATTCGATCCGCTGGCCAAGAGCGGCGCCGGCGCGCGCGGCATGTGGCAGATGACCCGGACGACGGCGCAGAGCCTCGGTCTCCGGGTGGATGGTGCGGTGGATGAGCGCACCGATGTGCCGCTGCAGACCCGGGCGGCGGCCAAGTACCTCGCCGGCCTGCTGGCGGAATTCGGGGAAGACGCCTTCATGCTGGCGATGGCGAGCTACAACAAGGGGGAGAACGGGGTACGCCGGGTGCTGCGCAAGGTGGCGCAGACGCCGGGCGGCTTCAAGAAGTCCAAGCGCGACTTCTGGCATCTCTACCGCCTCAAGTTGCTGCCCGAGGAGACCCGGGAATACGTTCCCAAGATCCTCGCGGCGGCGATCGTCTGCAGTCATCCGGAGAAGTACGGGCTGGTGCTGGGGGCGACGAAGGCCGATTCGGCGGGGAGATAGCTGCCAGCTGGCAGCTCCCCTCCATATCAGAACTGTCACCCTCCCGTGTGAGCCGGGTCACTGGCGACTAGAAATCGTCCGTATAACATTCGCCCACCTTGCACGCGGGGGCTTCGGCCCACCCTTACCGCGGGCGGTCGTGATGGGCCGGAAGGGCCCGTACGCACTGGACTCTTGTGGAGGTGGTACATATGCGTCGCTCCCTTTGGGTGATGCCCCTGATTCTGGCCATGGCCTGCAATCAGAACAAGGAAGAACTCACCAAGGCGCTGTCCGATGCTCAGGCCCTCGTGGCCGAGAAGGACAGCCTCATCACCGAAGTCCTGGAGACCTCTAAATTCGTCAACGGCGTGAATGAGGAGCTGGCCAAGGCCCGCACCGCGCTGGTCACGACGGCCGCGACAACCGAAGGGGCGAGCCCGGCGGAGCGCGATCGCGCCGCCCGGAGCGCCGCCCTCGACCGGGTGCAGGCGCTGGTTGCCCGGCTGAACGAGACCGAGCAGCGGCTGGAGCAGAGCACCCAGCGGGCCCGGTCCCTGTCGGGCCGCAACACCACGCTGCTCAGCCAGATTGAGGCCTACAAGGTGAGTATCGACAGCCTGCAGGCGACGACGCTGCGGACCGAGACCGAGCTGCGCTCGATCATCGACTCCCAGTCGGTGCAGATCGCCGGCCTGACGCAGGACCTGGATACCGCCAAGGCGATGAATGCCGGTCTCACCGCCAGCAACAGCGCGCTGACCGACACGGTCACCCGCCTGACCGCCTACAAGAACACGGTCTATTACATCGCCGGCACCGAAGACGAACTGATCGAGAAGGGTATCGTCACGAAGGAAGGGAAGAAGTTTCTCTTCTTTGGCGGCAAGCAGCTGCACCCGGCGCGCAGCCTCGATCCGGCACTGTTCACCGCGGTCGATATGAATACCACGACCAGCATCGCCCTGCCGCACGCCGACCGCGAGTACAAGCTGGTCTCGCGCCAGGACCTCACCGCAGTGGATTCGGCCAGCGTGAGGGATGGCAAGCTCAATGGCCAGCTGCACATCACCGCGCCGAGGCAGTTCTGGGGTGCGGAGAAGTACCTGATTCTCGTCGAGAACTGAGCCCGGCGGTCGTTCCGCAGCCCACAGCATGGCAGGAACGAGCAGCCCCCCGGTGAAAGCCGGGGGGCTGTTGCGTTCGGCGGGCGCATGATCACGCCGTGGGTGGCGTTCTCGCTTCCATAACGAGGTGGACTTGCCCCGCCGGGATCTGCACCTGCCGCACACTGGCGTGCATCATCGTTGCCATCGTGATCCCTCCTGTGCGTCCCAGCCGGCACATGCCGACCGGCAGTACCGGGGCTCCTCCGACCGACGGACCTGGAGCCCGGAGGGAGAGGTCTCCGGCAGTTCCCTCTCACCGCGTTCCCAGGTCGGGGTGCGCTCCAGCGGTTCCACGGCGCGGGTGAGGAAGAAGTTCGCCATGCCCGTATCGTGAACCACTGTTCGACGGGCGGATGCCCAGTGCTCCATCCATGCCTCATGGCCGTTTCTTCATCGATCCCTCACGCTGCGCTACAACGCTGTGGATTACGCTATGGGTACACTCCTCTCGGGGGCCGCATGTTCCGTGAAGTTCAGGTGAATCCAGCGTTTGCATCACACTATCCCGCGCTCCTTCCCGGGCGGTGGTATACCGCCGCAGCGGTGGCCGGGCTGGTCAAGGGCACACGAATCATCCGGGAGGGAAGCCGGGCACAATTCGCCGACTGGATTCTCCCCCCGGATCACTTTGTGTTCCGCGGTGGCAGCCCGCGTCGCGGCAACTGTGTTGGCCTGTGGACCCGGCGCCTCGACCGTCACCCCGCCGTTTCGGTGGCGCCCTCGCGGTCCCTGAATTCGGCGGTCGATCCGTCGCTTGCTCCGGCTGGGGCGTGACCGGCTCGGGTCCATGAACCGATCCGCGAGAGAGGTTGTCGCATGGGCAGCCGCGCCCGGCAGATGACGCGGGACCGCGCGCCGGCGCTTCGCGACCGCGGATCCCGCTCGCTGGCCAATCCTGTGCCCCGGGGCGCGGCGTCACCGACTCCGATCTCGAAAGCAGGAATGCGGAGCTCACCAATGCCTGGGGTGATCGCCGTGATGCAAGGGGCCACCCAAGTTCTCGTGGTGTGACAAGGAGGCAAGAAGATGGCTGTTCGCGCATCGACTCGACCCAAGCCATTCCTGGATCCCGAGTATTGCAAGGGGTGTCTGCGCTGCGTCGACGCGTGCCCGAAGGACTGCATCACCCAGGGTGAGCACATCAATCCGGATACGGGTTACGTGCCGGTGGAACTCCACCTGGAGAACTGCAACGGGTGCCAGCTCTGCATGCAGGCCTGTCCCGAGCCGTTCGGGCTCCGGCCTGAGCCCGGCCCGGGCTCCCATGAGCATGACGGGGACTTCGAACTGGAGGATCCCCAGGCGCTCTTCGGCGCGAAGGTGAGCACGGCGCCGGTCCCCGTGGACCGGCCCGGCAGCGAGATCGCGCTCCCCGAGACGCGTTCGCTGGTCCTGAAGGGCACCTACGCTGCCGCGCTGGGTGCGCTGTTGGCTGGCTGCCGTCACGTGTTCGGCTATCCCATCACCCCGTCCACCGAAGGCGCGGAGCTGATGGCCAAGGTGCTGCCGAAGCTCGACGGGGCGTTTGTGCAGGCGGTCAGTGAAGTGGCGGCCGTGAACATGATGTACGGCTGCGGCGGTGCCGGCCTGCCCTGCATGACCTTCACCTCGAGTCCCGGTTTCAGCCTCATGCTGGAGGGTATGAGTTACCTGATCGGCGCGGAGGTGCCGGGCGTCTTCGTGAACATCATGCGGGGTGGGCCTGGCCTCGGGAACATCGGGCCGGAGCAGGCGGACATCAAACTCGCCTGCCGCGGCCTGGGCCACGGGAACACCCAGGCCATCGTGCTGGCGCCCGCCACCCCGCAGGAGATGCTCGATCTCACTCGCCTCGCCTTTGCACTGAGCTTCAAGTATCGCAACCCCGTCGTACTGCTCGGCGACGGCTACCTCGGCCAGATGACCGGTGTGGTACGGCTTCCCCGGACCATGACGCAGCCCGGCCTTCCCGCCTGGGCGGTCTATGGCGACCGGGAACATCGGGGCAACCTGATCTGCTCGATTCACCTCTCCGAGGCCGAACTCGAGGTTCACAACATCCATCTCACCCAGAAGTACGCCGAGATGACCGCCGCAGAACAGCGGGCCGACCTCTACGAGTGTGAGGATGCTGAAATCCTGCTGGTGGCGTGCAATACGCCCGCCCGCATGGCCAAGGGTGCGGTGGAAGATCTGCGCGGCCAGGGGGTCAAGGCGGGCCTCTTCCGCCCAGTGACGTTGTGGCCCTTCCCGATCCAGGCGCTTGCGCCCCTCATGCCCGGAGTCAAGCGCATCGTCGTGGTCGAGGCCAGTCCAGGTCAGCTGGAGGACGAGCTGCGCCTGGCCCTCAGTCACGCCGGGATCTCGCTGCCGCCCCTCACTTCGGTCCAGCGGTACGGCGGGATCCTGCCGCAGCAATCGGAGATCGTCGAAGGCGTGCTGAGCGGAGGTGCCCGATGAGCGTGTTCTACGATCGGTTCGAACGCCACGCCCACGGCGAAGGGCTCAAGGGCCACTCCACCCACTACTGCCCCGGCTGTGGTCACGGGTTGGTGCATCGTGATCTGGCCGAAGCCATCGAGGCGCTCGGCATTCAGGACCGCACGATCCTCGTGAGCCCCGTGGGCTGCTCGGTCTTTGCGTACTACTACTTCGATGTGGGCAATACTCAGGCGGCCCACGGCCGCGCGCCCGCGGTGGCCATCGGCCACAAGCTGGCCAACCCCGACAGCATCGTCATCTGCTATCAGGGCGACGGGGACCTGGCTTCCATCGGTCTGGCGGAGACCATCTCCACCGCGCAGATGGGCCTGCCCCTCACCGTCATTTTCATTAACAACGCCATCTACGGCATGACCGGCGGCCAGCTGGCGCCCACCTCCGTCATGGGCCAGAAGACCAGCACCAGCCCTGAGGGCAGAAACCAGACGATGGGTCAGCCGCTTCGCGTCGCCGAGCTGATCGCCCAGCTGGATGGGCCGGTGTACGTGGAGCGCGTCGCGCTCTTCAGTCCCCAGCAGCGGGTCAGGGCCCGCAAGGCCGTTGAAAAGGCCATTCGCCTCCAGCAGGAAGGCCGCGGGTATGCCTTCATTGAAGTACTGGCCGAATGTCCAACGCACCTCAAGCTGACGCCGGAAGAGGCCGAGGAATGGGTCAAGGAGCAGATGGAGCCCATCTACCCGCTGGGCGTCAAGAAGGACCTGACCGTGGAACCGTGGTGGGCTCGCAAGGCGCCCAGCTTCGAGCCTGAAAAAGTTCTCGGCATGATGGGAGCGGATCAGGACACAGTGCCTCGCCATGCGAAAGGATTCCCCACCCATCTGGGTGGCCGCGACATCAGCTTCAAACTCGCCGGTTCAGGTGGCGACGGCGCCCAGACCGCGGCCCTGCTCCTGGCGCGGGCGGCCATCGACGAAGGCTTCGATGCCACGCTCATCCCCAGCTACGGGCCCGAGAGCCGCGGCGGGACTTCCTATGCGGATGTCCATCTCGCCGAAACCGAGGTGCTCAATCCCGCCGCGCCGAACCCCCACGTCCTTGTCGCCTTCAATACACCGAGCCTGGTGAAATTCGCGCCCAGCGTGCGGGAAGGCGGCCTGATCCTCTACGATTCCACCATCATCGAAGACCTGCCGCCGATGCCTCCTGGGCGCCGAGTGATCGGCGCGCCGTTCACCGCCCTCGCCACGAATCTGCAGCGACCCATGGTGAAGAACATCGTCGCTCTGGGTGCACTGCAGGCCGCCACCGGGGTGTTCCCGCCGGAAACATTCCTCGCCACCCTCAAGGCGGTGCTCAAGGACAAAGCCGCACTTCTCCCGCTCAATGAGGCGGCCTTTGCCGCGGGACTTCGTCACACCACTGAAGTACATGCATGACCGCTGCTGCTGCGCCGCCCGGCTTCCTCTCGGAGCCTGAGGTCTATGACCTGCTGGCACGGGCCGGGCTGAAGCCACCGCGTCACGGAATGCTGGGCCAGCCGCTGCTTTTCGAGTCCAACGAACCGATCGTGCTCAAAGGGCAGGGCAGGGGCCTGCTCCACAAGTCCGAACTCGGCGCCGTTCGCTTCTTGCCGTACCACCTCCCGGAATTGGAGTCCGCCGCAACGGAGATGAAGCTCCGTATCGACGCCGGTGGCTTCGAGTGGATCGGGGCGATGGTCTGCGAGCGCGTTGCCATCGCCAGGATCGAAGGCTTGCCGACGGAAGGATTTGTCTCCCTCACCAACGGGGAGGGGGGCTGGGCATTGCTCGTCGGGTTGGGAGGGCTTCAGGCCGAGGCGATCGCGAACCAGGTACCGCCGCTGTGCTGGCCGATGGCGATGGTGAGTCCCGGAACCGCACTCCAGGAATTGCGCGGGCACCTGCTGGGCCGCATCTGGTTGGGTGCGCTCAGGGGCACCCGGGCGCTGACGACCGAGGCTCAGCTGCGCACCTTCCTCGACTCCCTCTGGCGGCTGCGTGATCTGGCCGAGACCGACGGCCTCGATCTGGTGGAGTTGAATCCCGTCGCGCTCGACAGCAGCGGTGAGCCGCGTCCACTCGACGGCGTCGCCCGGCGAGGCACGGCCCCTCAACGCAGGGGGGCACCACCAGCGGGTTTTCTCACCGCGCTCCTCGAACCACGCCGCGTGGCGCTGGCTGGGGTATCGTCGACGGAGGGCGGAGTTGGCCGGACGATCCTGGACAACCTTCGCCGCTGTGGCGAGCTCACGGGTCATCTGGTGCTGATCAAGCCGGGCCACGAACAGTTCCTGGGTCTCCCCTGCCTGCCGGATGTCGAAGCACTGATGGCGGATCCGGTGGAACTCCTGATCCTCGCGCTTCCGGCCCAAGCCTCGGCAGAGACGGTGTCACGGCTGCTTGCCCGGGGCGGCGGCGCGCGAGTGGTGGCTCTCGTGGCGGGCGGTATCGGCGATGGGGCCGACACCGAGGGGTTGGGTGTAACTATGTCCGCCGAGCTGCAGCACGCGCGCGAGACGGGTCGTTGGACACCGGCGCTGCTTGGTCCCAACTTCGTGGGTCACTGGGCGCCGGCCCGGGACCTGGACACCTCGTTCATTCCGGTGGAGAAACTCGCAGCGCCTGCCCGGCACGGTGGACCCGTCGCCCTGCTCAGTCAGAGCGGGGCCTTCCTGCTGAGCCGTCGTTCACGGAATCCACATCTTCCCGTCGGCCTCGCGCTCGCGCTGGGCAATCAGCTGGATGTGGCGCTTCCCGATGTCCTGGAGGCGCTGGAGGCCCATCCCGAATTCCTCGTGCTCGGTCTGTATGTCGAGGGATTCGGGCCCGGTGATTTGGCGGCCACGGCCCGGGTTGGTCAGCGGCTGCGGGCACAGGGACGGACCCTGCTGGTCTATCGTGCTGGCCGCTCCGACGCGGGACAGGCCGCCGCTGCCAGCCATACCGGCGCGATCGCGGGCAACCAGATGGTGGAAGAGGCGCTGTTGCGGCGGGCGGGGTTTTGCCTGGCTCCCACCCAGCAGGCCTTCGATGCCGGGCTGGCCTGGTTAGGCGCCTACCCCGGCATACGACCCGGCCCGGTGGCGGTGGTCACCAATGCCGGCTTTGAAAGCGTCAACGCCGGGGACCTGCTGCTGCCGCCCCTCATCCCCGCCAGCCTGGATTCCGCCACGACGGCACGACTTCAGGCTGTGCTGGAAGCGGAGGGACTTGGGGGACTCGTGGCCAGTCGCCTGCCCCTGGATCTCACGCCCATGGCCAGCGAAGCCGGCTACCTGAAGGCGGTGGACGTACTCATGGGCACGTCGGCGACGATCGTGATTCTCGGGCTGGTCCCGTTCACGCGTCGCCTGCACACTGGATGGGATGACGCCAGGCGGTTTGCCCAGACCCTGGCGGCCACAGCTCAAAGCCACGGCGTTCCGATCGGTGTGGTGGTGGATGCGGGGAGCGACTATGGGCCCTACCGGCAGGCATTCGCCTCATCGGGATTGCCGGTGTTCACCCGTATGGAGGATGCCATCGCAGGGTTGAGGGCGCTATGTTAGGCGCGGTCCTCTACTCCTTGTCTTCCAGTCCCGCAGGAGCGAGAGCGGCGATCCGGCGGACCAGCCAGCTGGCCCGCCCATTGGCATTCTCGGCCCGCTCCCGGCGCACGACCGCGGCCCGGACGAGATGGGCGCCGAGAAAGCGCACCGGTTCCGGCGGGAAGTGGCCCTGGGGCAGATTGATGAGCGGTGTAGAGCCCCACTCATCCCTGCGCCCCAGCGCGAGACTCGCGAGGATCCTGCCGCCAATCACGCTCGGCCCCACTCCGTTGCCGCTCCACCCGACGCCATAGACAATATGCTGCCGGCCGCCGAGGTGGCCGAAGAGCGGGAAGCCCATCGGGGACCGATCGATCGGGCCGGACCAGTCGTGCGTGATCGGGACCGTCTTGAGTGCCGGGTAGTAGCGGTGCAGGTCGGCGGTGACCTCCGCAGCCCGCGCGGCGCTTCGATCGAATGCGGCCCGGATCCGGCCGCCAAAGGCGATCGACCAGCCGCCCTTTCCGAAGACGACGCGGCCCTCTCGGCTCACCCGGTAGTAGTCCACCATGGCCTGCGAATCGGTGATCGACAGATCCCGGTGCCATCCCAACCGGTCGAGTTGTTCCGGGATGGGAGCGGTGGCGACGAGGTCGCTCGAGATCACGGCAAGCGACATCCACAACTCCCGCACGCTCGCGGCCCACGCATTGGTGGCGATGACCAGCCGCTCGGCGCGGACCGTGCCGCGGTCGGCGGTAAGGCGAACCGGGCGACCGCGGGTGAAGCGGCGGACTTGCGTGTGCTCGAAGATCCGCACTCCGCGCTCGAGGGCCACGCGCCGGAGGCCGCGCACCAGGGCCGCGGGCTGGACGATCGCCGCCCTGGTCTCCAGCACTCCAGCCAGGTGAACCGCCGAGCCGCTCCGGGCCGCGACCTCGCGCGGATCGAGTACGGCATAGGGGTGCACGCCGGCGCGATCGCAGATGCGGACGACGGCGTCCCAGGCGCCGAGCTGGGCGCGGCTCGTCGCGCTCCAGAGCCAGCCGCCCTGGCGGAAGTCGGCGTCAATCTGGTGGGTCTTGCAGAAGGCACCGATCTCGGTGATTGCATCTTCTGATGCCTGACACAAACGCACCGCCACGGCGTCGCCCACCAGCGCGGCGAGGGTCGAGAGCTTGGGCCACCAGGTGAGGACAAAGCCGCCGTTCCGACCCGATGCGCCGCCACCGCAGATGTCCTGCTCCAGCACGATTACGTCACAGGCCGGCTCGAGCTCCTTGATCCGGAGCGCGGTCCAGAGGCCGACGTAGCCGCCGCCGACGATGGCCACATCGGCC
>JAWXBX010000144.1:0-23770 GCA_034440415.1 Gemmatimonadota bacterium | reverse complement strand
CGCGCGCACAACAAGCAGTGTCATCCCTTCGTGTGGAGCTACTCGGATCCCACCCGCCGCATCCGTGTCCACGGAACTTGAGTTACAGTCCACTAGTGGTGCGGCAGCGGCCGGTCGCGGTAGGGGAACCAGTAGCCCTTCCGTTCCATCAGGTAGTCGAGATGCACGTGTTTGGGCTCGCGAAAGGCGTCGAGCCCCTCCTCGCCCAGTTCCCGGCCGATCCCGCTGTGCCGCATGCCGCCGAAGGGCGCCGCGTCGTTGTCGGACAACGGGTCATTGATCCAGAAAGTCCCGGCCTTGATGAACTCCATCGACTTCATGGCCAGCTCGAGGCTTCGGGTGTAAACGTTGGCGCCGAGTCCGAACTCCGAGTCGTTGGCCATGGCGATCGCTTCGTCGTCGGACTGTACTACCGTGAGGCTGATGACCGGGCCGAAGATCTCCTCGGTCGTCGGCAGAGTGCCGTGGCGGACGTCGGTGAGGATGGTCGGCTGGAAATAATGGCCGGAGAGTCCGGGCAGTTGCATTCGCGCGCCCCCGGCCAGCACCCGTGCTCCCTGGTTTACCGCCGCGGCAACCTGCCGCTCGACCATCGCCACCGCCTCCTCCGAGATCATCGGCCCGACGTCGGTGGCGGGGTCCATCGGGTCGCCGACCTGGATCGTCTTCAGGTGGACGAGGAGCCGGCGGGTGAACTCCTCCGCGATCGGGGCGAGCAGGTAGATCCGCTTGGCGGAGGTACACACCTGGCCGGCGTTGAGCAGCCGGGCCCACGCCACACCCTCGACCGCGACATCGAGGTCGGCATCGGCAAAGACGATGAACGGGTCGACGCTGCCGAGTTCGAGGTTCACCTTCTTCAGGTCGTGGCCGGCCTGGGCCGCAATCTTCCGTCCCGCCGCGACCGAGCCGGTGAATGCGATCAGGTCCACCTTCGAGTGCTGCACGAGCAGTTCGCCGGTTTCCGGCCCGCCGGTGACGATGTTGACGACACCCGGTGGCAATCCGTCGTAGCAGCGGGCCATCAGCAGGTTGGAGAGCGGGTTCTGGTGCGGTGGCTTGCAGACCAGGGTGTTTCCCGCCGCCAGCGCCGGGGCCACCTTCCACGACATGAGCAGCAGCGGGAAGTTGAACGGCACGATCGCGGCGACGACCCCGAACGGTTCCTTGATGGTGAAGTTGAGCTGGTGCGGCGCCACCGGCGGCACCGAATTGCCGTAGCTCTGCCGGCCGACCTCAGCGTAGTAGTCGAAACAGGCCGCCACCCAGTCGATGCAGTCCACGCTTTCGATCAGCGGCTTGCCGGTTTCCCGTGTGAGCAGCGTCGAAAGCTCCCTTTCGCTGGCCCGGATCCTGGTGGCCACCTCGTGCAGCAGCTTGGCCTTTTCGACACCCGGAATCTTCCACCAGTCGCGCTGGGCCCGGACGGCGGCCTGAACGGCGGCATTCACCTCCTCCGTGCCGCAGTCGGCCGTCTCGCCGATGGGCTCCAGTGTCGAGGGATTGTGAATCTGGCGGACAGGGCGGCCGGCAACAGTGCGCCACTGGCCGTCGATCAGGATAGGGGAGGGGGAGGGCATGAGTGACGAGGTGGCAGGTGGCAGGTGGCAGGTGACGGGTGACGGGTGACAGGTGGCAGGTGGCAGGTGGCAGCCAGCCTGAATATGCGGTCACCGACGGCCAACGGCCAACGGCTTGCTCCTGGCGGCTGACGGCTGACAGCTGATCGCTGACCGAAGTAACTTCCCCGCTCACTCCGTCGGAACCGTCGCGATGCTCTCCAAGAAATCGAAATACGCCATCAAAGCGCTCCTGGCCCTCGCCAAGGACACCACAGAGGAGCCGGTCCGGATCGGGGACCTGGCGCGGCAGGAACAGATTCCGGCCAAGTTCCTGGAGGCCATTCTGCTGAGTTTGCGCAACGCCGGACTGTTGCAGAGCCGCAAGGGGAAGGGCGGGGGCTACCTGCTGGCCCGAGACCCGAAACAGATCACTGTAGGGCAGGTGGTCCGGCTGTTTGACGGTCCGCTGGCGCCGGTGCCCTGTGCCAGCCAGACGGGGTACGTGGCCTGTGAAGACTGCGAAGATGAAGCCACGTGCGGAGTTAGGCTGGCCATGAAGGACGTCCGAGACGCCACCGCCCGGATCCTCGATCACACCTCCATCGCCGCGCTGGTCCGGCGGCAGCAGCGGGCGGGCTGATCGGTCCGCGGTTGCGGCACGCCAATTGCCTATATTTCCTACCAAGTAACTAGACTAAATCGGCTAACTAGGCATGACGTGTGACGACGCACTCCCGGATCTGCGCCGGGCCCTCCAAGGCTTGCGCTTCGGCTCGGTGGAACTCGTGATCCACGAGGGGCATGTGGTCCAGATCGAACGTCGCGAGAAAATCCGACCTGATACGCCGCCCCCCAGGGGCGGTGGCCGGGTCGGCCACCCCAGGGCTGACCGGACCACCGGACGTCCAACCACCACAAGATCGGAGGGCTCCAATGCGTCTGGTTCGCCTGAATGGGGCCTTCCTGCTGCTGACCGTCGCGGTGACCGCGCCGGCACTGGCGCAGCAGGACACCACGCCCCCCTCGCCCGCCGCCCTGGAACAGCGCCTCGAAGAGCTGGATCAGCGGATTCGCGTACTGGACCGCAAGCGTGAGCTTGCCGCCGACAGTGCCGCCGCCGCCGCCAAGACCCGCGCCAGCGTCACCGCAGGCTCCGGCGGCTTCTCCTTTACATCCGCGGACA
This sequence comes from Gemmatimonadota bacterium, assembly GCA_034440415.1. Lineage (GTDB taxonomy): Bacteria > Gemmatimonadota > Gemmatimonadetes > Gemmatimonadales > GWC2-71-9 > JADJOM01. The sequence continues at coordinate 21,025 of JAWXBX010000144.1, read as the reverse complement.
AGAATTTCCAGATCCGCTTCAAGGGCTACGTCCAGTTTGACGGCCGCTTCTTCCATGACGACCAGGCGCCGTTGGTGGACAACTTCCTGATCCGTCGCGCCCGGCCGGTGTTCGAGGCGACGCTTTACAAGTACATCGATTTCCGAGTCATGCCCGACTTCGCCGGCACCGCCTTCACGTTGTTCGATGCCTTCGGTGAAGTGAAGGTCCGGCCCGAGCTGAACCTGCGGGCCGGCAAGTTCAAGCCGCCGGTCGGACTGGAGCGGCTCCAGTCAGCCACCGACTATCGCTTCATCGAGAGGGGCCTGCCGACCAATCTGGCGCCCAACCGTGACATTGGTGCGCAGGTGGCCGGTGATCTCGGCCTTGGCGTCCTCTCCTATGCCGTCGGGATCTTCAACGGCGTGCCGGACCTCGGCAACGGCGACGCCGAGCTGAGTGATCGGAAGGATGTCGCCGGGCGCATCTTCTTCGTCCCGTTCGCCAAGCAGGGGGCCCAGGCGGCGTGGGAGATCGGCATCGGCATCGCCGGGAGCACTGGCAGGGAAGAGGGACTGCCCGCGACGCCAGGTCTCGCCGGCTATCGCAGCCCCGGCCAGGTGACCGTCTTCAAGTACCGTTCGAGCAGCACGACGCCGCTCACCGGCACGGTGTACGCCAACGGCCCCCGCCGCCGGATCGCGCCGCAGGGCTACATCAACTACGGCCCGCTCAGCCTCCTCGGGGAATACACCATCTCCCGGCAGGTGGTGAGCCGAGACACCGGTGCGACCCGGACCAGCATCACGCTGGAGCACGAGGCATGGCAGGCGGTGGGATCGTTCTATCTCACCGGCGAAAGGGCCTCCTTCAAGAGCATAACCCCGAAGAAGAACTTCGACCCCGCCAATCACACCTGGGGCGCGCTGGAAGTGGTCGCCCGGTACGGACAGCTCGATTTCGACGATGCCGCCTTCACCGGCAACCGGTATGCCGACAGCGCGGCCTCGGTCACGAAGGAGAAGTCCCTCGGGCTCGGCCTCACCTGGCATCTCGACAAGAACATCAAGATCTCATTCAACTACGACAAGACCTCTTTCGATGGTGGCACCGCCACCGGCGACCGTCGCGACGAGAAGTTTATCTCGACCCGGTTCCAGACCGCGTTCTAAGGAGACGGACCCCAATGCGTTCGCTGTTCACCCTCGGTACCGCACTTCTCCTCGGTGGGGCCTTCGCGGCCCCGCTCGAGGCCCAGAAGCCGGTCACCCTGCTCAATGTGTCGTACGATCCGACCCGCGAGCTGTACAAGAGCATCAATGCCGCCTTCGCCACGTACTGGAAGGGGATGACCGGTGTCGTCGTCACCGTCAATCAGTCGCATGGAGGCTCCGGCAAGCAGGCCCGCTCCGTGATCGACGGCCTCGGCGCCGACGTCGTGACCCTCGCCCTGGCCTATGATATCGACGAGATCAGCGCGAGAGCCGGGCTGCTGTCGGCGGATTGGCAGAAGCTGCTGCCGAACAACAGCGCGCCATATACGTCGACGATCGTCTTCCTCGTGCGCAAGGGCAATCCGAAGAAGATCAAGGACTGGAACGACCTCATCCGGCCGGGGGTCGCGGTGATCTCGCCCAACCCGAAGACCTCGGGCGGCGCCCGGTGGAACTACCTCGCGGCGTGGGCGTATGCCCTGCGTCAGCCGGGTGGGAATGATGCGTCCGCCAAGGAATTCGTGAGCAAGCTGTACAAGAATGTCCCGGTGCTCGATGCCGGCGCCCGGGGCTCCACCACGACGTTCGTGGAGCGGGGCATCGGCGACGTGCTGCTCGCGTGGGAGAACGAGGCCATCCTGTCGATCAAGGAGCTGGGCCCCGACAAGTTCGAGATCGTTGCGCCGTCGATCAGCATCCTCGCCGAGGCGTCAGTGGCGGTGGTCGCCAAGGTGGCGAAGAAGCATGGGACGTACGACGTCGCCAAGGCGTATCTCGAATACCTGTACACCGATGCGGGGCAGGAGATCGCGGCCCAGAATTATTATCGGCCCCGCAATGCCGCCATCGCGGCCATGTATGCGGCGCAGTTCCCCAGGATCCCGATGATCACGGTCGATGAGGTCTTCGGCGGGTGGCGGAAGGCGCAGGCCACCCACTTCGCCGACGGTGGCACGTTCGATCAGATCTACCTCGCCGGCCGATAGGCAGATGGCGACGCCGACGATGGATCGACAGGACGTGGAACGGGGGCGCCCGGCTATTTTTGTCGGGGGCGACATCGAAAATGCCTCCGAGTCCGCGGGTACGCCTGGCGGTCCGTCCTCCCTTTCGCCCGCAGGAGCAGGCTCGATCATGACACTGAACCCGGCGCTTCCCGGCAAGGACTCGCGACTCGTAGTGAAGGATCCGGAGCAGTGGAATGCGGGGCCGCCACCCTCGCTGCTTCGCGAGCACCAGGTCACACCGGCCTCGCTCTTCTTCATTCGCAGTCATGCCCCGACGCCCGAGATCGATCCGCTGACCTGGCGCCTGCCGGTTCGCGGGCTGGTACGCCGGCCGCTCGAGCTGTCGCTCAGCGACTTGCGGCAGCAGTTCCTCAGGCATGACCTGGCGGCCACACTGGTCTGCGCCGGACTCCGCCGGGACGAGCTGGTGGCGCATCGACCGGTGCCGGGCGAACTGCTCTGGGGTGCCGACGCGATCAGCAACGGCTGGTGGAGCGGCGTGGCACTACGCGATGTGCTGATGGCCGCCGGAGTGACGGACGAGGCACGCCATGTGGCGTTCACCGGCCTCGACCAGGTCTCACGGCATGATCGCCTGTTTGGCTTCGGCGGTTCCATCCCGCTGCAGAAGGCAATGGCTCCCGAGGCGCTGCTCGCCTTCGATCTGAATGGCGAGCCACTGCCGCCGGCTCATGGATTTCCCCTGCGCTCCGTGGTGCCCGGTTACATCGGGGCACGGAGCGTGAAGTGGCTGGGCGAGATCGTGGTACAGGCCGAACCGTCGACCAACTATTTCCAGACGGAGGCGTACCGCATCCTCCGGCAGCCCGATCCGGACAATCCGCGCAGCGTCACCGCGGGTGAAGCGCTGGACACGGTTTCGCTCAACGCCGTGATCGTCTCGCCCGCGGCGCGGTGTCGCGTCGCTGCCGGACTCGTTGAGCTTACCGGGTGGGCCTTCGGTGGTGCTGCTGAGCGGGTGGCCCGGGTGGAGGTTTCCCCGGACAACGGCGCGACCTGGGTGAAGGCCGTGCTGGAGGAATCCGGTGGGGCCTGGAGCTGGACCTTCTGGCGGGCGGCGGTGCACCTCCGGCCAGGCCAGCAGACGCTGGTGGCCCGCGCCTGGGACCAGGCGGGTCATTGCCAACCGGCAGAGCTCGCCGAGGTGTGGAACGTGAAGGGTTACGCCAACACCGCCTGGCACAGAGTTGCCGTCCAGGTCAGCGCATGAGCGCACGGCCGCACCGGACCCTGCCGGGATTCGGCCTCTCGCTCGGGCTGACGATCGCCTACTTGAGCTTGCTGGTCCTGATCCCCCTCTCCACGATTTTTGTGAAGAGCATGGGCCTCGGCTGGGAGAGCTTCTGGCATTCGGCGACGGCGCCGCGGGTGATGGCCTCCTACCGGGTCACCCTGCTGACGTCGCTCGCCTCGTCGGTGGTGAATGGGATATTCGGTCTGCTGGTGGCATGGGTCCTGGTGCGGTATCGCTTTCCCGGCCGCAAGCTGCTCGATGCGATGGTCGACCTGCCTTTTGCGTTGCCGACGGCGGTGGCGGGGATTTCGCTGACGACGCTGTACGCCCAGAACGGCTGGCTCGGGCGCTGGCTCGAGCCCATCGGCATCAAGGTGGCCTACACCGAGCTGGGTATCACGGTCGCGCTCATTTTCATCGGCATGCCGTTCGTGGTGCGCACGGTGCAGCCCGTTCTCCAGGACCTCGAGGCCGAGGTCGAGGAAGCGGCCGCGAGCCTGGGAGCCACGCGGTGGCAGACCTTCCGCCGGGTCCTGCTGCCGGCCCTCGGTCCCGCGCTGCTGACCGGGATCGCGCTCTCGTTTGCCCGTGCGGTGGGTGAATACGGCTCGGTCGTGTTCATCTCGGGCAATATGCCGATGCGGACCGAGATCGCGCCCCTCCTCATCATGACCAAGCTGGAACAGTTCGACTACCCCGGGGCCACCGCCATTGCGGTGGTGATGCTGGTGGTGTCCTTCGGACTCTTGCTGGCCATCAACATGCTCCAGTGGTGGAGTCGGCGCCGGACTTCCTAAGGGACAACCAATGGCAGGCACGACAGGTCTCAGGCTCCAACCCGCCGGCGCACCGGCGCACCGCTCAGCGACGCTCATCGAGCCGCCGCTGGTCCGCTACGTCCTGATCATGATCACGCTGCTCTTTCTGGCGCTGTTCCTGGTCCTGCCGCTGGTCGCGGTATTCACCGAGGGATTCCGCAAGGGAATCCAGGCGTACGGCGCGGCGCTGATCGAACCGGATACGCTCTCCGCGATCTGGCTGACGCTGATCACGGCGCTGGTCGCGGTTCCGCTCAATGTGGTCTTCGGCGTCTCGGCCGCCTGGGCGATCGCCAAGTTTGATTTCCGGGGCAAAAGCCTCCTCATCACCCTGATCGATCTGCCGTTCGCCGTCTCGCCGGTCATCGCCGGGATGATCTTCATCCTGCTGTTCGGAGCCCAGGGCTGGCTCGGTGCATGGCTGTCCGAGCGCGACATCCAGATCGTGTTCGCGGTCCCCGGCATCATCCTGGCGACAATGTTCTGCACCTTCCCTTTTGTCGCGCGGGAACTGATCCCGCTGATGCAGGAACAGGGGCCTGAGGAAGAGGAAGCGGCACGGGTCCTGGGGGCGAGCGGCTGGCAGATCTTCTTCCGGGTGACATTGCCCAACATCAAGTGGGGACTGCTCTACGGCGTGATCCTGTGCAACGCCCGCGCGATGGGAGAATTCGGCGCGGTGTCCGTCGTGTCGGGACACATCCGCGGCCTTACCAACACATTGCCACTGCACATCGAAATCCTGTACAACGAATACAACTTCGCCGCCGCCTTCGCGGTCGCGTCGCTGCTCACCCTGCTCGCCCTGGTGACACTGGTGGCCAAGACGGCAGTGGAGTGGCGGCATGCCCGTGAACTGCGGGTAGCGATTTCCCTCGACCCAAGGCGGGCAGCATGAGTATCGAGGTCCGCGGGCTGGCCAAGCAGTTTGGTACCTTCGAGGCGCTCAAGGAGGTGAGCCTGGTGGTGCCCTCCGGCGAATTGGTGGCGCTGCTGGGGCCGAGCGGCTCGGGCAAGACCACGCTGCTGCGCATCATTGCGGGGCTGGAGTCGCCGGACCGTGGATCGGTGCTGTTCGAGGGGCAGGATGCCACGCGTCGCGATGTGCGCGAGCGGCAGGTGGGGTTCGTGTTCCAGCACTACGCGCTGTTCCGCCACATGACCGTGTTCGAGAACGTCGCGTTCGGGCTCCGGGTCCGGCCCCGGAAGGTGCGGCCCTCCGATACCGAGATCCGCACGACGGTCATGGACCTGCTCAAGCTGGTCCAGCTCGACTGGCTGTCCGATCGCTTCCCCTCGCAGCTCTCCGGCGGCCAGCGGCAGCGGGTGGCGCTGGCCCGCGCGCTCGCGGTGAAGCCGTCGGTACTCCTGCTCGACGAACCGTTCGGGGCCCTCGATGCGAAGGTCCGCAAGGAGCTGCGCCGCTGGCTCCGTCGGCTGCACCAGGAGGTGCATGTGACGACGGTCTTCGTCACCCACGATCAGGAGGAGGCCATGGAAGTGGCCGACCGGATCGTGGTGATGAACGAGGGGCGGATCGAGCAGGTGGGCCACCCCGAAGAGGTGTACGAGAAGCCGGCGACGCCATTCGTGTATAGCTTTCTGGGCAATGTCAACCTGTTCCACGGCCGGGTCGCTGGTGGCCGGGCGGATGTCGCTGGCGCCAGCTGGGATGTCCCGGACCTGCCGGAGGCCACCGAGCGGGACGCGGTGGCATACGTGCGGACCTACGAAGTGGACCTGGCCCGGGTCGCGAATGGGCGACCGGCCATCGAAGCGGTGCTGCGGCACATCCGGCGCTTTGGTCCGATGGTTCGCCTCGAGCTGGATCGGGTGGATGACGGCCAGGTGATCGAAGCGGAGATTCCCCGCGCCAAGTTCGATGAACTCGGGCTTTCGCAGGGCGACAAGGTGTTCGTCCAGCCACGTAGCGCCAAGGTGTTCGCCAAATAGGTGATACTCATGCGGATTCCAGGTCGCCTTGTCCTGCTCCTTCTCTTGCTGGCCACACCGGCCTCCGCCCAGCAGTTCACCGGCACGTACACAATGCAGGCGCCCAACGGTGCGGTGCTGACAATTGCGCTGACCCAGGCGGCCGGCGGGCGGACCACAGGGACCCTGTCGGGCAATGGCACGGTGATCCAGCTGGAAGCGAAGCTTGAGGAAGGAGACCTCGTCGGCCAGGCCATCATGGGACAGATCACGGCGATGTTCACCGCCGAGCTCGACGGGGCGACGCTCCTGGTCGGGCTGATCGAACTCGGAACGGATGGCACTCCCAATCTCTCGGCCGCGCAGGAACTCCAGTTCACCCGCACCAGCCGGGTGGCGACCGCACCACCGGCCCCGAATCCGGCGGGCCCGGTCGCGACCGCACCGCCACCAGGTCGATCGCCCGCGCCCGCGGCGAGCGGCGGAACGCCGCAGGATCAGCAGCTGCGCCAGCTCCTGCTCAGCTCACCCTGGTGCAGCTTCTCCTACAGCCAGACCAGCGGTTCGACTCACACCTCGCACAACGTCTTCTACGCCGACGGCCGGCTGGCGGTCAACACGAACTACGAAGGCGGCACGGTGAACCCCTCCGGCGGTGGCAATACCGCCACCGGAAGCGTGGCCACCCAGACGCAGGGCGGAACCATGATTCAGTGGCAGGTGCAGGGCGGCCAGCTCTATCTCGATTCCGGGCAGGGAATGCAGCTGGCCCCGATGACCGTCACCCGCAATTCCAACGGCTATCCCATCATCACGGCCGATGGCAAGGAATACAGCCAGTGCCGGTAGCCCGGCACTCAACCAAGACGCTTCTCGGTTTCGCCATCGAACCAGTGCACCGCCGCGGCGGGACAGGTGAGACCGACGCTGCCGCCGAGCGTCGCTTGGGCCGCGCCGTCCAGTCGCGCCGTCAGGCTCACGCTGCCTGAGCGCAGCCCGACCATCGTTTCGTTCCCCAGCAGCTCGATCACCTCGACCAGCGCGGTCGTCACGCCATCCGCTGCGGGGCCGAGCACGATCTGTTCGGGGCGGATGCCGAGCAGCATCCGCCGGCCCGGGATCACGCCGGCGGGGAGTTCTCCGCTGAGCGGCAGGCGGAACGACCCATCCTTCGAGACGAAGAGCAGCCCGTCCGGTGTGGTGAGCGTGCCGGCGATCACGTTCATGGGGGGGCTGCCGATGAACGTGGCCACAAAGGCGGAGGCGGGACGGCGATAGAGTTCGAGCGGGGCGGCGATCTGCTCGACCGCACCGTCGCGCATCACGACGATCCGGTCGCCCAGCGTCATTGCTTCGATCTGGTCATGCGTCACGTAGACGGCGGTGGTACCGAGCCGGCGGCGGAGTGCGGCCAGTTCGCGGCGCATCTGGATGCGCAACTTGGCGTCGAGATTGGACAGCGGCTCGTCGAATAGGAACACTTGCGGCTGGCGCACGATCGCCCGGCCCAGCGCCACCCGCTGCCGCTGGCCGCCGGACAGCTGGCGTGGCCGGCGCTCGAGCAGCTCCTCGAGGCCGAGGAGCTGGGCGGTCTCCGACACCCGTGTCGAGATCTCCGCCGTCCCCAGCTTTCTCAGCATCAACGCGAAGGCGAGGTTTTCTCGCACCGTCATATGCGGGTAGAGTGCGTAGTTCTGGAAGACCATTGCGATGTCGCGGTCGCGTGCGGCGACGTCGTTGACCACCCGGTCACCGATGCGGATCGTGCCGCTCGTGATTGGCTCCAGCCCGGCGATCATCCGCAGCGTCGTGCTCTTGCCGCAGCCGGAAGGGCCGACCAGCACCAGGAACTCGCCATCGGCGATCTCGAGTGAGAACTCGTGGACCGCCACCTGAACCTTGCCGCGTTCTTCGTATATCTTGCGGACATCCTGCAAGCTCACACTCGCCATCGCGTTCTCCCCGGTCCTTATGCCTGACGTCGTTCGCTTTCCCGACAGTTTCCTGTGGGGTGCCGCCACCTCCGCCCACCAGATCGAAGGGTCCGTCCGGGCCGATGGAGCCGCTGCCAGCATCTGGGACCGCTTCTCCCACACCCCGGGCAGCACCACGAACGGGGACACCGGGGATGTCGCCTGCGACCACTACCGCCGCTCGGCCCAGGATGTCGGGCTGATGCGTGACCTGGGACTGAACGCCTACCGATTCAGCGTGGCCTGGGCCCGGGTACTCCCCGAAGGCCGTGGTGCGGTGAACCAGGCCGGACTCGGCTTCTACGACCGGCTGGTCGACCAGCTCCTCGCCGCCGGGATCCAGCCCGCCCTCACGCTCTATCACTGGGACCTGCCCGCCGCGCTGGATGATCAGGGTGGCTGGCTGAACCGCGAGATCGCCTCGTGGTTCGCCGACTACGCCAGCGTGATGGTGCAGGCGCTCGGCGACCGGGTTGGGATGTGGACCACGCTCAACGAGCCATGGGTCGTGGCCGACGGCGGCTATCTCTTCGGCAAGCTGGCGCCGGGACACCGCAATCGCTTTGAGGCACCGATCGTATCCCACAATCTGCTCCGCGCCCACGGCGCCGGCATGCAGGCGATCCGTGCCGCCGGCGGGAAGCAGGCCGGACTGGTGGTGAATCTCGAGCCCAAGCATCCCGCGACCGATCGGCCCGAAGATGTCGCCGCAACGCAGCGCGCCGATGCCTACATGAACCGCCAGTACCTCGATCCAGTCTTCTTCGGGCAGTATCCCGAGGAGCTGCCCGACATCTACGGCGACGCCTGGCCAACCTTCCCGGCGGCCGATTTCGATCTGATCCGGCAGCCGCTCGACTTCCTCGGCATCAACTACTACACCCGCTCCGTGGTCCGGGACGATCCGGCAGCGTGGCCGGTGCGCGCCGCCCGGGTGACCCAGCCGCAGCATGCGTACACCCTGACGGACTGGGAAGTCTACCCTCCCGCGCTGACCGATGTCCTCAGCTGGGTGCACAGCCGCTACGGCAGGGTACCGCTCTATGTCACCGAGAATGGCGCGGCCTTCTACGATGCCCCGGCCGCCATCGACGGCCGGGTCGACGATCCCCTGCGGGTGCACTACCTGCGCGAACACCTGCGCGCCATCCAAGTCGCCATGCAGCAAGGCGTCGATGTCCGCGGCTACTTTGCCTGGTCGCTGCTGGACAACTTCGAATGGAGCGCAGGCTACGCCAAGCGGTTCGGCCTGATTCACGTGAACTTCATCACCCAGGAGCGGACTCCGAAGGCGAGCGCCGGCTTCTACGCCGAAGTGATCCGGACGCGGGGTGCCACGCTGAGCCGGTAGCCGCTGGCGTTCAGCGTTCGACTGGCTGCGGGTCACGCTCCGCGGCTGGGCGCGGACGATAGGTCACCCGCGCGCCGGCACCGAAGCGGATCCTCACCTCGTGCGCCGCGCCATCCCGCGGGAGCGCGATACGCACTGTGTCGCCAACGACCTCCAGCGCCATCCCGTCCAGCGTGACACTCGTCTGCGGCCCACCGTCGGGCGGTGCGCGTTCCACCGTGAGGGCAAGCGTGGTTCTCCCGTCAGGCAACCGGCAGGTGAACGAGAAGCCCGGCCATTCGAGCGGCAGCGTCGGGCGCACGACGATCGCGTTCCCCGCTTCCAGTCCGATCCCCAGCACCGACTCCACCGCCACGCGAAACATCCACCCTGCGGAGCCGGTGTACCAGCTCCAGCCGCCGCGCCCGATGTGCGGTGCGACTCCGTAGACATCCGCCGCGATGACGTACGGCTCCGCCTGGTACCGTTCCACCGCGGCGGGCGTCGCACCGTGGGTGACGGGTGAGAGCATCTTCAGCAGCCGGGCCGCCCTGTCGCCATGGCCCGCTTCGGCCAGCGCCTGCACCGCCCAAAGCGCGGCGTGGGTGTACTGCCCGCCGTTCTCGCGTACGCCGGGGAGGTATCCCTTGATGTAACCTGGGTCTTCCGGGGTCCGGTCGAATGGCGGCGTCAACAGCCGGATGATGCCGTCCGACTCGGACACCAGGTGCTGTACCAGTGCATCGAGCGCCTGGTCCGCGCGGTCACTCGTCGCAACCCCGGAGAGCACCGCCCAGGCCTGCGCGATCGCATCGATGCGGCACTCGTCGTTCATTGCCGAGCCGAGCGGGGTGCCGTTGTCGTAGTAGCCGCGGCGGTACCAGTTCCCATCCCAGCCACCAGCATTGAGCGCGACATGAAGCTGGCGGAGATAGTCCTCGTAGCGTCCGACCCGGAGTGCATCGCCCCGGGCGTCCACGAGCGGGAGGAAGCTCTCCAGCACCCGGGCGAGGAAAAAGCCAAGCCATGTGCTTTCGCCCCGGCCCTCTCGGCCCACCCGGTTCATCCCATCGTTCCAGTCGCCGGTCCCGATGAGTGGCAGGCCATGCGCCCCACGCGTGAGCGAGCGGTCCACCGCTCGGCAGCAGTGCTCGTACAGGTCAGCGGTGGTGCCGGAATCCTCCGGCACGAGGAAAGTCTCATCGTCTTCGGGAGCCAGGAGCGGTGCGGTGAGGAAGCGGGCCGGCTCCGCGAGAATGCCGGTATCACCGGTTTGCGCGATATACGAGGCGGTGAGCAACGGCAGCCACAGCCGGTCATCGGAGAAGCGGGTGCGGATGCCCTTGCTGCTTGGCGGATGCCACCAGTGGAGGACGTCACCTTCGACGAACTGATGGGCCGCATGGAGCAGGAGCTGCGAGCGGGCGACCCGGGGATCGTGCCACAGCAGCGCGACCGCATCCTGCAGCTGATCACGGAAGCCGAAGGCACCGCCTGACTGGTAGAACGCGGAGCGGCCCCAGATCCGGCAGGAGAGATTCTGATACGCCAGCCACCCGTTCACCATGAGATCGATCGCCGGTGACGGGGTGTGGATTTGCACCGCGCCGACGATTTCGCGCCAGAATCCGCGGACCGACGTCAGCGCCTGATCGGCCGCCGGTACGCTGCCGAATCGCCCGATGAGTTCGCAGGCTTCGGTTTCACTCCCAGCCTCGCCGAGGAGCAGGAGGCAGGAAACGGTGCGCCCGGGCTCGATGGCGAGCGGGAGACGAAACGCGGCGAGCGGATCAAGGCCTCGTCCGGTGCGTCCATCGAGCGGGGTATCGGTGCAGAGCGCCGCGGGGCAGGCGAAGCTGCCGTGACGGCCGAGGAACGCCGCGCGATCCGCCGTGACATCGGCTGCGCCTCCTGCTGGACCGATGAGTGTCGCAAACGCGACTCGATCGGCAAACTCTCCAGCCAGCGGGTTCCTGGCGAAGATCGCACCAGTGGTCGCATCCCGACTCGTCTCGATGAATGAGGCGGTTTCGCTGGGGAGCACGCCGAGCACCCACTGCAGGGCCGCGAACAGGGATAGGTGCCGTGGCGCCGTGTCAGTATTGGTGATCGAGAGCCGGCTGATCTTGATGCAGCCACGGCGCGGGACGAACTGCACCAGCTCCTGGGTCAAGCCTGGGGTGCGGCGGCAGAACGATGAATAGCCGAAGCCGTGCCTCACCTCATGCGTTCCCGCGCCCGGGACCGGCCCGGGTGTCGGGGACCAGAAGGCCCCCGCGTCCTCGTCCCGCAGGTAGAACACCTCACCGTGCGGATCGGAGATCGGATCATTGAACCACGGCGTCAGGCGATGTTCGCGGCTGTTCCCCGACCAGGTATAGCCCGCGCCACTCTCGGTCGCGATGAAGCCGATCTCCTCATTGGCGATCACATTCGACCAGGGCAGCGGCGGGCGGCGACCGGCGGCCGGAATGGTGATCACATACTCCGTTCCATCCGGACTGAAGTCGCCATAGCCGTTGCCGGCGGGCGAGGTATCGGTCGAGGCCGGCTCATCGGGAGCGGGGCCCGGTGCTGGGCGGAAGCGCACCGTCGGCGGTTGCAGCGCAGCCCGTGATCGCGAGATTGGCTCGCGGATCACGACTCGGGCGACGGTCTCGAGAACGCGTGACTCTGTAGCATCGACCCCCTCGATGAGTGCACGGAGATCAACCGGTACTCCCTGGCTTCTCCACCATGCGGCGACCCGCCTCATCGTGTCGAGCGTGGCATTGTCCTCCTCCGATCGAATCCGGACCACGACGACCGGCACCGCCGGAGCCAGCCCCTGCGGTTCCCGTTCCGACGCAGAGAGCGCTGGAGCGGCCACGTCGCCGCGAAACTCCGGATGTCCGTACAGCAGCGCGCCGCCGAGGAGGGGAAGCAGCGCCTCAATGTCGGCGGTGATGCCATGGCGCTCGCACAATCGGCGATCACGCTCCGCGGCACCTTGAAAGATCACGGCGTGATCGGAGGGCAGGACACTCAGGCTGAGCGCTGCCTCGCGGTCGTGCGCGAAACCGAGGACGGCCGTGACCACTCCCGTGGCGCCTGGGGCGAGGGTGAGCACACGTCTGAGGCTGACCACCGGATCGAGGACGTTACCGACCGAGTTGCTGAGCGTCGCACCCGGCAACAGGGCGGCGGGGTCGGCCGCGGTCCGGCCTCGACCCAGAAACCGACTCCGGTCCGTCTCCCACGTCGGTGGTCCCGCCCAATCCGCTGTCTCGTCCGGCACCAGGGAATGCATCATCCAGAGCGGCGCATCCTCCGGGCTGCGCTGGCGCCGATTGGCCAGGAGCGCGACTCCGCCGCGCAGGGCATCCGTGCTCACGAAAAGCTTGGAGAATGCTGGATGACCGGCATCCGCCGCCGGGGTGTTGAGGGCCACCTCCGCGAAGGAGGTGACCTCGATGTGGCGCGTGGTCGTGGAACGATTGGTCAGGACGAGGCGGCGCAGTTCACGGTCCGCATCCGGGGAGACGCAGCACTCGAGCCGAAGGGCGATCCCATGGTCCGTCCGGCTGATCCGCGCGATGCCGGGCGCGAAGTCCACGGCGTAATCGGCCGCACGTGCTGGCGCCGGCTGGAGCCCGGCGGACCACCAGGCGCCGCTGTCGAGATCGCGCAGGTAGAAGAAGAACCCGTCGACATCGCGCACCCGATCCGGGCTCCAGCGGGTCAGCGCGAACTCCTCGCACAGCGAGAAGCCGGCGCCAGCGGCGGAAATGCCCGCGCGGTAGCGGCCGTTGGAGAGCAGGTGCAGCAGCGGGGCAGCGGTGATGAGGTCATCAGGGCCGAAAGCGACGGGCAACGGTCGATTCTCCTGCGATCGCGATGTGGTGGTCACGGGGTGATGGACGAGGCGAAGCTGATATGCGCGGGAACGTGGCGGACGAGGATCGCGCCGCCTGAGTCGAACGGAACGGGCACGCCGTCGACCCGTGCCGTGCCAGATCCGGTGATGGGCGGCGCGACGACGATCCCGCCCGGCGGAACGCGGAGCCCCGCCTCGATCCGCATCTCGATCGTGTCGCCCTGCCGACGCACAGTGTAGCTCAGCGGTCCCCACCAGCTGTGAAGTCTGCGGATCCGTACGCCATCGCCTTCCAGCCACGCCGGATCGATTCCCGCCCCGACGACCAGGGCACTATCTGATTCCCGTTCATACGCGAACAGGTCGGCCACGGAGCGGAGGAAGTCGGAGCCCACCCAGGTATGCGGGGAATCGCCGATGAACTTGAGCGCCCGGCGATCGTGCCAGACCACCTCGGGCCACTGGTTCCAGGCCAGCGGTTCCCGATCGGCGAGGAAACTCCGCAGCATCGCGCGCGCGCGGTCGGCCCAGCCGAGCCGGAGCATGGCGCCGACGGTGCGGAGTTCGTACGGGGTGTAGGCCTCCCAGGTGCTGCTGGTGTCGGCCCGGGCGCTGGCCTGCCGCCAGTATCGCTCGAAGGTGGCGCGCAGCGCATCGGGAGGCAGCCAGGTCTCCTCGCCTCCCGGCGACAGGGCGATGGTGGTGGAGGTGGCGTCGAAATCGCCGAGGTCCGCTGCCCCCGGGAGATAGTCGATGCCATGCTGCCGCCGGACGAGCGCCAGCGATGCGAGCAGGTCGACCCGGAACTCGTCGCGCATGCGACCGAATCGAATGCCTGTGCCGGTGTCGCCCATCAGCTGCGCCATGGCCGCGGCGTCCTTGAACCCCCGCAGCGCGAAGAAATCGTCCCAGTACGAGTGCATCGGCTTGGCCGAATACCCCTCATGGCTGATGGAGGGTGGCAGCAGGCCGTAGAAGACCCGGTTGTCGCCGGTGGTGTAGGGCGCGGTGCGGCGGGTCTGCCGCAGACTGTCGAGATACTCCGTGGCGCGGACGACGTAAGGCCACATCCGCTCGAGGGTCGGGCGGTCACCGGTGTGTCGCCAGTATTCCATCACGAGGTAGATGAATTCGCCGTTGCTGTCGTGCTCCGGCACCGGGTCGGCGCCACGGGCGTCAACACAGCAGGGCACCTTGCCGTTGAGATACTGGAAGGTGGCGTACCACTCGAGAAAGGCGCGCACCGGCTCCGGGTGCCCGAACCGCAGGAGCGCGGCGGAGGTGAGCGCGCCATCGCGGATCCAGGAGCGCTCGTAGGAGCGGGAGCCGGGCTGGATGGAGGGGCCGTCGCGATTGATCAGGATCCACGCCTGGGTGGTCCGGATGGTGCGTTCGAGGTCCACGGCGGACGGTGGGAGCGAGATCGTGGTGTGGCTGAGTGCCTCTCGCCATGAGGCGCGCGCGGCGGCGAAGACACTGTCCACCGCCGCCGGACGACCGACCGGCACCGACGGGCGGTCTCCTGAGACCATGGGCAGTTCGACGGCGACATCGGTGGAATCGCCTGGTGCGAGCGCCACCGAGTAGCTGAGCAGGGCGGAGGCGGAGCCCTGCGGGTCGCGCGCCACCGGTGCGCCCGTGAGGGTCCCCTCGCGCAGCTGCTGCACCACGTCGCCGCCATCGAGTGTGCTGGTCGAGACGGTGGCCGGTGCGGTGAGCGGCCGCACCGTGCGATCGGCGTTGACCTGAAGCGCACCGCCCGACCAGCGGAGGGAATCGATCCGGCTCCAGCCACCGACGGTGTTGAGGAACTGAGAGGGTGGATTCACCTGGAAGGGGCGGATCGCGAGTGCGAGTGTGGGCGTGCGTCGCACAGCGTCATGATTGACGACGCGATAGCGCACGATGACCGAAGAGTGCGCCGCCGGCCCCGTCGCCACGGCAGTGACCTGCAGTGTCAGGCCGCGGAGAGCCCAGGTCACGCTGGGGATGGGCAGGTCCCCCTCCTGCAGCGACGGAACGGCCTGCACCTCGTGCCAGGAGATTAGGCGGTCGCCGTCGAGCAGGAAGGGCTCCACCGAGAAGAGCCCCTTGCCGGCTTCCACCGCGCCGTCGTCGTTGATCAGCGCCTCTTCGGCTGCGCCATCGGCACCGACCACCGTCCACCAGGCGCGGCGCCCGCTGTAGTAGCGCGGATAGCTGCCGGGTGGGGCGTCGCCGGCGAGCGCCTCGAAGAAGGCGTTTGGCGTGGCTCCGAAGGCGAGCGGCTGCACGATCAGCTCCCGCAAGCCGGCCCCGCTCGCCCCGGCGCTCGGCAGGAGAAGGCGGAGGTAGCGCGCCTCACTCTCCGGCAATGCCAGATTGTCTCGGCCGCCGTTGGCTCCGCGCACCGAGCGGACGGTCCGCCACTGCACCCGGTCATCAGAGAGCTGCACCTCGTATTGTGCGGCACCGAGCCCAGGTTCCCACAGCAGGGAGAGGCCACCGAACTCGCGCGGGCGCTGGAAGTCGACGATGTAGCGCGCGCTGGTTCCCGCGGGGGTCCGCCAGCTCGTGGTCGTATCGCCGTCGAGCGCTGCGGCGGCGGTGTGGCCACCGAGGGCTGCGGTTGCCCCGGCCCGCGGCGTCTCGGCGTACGTTCCGAGTTCAGCGAGCGGAGTGAGTGTCAGGTCGTCGAGCCAGAGCGTGCCACGGCCCCCGCCAGCGCCGGCAGTCACCACGATTTCGAGTGCCGCAGCGTCTTTCAGTTCTCCGCCGCCCAGCGGTCCCCAGGCGAAGCTGATCTGCCGTTTCCGGATCGTCACCCGCTCCCAGTTGCCACTGAAGCGCCGATCCCGCTCGGTATACCACCAGACGTTCTCGCCGCTCGGGTCGACCAGCTTGAACTCGAGGGTATTGGGCGCGGAGGTACCGCGGATCCAGAAGGAGAAGACGTAGTTGGCCGGCAGGCGCAGTGGCAGCGTCCGCCGGGCGATCGCGTAGCCGCCGCCGGTGAAGCCGAAATCCATCCGCAGCGCCCGCCCGGTATGTCCCGTGCCGGCGCGGAGCGTCAGCGCGACGCCGTCGGCGGGATGCCCGCTCCACGGGGTGATCCGCTCGAAGTCGTCCAGCAGGCGGGGCTGGAGCGTGTCGTGTTGCACCAGGGCGGAGAGGGCGATCGCCAGCAATCCGGAGATCATCCCTTCACGCTTCCCGCCATGATGCCCTGGATGTAGTACCGCTGCAGGAAGAGGAAGGCGACGAACACCGGCAGCACCGTCACCACCGCGCCGCCCATCATCAGTTCGACATCCTGCACATGCTCGCCGGCGAGGTTGACCAGCGCCACCGGAAGGGTGTAATGCCGGTCGTCGCTCAGCACGATGAGCGGCCACATGAAGTCGTTCCATGCGCTCAGGAAGGTGAACACCCCCAGCGTCGCCAGCACCGGCGTGATGCCCGGCAGGACGATGCGGCGAAAGATCAGCCACTCGCCGGCGCCATCGAGTCGCGCGGCATCGAGCAGATCATCCGGAATCGACAGGCTGTACTGCCGCACCAGGAAGATGCCGTAGATCGGCGCCAGCACCGGGATCATCGCTCCGAACAGCGTGTTGATGAGGCCCAGCTCGCGCAGCAGCAGGAACATCGGCAGCATGGCGACCTGGCCGGGCACGACCATTCCACCGAGCAGCACCCGGAACACGCTGGTGCGGCCGGTGAAGCGCAGCTTGGCGAAGGAGTAGCCCGCCATCGCGGTGATGCTGACCCCGAGGAGCGTGCCACCCACGGAGATGATCAGGCTGTTGACGAAGTACCGGCCCAGGCTCAGGCTGGTGAACAGCACCCGGTAGTGCTCCAACGTCGGGTGGCTGGGCAGGAGCGGGGGAGGCGAGGTGTTCGCCTCACCGGGCGCCATGAAGGAGGCGGAGATCATCCAGAGCAGCGGGCTCGCCGCGAGAATGGCGGCGACGAGCAGCACGCCGTGCAGCAGGACGGAGCGGAGCGTGCGCGGCATCAGCCCGGCTCGCGCCGCAGACGGAGCTGGATCAGCGTCCCCGCCAGGGTCAGGAGGCAGAGCACGACCGCGATCGACGCCGCGTAGCCCAGCCGCCACCAGCGGAAGCCTTCCTCGTACATGAAGAGCACCAGCGTCAGCGTGCTCTTCAGCGGGCCCCCCGCGGTCATCACGTACGGCTCGCTGAAGATCTGGAAGCTGGCGATCATCGTGACGACGCCGACGAAGATGAACGTCGGACCGAGCATCGGCAGGGTGATGTGGCGGAGGCGGTGCCAGGCGCCGGCGCCGTCGAGCGCAGCCGCCTCGTACAGCTCTTCCGGAATGCTCTGCAGCCCGGCCAGAAAGACCAGCATGTTGTAGCCGAAGTTCTTCCACACTGACAGGAGGATGATGGCCGGCATCGCCCAGCGCGGATTGCCCAGCCAGTCGATCGGCGCGACGCCGAGGGTGGAAAGGGCGGCGTTGAGGGGACCGTATTGCGGGTGGTAGATGTAGCGCCAGACGAGGGCGACGGCGACGAGCGTCGTCACCCAGGGCGCGAAGAAGGCGCTGCGGAAGAAAGGCTTGAAGCGCACCAGTTTCCCGTTGACCAGCAGCGCCGCGCCAAGCGAAGTCAGTACCGAGAGCGGGCCCCCGACGATCACGAACAGACTGGTGTTGCGGAGCGCGGTCCAGAACAGCGGGCTGGCGAAGAGGTCGTGATAATTCTTGAGCCCGATGAACCGGGTGCTCGCCGGATCGGCAATGGAGTAGAGGTCGAAGTCGGTGAATGATAGGACGAAGGCGCCCAGCACCGGGATCGCGAAGAAGACGGTGATGAGCGCCAGCGCCGGCGTCACGAAGGCCCAGCCCGCGACGGTCTCGCGATCGTTCCGGCTCACGGTGCCTCCACCAGTCGGCGGGCCAGGAGGTAACGGCGCCGCTCGAGCAGCCGGTCGACGTCCCGATCCAGCGCCGCCAGTGCCTCTCCCGGCGACTGGCCGCCACGGACCGCCGCTTCGGTCTGGTCCATCAGCTTCGTGGTCACCTGCTCCCACTCAGGTACCATCGGGGTCGGCATGGTGCGGTTGAGCTGGATGCGGAAGGCGGCGGCCTCGCGGTCGGTGGCCAGGAGCGAGTCGTTCCACGCCTCGCGCCGGGCGGGGAGATCGCCGGTGAGCTGGTAGAATCGGAGCTGTTGCTCCGGGCGGGAGAGGAACTCGATCAGCTTCCAGGCGGCATCCTTGTGCCGCGAAGAGCGCAGGATCACCAGGCTCGATCCGCCGGCGAGCGATACGCCGGATTCGGCGCCGGTCGGTCCGGGCAGCGGTGCCGTCGCCCAGCTCTGCTGCAGTTCCGGCGGGAGCCGGCGGCGGAATTCGCCGAGGTTCCATGGGCCGGAGATGTACATGCTGAACGTACCGCGAGCGAATTCCTGGTACAGATTCGCGATCTCGCTGTTGCTGACCGGCGGCGCCAGGCTGTCGCGATAGAGCGAGAGGAGGAAGTCGAACGCCTTGGCAAAGGCGGGCTGCGCGAACGTCCCATGCCCGTTCGCATCGATGAGCGGCGACTGCTGCTGCAGCCCCAGAATCGCCTGCGGCGGCCACTCGTTGACCGGCAGGAAGATGGCGTACTTTCCTGGCCCCTGGATCCGGCGGACAGCGCGCATCGCCTCGCGCCACTCGTCCCACCGCTCCGGCATGGTCGCGTAGCCGGCCCGCGCCAGGATGTCCTTCCGATAGAAGATCACCCGCGTATCGACATACCATGGCACGCCATACAGGACGCCGTCGACAATATTCGTCGCCCAGATCCCGGGAAACTGTTCCTCCGGCCTGATCTCCGCCGACGCCCGCTGCAGCGAGTCGAGCGGGGCCAGCGCGCCGAGGGTGACAAGCTCGGGGATCCAGGTGTTGCCGAGCTGGGCCAGATCCGGGCTCGCATCGCCGACATGCGCGGTCAGCAGCTTCTCGTGCGCTGCGCTCCACGGGATCTGCTGCACCCGCACATGGATATCGGGATTCTCCCGCTCGAAGTCCCGCACCAGCTCGATCACCACCTCACCCTCTCGGCCGAAGGCCCAGAAGCGCAGGTCGGTGTCGGTGCCGGAGGTGGGGGCGCAGGCGAGCATGGCGGCGGTCAGCAGGGCGACCGCCCCGCGCCCCGCGCCATCGGCCATCCTCCGCCCGGACCAGCGTGCGCTTCCTCGCCCGCCGTGCGTCACGGTGCCCCGTCCAGCCATCCCCCGCGGAAGCCCGCCCGCCGCAGTCCCTGGATGATGTAGGGGCTCTTCCGCATGTACTTCCAGACGAAGTCACGGCGGTAGTTCGCGATCATGGCGATGATCGGCCCCTGGTCGATGCCGAGGTAGTCGGTGTCAAACCAGCCCTGGCCCGGTACGATGCGCCCCTGCGAGACCGGCATGGCGAACTGGAAGCTGGGATTGAAGGCGTCGAGGAAGCCGTACTGTCCGAAAATGTTGTCGCCATATCGCTCCCGCATCGCGACCAGCGCCGGCAGCACGATCTCGGGTGCGAAGGGGAGCGATCCCGCCGCCGCGGTGGGGGCGAGGGTGCCGTCGTCCCGCACCTCATTGAAGGAGGCGCCCCGCGCGGCATAGGTGAAGAAGCGCCGGGCGGTGCCGTTGTAGGGCAGGGTGATGTCGGCCGGACCATCCGAGGCCGAGAGCCCCCAGATGCTGTCGCTGTAGTCGAGCCAGCCGACCGGATTGTCGTGGGCGTAGGCGCGCTGCGCCAGCGTCGCCCGCCGGGAGTTCTCGAAGTAGTCGATGCCGTGGCCGCGCATGTAGCTGTCCTGGATGCCGCGGAAATCGATCCAGACATGGCTGTAATGATGCCCGAACAGCGGCGCGAAGCCGAGATGCGCCTGCCCGTAATAGCTGCCCCACACATACGTGGCGCTCCACTGGTCCCAGGCCGTCGCGTCGATCGGGTGCGTCGGCGAGCCGAGGGCAAGCAGATAGACCAGCATCGCCTCGTTGTAGCCCATCCAGTCCAGCGGCTGCCAGCCGTTTTCCGGTTTCCACCCCATGTTCACCAGCGGCGGGGTCCGCTGGGCCCACTGCCAGTCAACTCGGCGGTAGAGCGAATCAGCGGTCGCGCGGATAGCGGTTTCGGTGGCATCGGCGCCGTCGAAATACTGCTGGCAGAAGAGGACACCGCCCAAGAGCAGGGCGGTGTCGACGGTGGAGAGCTCGACATCGCGGAATCGGGTGCCATCCGCCTGGTCGAGAAAATGATAGAAGAAGCCCTGGTACCCGCTCATACCAGCGGCCGCCGGTCCCTGCGGCGCCTGCCAGAACCAGCGCAGCGTGGCCAGGGCGCGGGTCGCGGCATCGGCTCGGCTCACATAGCCACGATCCGCGCCGATCGGGTAGGCGGTGAGCGCGTAGCCTACGGCCGCAATGCTCGAGAAGCTGGGGGTGGGCCAGCGATCGGGGGTCAGCCCGGTGGTCGGATCGGTGCGTTCCCAGAAGAAATTGAAGGTGCGCTGTTCGAGGGTGTCGAGCAGGGCGAGTGCGCGTGGTGTCGGAGCCGGTGGACTGCCCGGTGTGACCGCCTGCGGATTGGTACACGCGAGGGTGAGGAGGAGACCACAGGCGGGGAGAGCGAACAGGCTTCGGATGGATGGCATCGATCGACCGCCCCCGCCGGCGGGG
>JAWXBX010000143.1:0-5210 GCA_034440415.1 Gemmatimonadota bacterium | reverse complement strand
GTACAGTTCCGCGTCGGCCCGTTTGCGGTCGCTGACATCCGCCAGTGTGCCCACGTATCGCATGGTGCGGCCCTCCCGGTCTACCACCGCCCGGGCGGTCGCGCCGAGCCAGCGGTGTCCGCCCTCGGCCAGGGGAACACGGAACTCCGCGACAAACGGCCGCCGGTCCATGGCGGCGGCCTGCCACTCGGCCCGCACGGCCTGCTGGTCCTCCGGTTCGATCGCCGCGAGCCAGCAGGAGCCACGCGCACGCTCGGGGTCAAGACCGGTCAGCGCGCACCAGAGTGCGTTCACATACCGGCAGCAGCCGGTCTCATCGGTTTCGAAGATGCCGATTGGTGCGTCGGCGAGAATCTGGACCAGCCGCTCAGGATCGTCCCCCGGCGGGGACGCTGGAGGTCGTTCGCGGAGCGGTGTCTGATCTGCTGGGCGGCGCCAGTTCATGCGCTCCGACCGGGTAGTCCGCGTCGCCCCGGGAGGCCGTGCCGGACCGCTGTCCCTTCCTGCTCCAGCGAGATGTCGGGCTCTTCGAAGCGCTCCCTGTCGATGGCCGCATGGGCATCGATCGGCGTGCCACGGTGCTGGGTGGCCAGCCCGGTCGGCTCGCCGAACGCAGCCTCCGGCCCGGTGTCCGACACAGCGCAACGGTATCGCGACGCAAGCCGCGCCCGTTCCTCGACCAGAGGGGCGCAGCACGCATGACTCGCTTTCCCGGTGGAGGGGGTCATGGAGGCATCATCGGCTGCACCGTGCCGCAACTCAAGGGCGGGATGTGGAGGACCCTTCCAACCCTGATCCCTCCCGCTGTGTCCAACCCGGCGCATGATCACCACGTCCATCGGGTACCTGACCCGGCACACGACCGACGCACCAGCCCCGGAGGCTGACGCCGTGGACGCGGCGCTCGCCGCCAGCGGCGACGCCCACGCCTTCGAACGGTTGTACCGGCGGCATGTGAACCGGATTCACACCCTGGTCTGGCGCATGCTCGGGGAGGAGAATGACGATGTCACCCAGGAGATTCTGGTCCGGGCGTGGCGGAAGCTTCACACATTCCGGGGGGGGGAATCGGCGTTCGGGACCTGGCTGCATCGGGTGGTGGTCAATGTCATACTCAACCGCCGGGCGGAACGAAGCCGCTTCCGGCAGCGCTTCCTGGAGGAACCGGCGGCGGGTCTGGATGCCCCCGCGCGCCATGCCCCTCCAGCGCTGGGGCTCGACGTCGAGACCGCCATGGCAAGCCGGCCGGCTGGAGCGCGGCACATCTTCGTCCTGCATGATGTCGAGGGTTTCCGTCACGAGGAGATCGCCGGACTGTTAGGCATCTCTGCCGGAACCTCCAAGTCGCAATTGCACTATGCCCGCATGGCCTTGCGGCGCACACTGGGATGACCAAGATGACCCATCCACCATCCGAACAGCTGTCCGGCTTCCTTGACGACGAGCTGTCCCCGCAGGCGCGCTCCGAGGTCACCGCGCACCTCGAGGCCTGCGCCGAATGCTCGGCCTTGCTGGGGGAGTTGCGCCGGGTCCTGAGTCGGGCGCGTGCCCTGGACGACCACCCGCCGCGCGCCGATCTCTGGCCCGGCGTCGCAGCGGCCATCGGGGCGACCCCGGCTCGGCGGCGGCCGTCGTTCTCCTGGCCCCAGCTGATCGCCGCGGGCATCGCCCTCGTGGTGCTGTCGGGCGGGGCAGTAGCCCTGCTGCTGGACCGCGGCGCGTCGTTCGCCGGGGCACCGCTGATCCCCGGTGGCTCGACGGTGGTCCCCGCGGCCGCGTCGTCCACTAGCGGCCGCGGCTACGCCGCCGCGATCCGGGAGCTCGAAGCGGAACTCGTGGCGGGGCAGGGCCGGCTCGACAGCACGACGGTGCGGGTCGTCACCCAAAAGCTCCAGTTGATTGATCGTGCTATCGCGGACGCCGAGCGTGCACTCGCGACCGACTCCGCCAGCACCTATCTCCACGGCCATCTGGCCCAGACCCGGCTGCGCAAGCTCGACCTGTTGCGCCAGGCCGCCGCGCTCACCCGCGCGGTCAGCTGAGCTCCAAGGAACCCCATGCTGTTGACCTTGCTTGCCACCGCTGTCCTGGTCCAGGGCACCGACACGACGATCGCGGTCCGTCCCGGCACTCGACTTGAGCTGTCCAGCTTCGAGGGCGGCATTGCCGTGACCACCTGGAATCGGGCCGCGGTACGCATCGTGGCGGATCACGACGACGACACCCGGATCGATGCCGACCTGAGCGGCGGCGCGCTGAGCGTGCACGGCCGGGCGCGCTACGGTCCCGCGGAGGTCACCTGGCGCCTCACCGTCCCGGCCGACATGGCGCTCCAGCTTCGCAGCCAGAGCGGCGATGTGCGGGTGGAGGGCACGCGCGGCAGCGTTGCGATCGAGACGGTGGAGGGGGGAATCGAGGTGCGTGGCGGTACCGGGTTCATCTCGCTCAAGTCGGTTGAGGGCGATCTCCTGCTGGCGGACGCCGCCGGCCGCCTCAACCTCTCCACCGTGGATGGGTCCATCACGGTGCGGGGCGCCAGCGGTGACCTTCGTGCCAATACAGTGGACGGCCCCATCCTGATGGACGCCATCGAATCGGACAACGTCGACGCGAGTACCGTCGACGGCGACATCCGGCTGGGCGGGACCATTCACAATGGCGGGGAGTATCACCTCTCCTCGCACGATGGCGACGTCACAGTGATCGCGCCGGCCATCAACGCCCGGGTGAGCGTCTCGACCTGGGAGGGGGAGTTCGAGTCGGATTTCCCGGTCACCATCGACGGCATCACCAGCCACGAACGCATGACCTTCACGATGGGCACGGGATCGGCCCGGCTGGAGCTCGAGTCGTTCGACGGCACCGTCGCCCTGCGTCGGAGCGGTGCGCGTGGTGCGCGCACCCCTGACGCTCCCGAATCGCCCACCCGTCCCTGACCTCCGGAGATCATCATGCGTTCATCTGCGTTCGTCTTCCTGGCTCTGTCCCTCGCCGCCCGGTCGCCACTGGCGGCGCAGGACTTCCGCTGGCATGCGCCGCTGGCCAGTGGCAAGACGCTGGAGGTCCGCGGCATCAACGGCACGATCCACGCGACCCGCGCCTCCGGCGACGAAGCCAAGGTCACGGCGAGCAAGCTTGCCAGGCGCGGCGACCCGAGCGTGGTGGAGATCAAGGTCATCGAGCACAGCAACGGCGTGACGATCTGCGCCCTCTATCCGTCGCGTCGGGCCGCGCGCCAGCAGAGCTGCGAAGAGGGGAGCAACTTCCAGGGAGAGATGGAGGAGAACGATACCGAGGTCGAGTTCGAGGTGCGGGTGCCGGCGGGGGTGCGGTTTGTCGGTGCCAACGTCAACGGTGATATCGAAGGGGAGGAATTGCCTGGTGACGCGATCCTGACCACGGTCAACGGCGGCATCGAGGTCACCGGCGCCGGCACGGCCATGGCCTCCACCGTCAACGGGTCCATCAAGGCGCGGATGGGCCGGGCTGACTGGACCGGGACGCTGCGCCTCACCACCGTCAACGGCGGGATCAAGGTCGCTCTCCCGGCGCAGGCGGCGTTCACCGTCGAGGCCTCGACCGTCAACGGCTCGGTCGAGAGCGACTTTCCCATCACGGTGCAGGGGAAGATGCGGCCGAATTCACTGCGCGGGACGGTCGGCGACGGCGGACGGGGACTGGACCTGACCACCGTCAATGGCAGCATCGAAATTGTGAAGGGAAGCAGCTAGCGCACACGGTCGGGCGGGCGCCGGTGTGCGTTACTGGGTCTGGGCGCGCCGCCCCCGCCAGAACGCAAACACCGGCACGCCCAGCAGCAGGATCGCGCTGCCCAGCAGCGCGTTAAAGGGATTCGAACGCACCGATCCCGCCATCACATACAGGCACGCCACGATGAACAGCACCGCCGGCCACGGCCAGAACGGTACCCGGAAGGCCCCGGCCGGGTCGATGACCCCCGCACGCTGATCCCGCCGCCGCAGGACGAAGAGGGAGACCACCGCCAGCCCGAAGAAGATCCAGTCGCAGAAGACGACGTAGTCGAGCAGCGCGCCGTACGTGCCGGTGAGCAGCAGGAGTACCGCCCATCCGCCATGCGCGAGGATGGCCGTGCCCGGCGCGCGGAATTGCGGTGTGAGCCGCGCAAAGGCGGGAAAGAAGAGCCCGTCGGCCGCCATGGTCTGGTACACGCGCGGTGAGACCATGATGACGAGGTTCAGGAACCCGAACGTCGACGCCGAAATGCCGAGCGCGATCAGCGTGGCGCCAGTGTCGCCCAGCAGCGCCCGCATGGCATCCGCGGCGGGTGCCGTACTCGTGGCCAGCCCCGCGGCACCCAGCGTCCGGAGATAGGTGAGGTTGGCCAGCACATACACCAGCACCACGATTCCCACGCCCAGCAGCAGTGCCCGCGGCAGATTCCGCTCGGCATCCACCAGCTCCTCCGAAATGAAGTTGGTCTGCTGCCATCCGCCATACGCAAAGAGCACCGGCACGAGCGCTGCCGCCATCGCAAGGAGCGGATTCGCTGGGGGCGGGCTCGCGGCCGCAGTCGGGGCGGCAACTCCCGTCGCCCCCAATCCCACCACGATCAGGAACCCCAGCGCCGCCAGCTTGAGCACGGTGAAGATGTTAGTGGTGATCGCCCCGGGACGGATGCCGATGTAGTTGATCGCGGTCAGCAGCAGAATGGCTCCGGCGGCGAGCGGCAACGCCCAGCGAGTTTCGAGACCCAGGAGTGGCAGCGTGTAGTTGGCAAAGGTGACTGCGACGGCGGCGGTGGCACCGGTCGCGATGACGAGCAGCAGCGACCAGGCATACAGAAAGGCCGGCAACGCTCCGAGCGCCTCACGGATATAGACGTACCCGCCGCCCGCCTTCGGCCGGCGCTGGCCCAGTTCACCGAAGCAGAACGCCCCGGCCACCGCGATGACGCCGCCCAGCACCCAGGCGCCAAGGGTCATGCCGGGAGTGTGCACCCGTGCGGCAACAATGGCGGGATTATTGAAGATGCCGGAGCCGATGATCCCCCCGACCACGGCCATGGTTCCGGAGAAGAGGCCGAGCGTCCTGCGGTAGCTGACGGTCATGGGGAGAGAATACAGGCGAGAAGCGCCGTTGGCCATTGGCCGGGAGCATTCAGCGATCGACATTCACCGGTCGATGCGTACATTCGCCTACCGCCTACCGCCTACCGCCTACCGCCTACC
>JAWXBX010000142.1:0-7008 GCA_034440415.1 Gemmatimonadota bacterium | reverse complement strand
GGTCGGGCGCGGAGGCCCGACCTACCCCCCGTATCGTTCCATCGTGCGGTGCAGTGGTCGTCCATCGCCCAGCGCCTATCGCCTCACGCCCATCGCCTTCTGTTCCGCCGAACAGCTCCATCTGACACTCCGCCTCGAGGAACCGGTCGACCACCACGCCTAACGCGCGGACGGCCACGGTGCGGGTCTGCGCCAGGGCAAAGGCGCGGCGGGCGGCCTCCCACAGGTCGCAGTCGAGCGCGCCCGGCTGCACCAGCACCTGCCGCCTGGATGTGGCGTAGTCGGTGTAGGCCAGATGCACGGTGAGGCGGTGCGCCGTGAGGCCGCGCGCACGGAGCCGGCTGCCCAGCCGTTCGGTGAGCTGGCGCAGCACGGGGGAGAGCCGGCTCAGGTCGTTGGTGTCGTCCGTCAGGGTGTGCACCGCGCGGAACTCCGCCTTCACCGCCGGCGGCAGCACCGGCCGCGGATCGATCCCCTGCGCGTACGCGGCGAGTCCCGTCCCCACCCGGCCGAACACCGCGGTGAGCGCCTGGGCGGAGATCACCTGCAGTTCGCCGATTCGTTCGAGCTGGTAGTCGTCCAGCCGGGCCTGGATCTTCGGTGTGAGATCGGGGAGCAGCGTGATGGCGCAGGGGGCGAGGAACGGCGCCTCGGTGCCCGGCGCGACGTTGAGCAGTTCCTGACCGTCTGACCGCCTGACCGTCTGACCGGCGGTCCATCCCTTCACCACCTCGCTCGCCGCCTCGCTCACCAGCTTGTTCTGCGCGATCCCCACCGCGAGCGGCAGCCGGAGCCGGTCGCCTGCTTCCCGCTGAATCCGCCACGCCACGTCGATCGCCGCGCCGAAGAGCCGTCCCGTGCCGGTGAGGTCGAGAAAGGCGTGGCCATAGCCGCGCGGCTCGATGATCGGCGCATAACGGGCCAGGATCTCGTGCAGCGCGCGCGAGGCGCGGGCGTACAGCTGCGGATTGGGCGGCCGGATCAGCAGGTCGGGGCAGCGCTTCCGTGCCTGACGCACCGGCATCCCGCGGGTGATCCCTGCGATGCGTGCTTCCGCCGAGAGGGCGAGCACGGTGGCGCGATCGGCGCCGGGCGCCGCGACGATCAGCGGCCGCTCCCTGAGTGCCGGGGCGACCAGGCCTTCCACCGTGGTGCAGAAGGCGGGGGGGTCGATGAACAGGACGGAGCGGGAGGCGGGCACGGTGATGATGCGGCGATTGGGCGATTGGGCGATTGGATGGGTGGGCGGTTAGACGGTTAGGCGGTTAGGGGGATAGGGTGTGCCTAACCGCCCAACCGCCTAATCATCTAACCGCCTTTCCGTCACTGCTCATCCGCACTCGGCCCGTACGTCTGCGGTACCGGCACATCGCAGAGCCGCAGGTAGACCGAGTACTGGCCGCGGTGGTGGATGCTGTGGTTCAGCACCCAGGTGCGGATCACGCCGAGGCGGGGCAGGGTGAAGAGCGTCTCGCCGCCCATCTTGAGCGACCAGGGCACCATGAAATCCGCATCTTTGGCGGCGGCAAGCGCTGCCCGGCCCGCCTTCACGTGGGCGTCGAAGCTCGTGAGCATCTCCGCCACCGTCGCGAAGACCGGCGGGGCGTAGGCCGGTCCGCCCTTGGGGGCCACGTCGAACTCGGTGCCCATCATCGTTCCGGCGGTCCACGCCGGGATCTCGGCCAGGTGCCCGGCGAGCGCGCCCAGCGTCATCGACTTGGGGTGCGGCTTCCAGTCTTTCTGGGCCAGCGGGGTGCGCTCCAGGTGCTTCCGGGTGGTGGCCATCTCGTGGTCGTACTCGGGGAGCAGCGATGCGGCGATCGACATTGGGGCCTCGGGGGAAAGGGGGTGATGGGTAGGGGCGGAGTAGCGGCCGCATGCATGCGGCCGCTACTCCGCCGGGATGACATACTACAACGACAGCGTGCCTTGCGCCGCCGCTTCATCGGACGTCTCGCGGCCGGGCATCCGTCCCTCCAGCCGCGCCCGCTGCTTCCGGCTCTCATGCACCGGGAAGCCGTATTCCTGCTGCAGCCGCTGCAGCCGGCGGGAGAGCGCATCGGTGTACTCCCGGCCCACGCTCGCGCCGGCGCCGTAGCGCTGGCGGTAGCGCTCGACGAGGCCGGGAAAGGCGTGAGCCAGGTGAGGAAGGAAGCGGGACCGCGCCGCCGGCCCGAGTCGGAGCGCCGACCCGTGCACGTAGCGCGCCCCCGCCGCCTTCCCCGCCGCCATGAGCGCGGCTAACGATTCCGTGCTGTCGGTGATGCCGGGCAGGATCGGTGCGATCAGCAGCCCCGCATGAATCCCCGCGTCGGTGAGCCCCTTGAGCGCCCGCAGCCGGGTGTGCGGCGCGGGGGAGCGAGCCTCGACCTCCCGCAGCAGCGCGGCATCAGTGGAGGCGAGCGAGATGTTGACGCTCAACTCATGCCGCTCGGCCAGTTGCCGCAGCAGGTCCACGTCGCGCAGGATCAGCGGCGACTTGGTGATGATCCCCAGCGTCAGCCCGCGCCAGCTCAGCAGCGCCTCGAGGATGCTCCGGGTGAGCTGGAACTGCCGCTCGGCGGGCTGGTACGGATCGGTCGCGGTGCCGATCACGAGGGCGCAGCCGGCGAGCTTGGCCGGAAAGAGGGTCCGCTGCAGTACGGCGGCGGCGGAGGTCTTTACCATGATCTGCTTTTCGAAGGCCTCCCAAGGGGGAAGGGCGGTTGGGCGGTTAGGCGGTAAGGCGGTTGGATTATCGGCTGAGGAGGGTGCGACAACCGCGGCTGTCGCTTCAGCCGCCAAGCCGCCCAACCGCCCAACCGCCAAACCGTCTAACCGCCGAATCGTCTCCATCCGCCACTTATGCGTCTCCCGCGCATAGCAGTAGGTGCAGCCGAATTCGCAGCCCACATAGGGATTGAGCGACCAGAACCCCATGCCGGTGCTGGCGGGGCCGTTGAGGATCGCCTTGACCGGCACCTCGAGGAACGAGGCGCCGCGCGCCGGCTGCTCGGCGAGCAGGAGGAGTGGTTGAGCGACTGGGCGATTGGACGATTGGCCGTCCAACAACGGAAGCTGCGCGGTGGTTCCCATTGCGGTCCTCTCCAATCGCCTGGTCGCCCAATCGTCCAGTGAATCACGGGTGTCGAAACGTCTTGACGTCATGACGTTACAGCGCTACTCTCCGGCCATGCCGACCCTCAAGCGCGCTACCGTCTACTTCGACCCCAGTCTGCACAAGGCCCTCCGGATCAAGGCCGCCTCGACCGAGCGGAGCCTCTCCGACCTCGTCAACACCGCGATTCGCGCCAGCCTGGCGGAGGATGCCGAAGACCTGGCGGCGTTCGCCGCCCGGGCCAAGGAACCGTCGCTCTCCTTCGAGGATGTCCTCAAGGACTTGAAGCGGCGTGGCAAGCTATAGCCTCGACATCAAGCGGTCGGCCGCCAAAGAGCTGATCGCGCTGCCCAGGCAGGACCGCGCCCGCATCATTGCCCGTATCCACGCCCTTGCCCATGAGCTCCGCCCCCCGGGCTCGGAGAAGCTTTCGGGGCAGGAACGGTATCGCATCCGCCAGGGCGACTACCGGATCCTCTACGAAATCCGCGACGATGTGCTGATCGTGATGGTCGTGAGGATTGCTCATCGGCGCGACGTGTACCGCAAGTCAACCCCTCCCGCCGCGTAGCCCCCGGATAACAGATGCTGGTGCTGGGCACTCACCGTTCAAACCGCGTCTGCCATCCGGAGGAGCGCTCCCCGCTCGGTTCCGCCCTGCGGAGATCACCCACACTTCCCCCACCCGCACTGCCGGCAGTTCACACAGCCGGAGTTCCGCACCAGCGGGCCGGCGCACTCGGGGCAGACCCGGATATTGGCCGTGGGCAAAGGGTTAGCGGCTGGCTGGTAGCGGGTGGGAAGGGGATGCGGCTTGGACGTGGTGGTCATGGGGCCCTCGAATCCGGAGTGTTCGGCGACATACCGAACATACACCGAATTTAAGGGGTGGTCAAGAAAGCGAATGGATTAAGAGACAGGGGGCTCGGCGGAGTTCACGGGCCACTCGAGACCGATATTGACCGAAGGATCGAAGTCTCCCAGCTAACCTGACCTTTCCCCCGAAGTAGTGCCGGTCAGAATCGGAGGATCGACAATGAGGAATGCCCTCCGCCACTGCTCGATCCGTGCTTGGGCATCGGCGAGCGTCGCGAAGTGCTGCCGGGCCGGTATGCGGTGACCTTCACCGGGCTGCAGCGTCCGGCGGGCCGGACCGAGATCGTGCAGGTGACGCCCTATCGCTCGACCTACGCGAACTGCGCCGTGCTCTGCTGGACCAGCCTTGCCGCCAGCCTGCGGGCCAACGTCGAGTGCTGCGACGCCGCCGGCAACTTCGCCGACTCGCAGTTCGAGATGCTGGTGATCGCATGATCCCAGCCCTCGGCGCATGACACGCAGGGGACATCGCCCCAGCGATGGCCCCTGTCTGTCGGCCCCGCTCCGCCGCCGCGCTACGCTACCCCCCCGTAGTTCCACGGGCGTCTCTCAATCCTTGGGATGAGTCCGCGCCTCCCGCAGTGCTTTCCATCATATGTTTCTCCACCGAGGGCGCGGTTGTCGCCTGCAGATTCGCCGCGGAGAGGTGAGATGAGTCACCGCCCGCCGCTGGACATCCCGATAGACTAGCGCACTGCGGACCGGATGGTCCGGGTGCACGTGAACTCATGAGGGTCCGACGCCATGAAACGATTCGCTTCCATTACCCGGCTGGGCGCGCTCGCACTGCTCGCTGGGAGCATCGCCTGCAGTGACGGTACCAGTCCTGCCACCGGTTCCGGTCATCTCTCCCTGGTACTGAAGGATGCCCCCGGCGATGTGGTCGCCGCCGTGGTCACGATCAGTGAAATCAACCTGCAGGGGAACGGTGGCAAGACCGTCCTCTCCAGCACTCCAGTCACCACCAACCTGCTCACGCTCGCCAGCGACGCGGATACGCTGCTCGACCGCGTGGTGGTGCCGGCCGGCAGCTATTCGCAGCTCCGCTTCGTGATCACCGGGGGCTACATCGAGGTGGACAACGGCGACGGCAGCACCAGCATCTACGCCTCCTCGCCCAGCTACGCCGGTCTCCCCGTCGGCGCCACCGTGACCGGCTCGCTGCAGATGCCGAGCATGGGGCAGAGCGGACTCAAGGTGACGCTGCCAGGCACCCGGCTGATGGTCGCCGATGGGGGTGCGACGATCCTGGTAGTGGACTTCGATGTGGCCCAGAGCTTCGGTCACCAGGCCGGTGGCTCGGGGATGTGGGTGATGCATCCAGTCATCCGCGGCGGTGACATCGCGCTCACCGGGAGTGCGGCGGTGAACCTCGCGCTCGGCTCCACGATCACCCTTCCGATCATCAACGCTGTCCAACTCACCCTGGGCGACTTCTCGGCGACCTTCACCGGCAGCGACGGAATTCCGCGGCCGGCCAGCTTCAGCGACAGCGATGGGGACGGGGTCTATACCGCCTTGCTGCTGTATGTAGCTCCGGGCGACTTCACCGTCGACATCACCCCGCCCGTCGGCCTGACGGTCTTCACCACGACGCCCGTCCTCCCCGTCAGCGTCACAGTGAATGCCAATGCCACGACGACGGCCACTGTGACGGTGACTGGGGCGAGCTGATCGCTCGTCGCTCGGCAGATCAAATGCCACGCTCCGGCCCCCCGCCGGGGCGTGGTCGTCTCGTGGGAGGCGAGCTGTCGATTCAGGATGACCGACGGCCCATTCACGGAGCGTTCAGCATTCAGCCACTACTCGCGAGGGGAGACCTGCGGGGGTGTCGTCAATTCCGGCTGACGGCTGACCGCTGACCGCTACCTCGCCCTCAGCCAGACCGCGGCCGGCAGCACTACATAAAGGAGAATGTCGCGCACCAGATAGAAGCCGACCACGGCGGCGATGAGCTGTCACCGCTCGGGTCGCCGTTCTTCCGGGAAACTCGACCCCGATGTGACTACTCGCGCCCAAACAGCTCGGCGTCGAGACAACTTCTATTCCGCTTGCGATCCGTTCGCGCGATCGGACTATCCACGTTGTCCACGGGCGAATAGTTGGAGGAGCTGGCTCGTTGTCCTGAATGTCCTTGGTGAGCACCTTAGCCAACGTGATACCTTCGCGGGACAGATCAAACGGAGTCCGAAATGGGGATGTGCCAACGATCGGGATGACGTGCCCCTTTTACGTGAACGACCTCGATGCCTTTGCGTTGCCCACGCCACCAGCATGAGCGGGCATCCCACACGACCCGCCGGCGAACAACAGCCAGTATGGATGCCACGCGACCGCCTCCGAATCCGCCCACTGAAACCTCGCTTCCCATGCACCAGCGCGCACGGAGCACTGCTCCGCCCGCCTCCGCAGCCACCCGAGGGCCGACTGACAAGGTGAAAGGCATGGTGACGGGCAAGGGAAAAGGCATGGGCACCGGCACGAGACTCGGACCCCCGGCTTGGCGTCCCGGACGTTGCCCCCAGGCGCTGGCCTGAGGGCGATCCCTGCTAAGGCGTTCCCTGCTCCTTTTTCGACCGGCCCTGGCGTCGACTGGGTCGCACCGCGGCCCGTGGCGACGGAGTTGAGCGGAGCGCTGTGGCGCCCAGCACTCGTTCGGCGATCTGCCGATCCTCTTCTTCTCGTTTTCGCCTGTCGTACTATTCGGGGGAGACGTCAGCGGGAAAACGTCCGCAATCGTGGACAGGAGTGTCTCGCGTGGACAGTCGGTCCTGCCAGCTGTCGTGGAAGCGAGCCTGTGCAGTCGCGGGCAGGCGGGACACCGGGAGTGTCTGATTCTTTGTGGACGAGCCGGGTTCACGGGCAGGCGGGACGCCTGCCCTACGACCGGATGGGGGGCTCGCACATCCAGTTGGAGCCTTGCCCAATCTTCCGTGCGCCTTGCGCCGGACTTCCCCAAATCCGTACCGCGCCACATATTGGCGCTCCATCCGCCCCCCCTCGCCTCTCCCTGCTCCCCCCGGAGGCTCCCATGC
>JAWXBX010000141.1:0-3193 GCA_034440415.1 Gemmatimonadota bacterium | reverse complement strand
CGGGGGCGCTGCCGGAGTCGCTGGGCCCACAGCCCGAACGCCACGGCGAGTACCGCGTGGCCCGCGGCGTGGAGTGGCTCGCCGGGCTGCGCCGCAAACCAGACGGCGCCGATGTTCACCGCGCTCAACCCCGCGGCGATCGGATACCACTTCGGGTTCCTGAAGTTCATGGCGATCTCCTGGCGAAGTCACCTGAAAACGCTCGTCGACCGGCGAAGGTCATGATCCCCCGGCGCGGCCTGACGTAGAACAGGTAACGATCCGCCAAAGTGCGATCATCGCCCGCCGAGGGCAAGCCGCTGACTCCACCCGTCCGAAGTGCCCAGCGGTCAGGTGGCGGAAGCCGTTGCCGCCTCGCTCAGCATCCAGAGCTTCGTGCCGTTGGCTGGGTCATCCGCCAGCGGGTTGCAGCGCGCTTCGCGGCTCTTGTCGTAGTACCGGCCCGAGACATCGTTCAGCTCGGGCGCCATGGCGCAATAGAGCGGTGTCGCGGCGCCCTCGGCGTTGGACAGCATGAACAGCTTGAAGAACCACTGCAGCGGGCGCGGCGCCGCCCGCCAGACGTTGGAGGCCACCACGCCCGGATGCAGCGAGGAGGTGCGCACCGACGTCCCTGCCAGCCGGTGTGCCAGCTCCTTTGCATGGATCACATTCATCAGCTTGGTTTGCGCGTAGTCCCCGAGCCCGCCAGTCGTCGGCGTGGTGCTTCGCTCCAGCCGCGACCAGTTGATGCGCCGGACCGAGAGATGAGCGGCGCTCGCGACGTTGACGATTCGACCGTGCGGTGCCTCACGGATCCTCGGCAACAGCAGGTTGGTGAGGAGAAAGGGACCGAGGTGATTGGTGGCGTAGGTCAGGTCGAAGCCATCCGGGCTCACCCCACTGGTGACGGCGACCCCGGCGTTGTTCACCAGCACATCGAGTCCCTGGCGCTCGCCAAGCACCTGGTCCGCGGCGCGACGCACCGAGGAGAAGTCCGCCACGTCCAGGTGCAGGAAAGAGAGCCGGGCATGAGGCACGCGGGCGCGCACCCCATCCAGCGCCGGCCCAGCCCGCTCGGCGGAACGCGCCGCCGCGATGACCCGGGCGCCGCGGGCCACGAGGAGCTCGACCAGGGCCAGGCCGATTCCCGAACTGGCTCCGGTCACCAGGAGGCTCTGGTCGTGAAGGTCGTGGGGTGGCATGGCCGAAGTCTACCCAGAGAGTGGCTTGGCGCGGAACGGGGAATGCCACAGCGACTGATGGAACCGCCGACCCGGGCCACCTGCTCACGGCGCCACCGCTGGTGCCGTCGGAAGGTGAGAGGCGGTGTCAGCTGCCTGTCGGCGAGGTCACGCTCAGGGGACGCCACCCGGGCAGAATGGAGCTGTCTCTACCGGAGCAATCCATGCTGGCAACCCTGGTCACTCTTTCCCGCTTCCCCCTGCTGGCCTTCGTCGTCGTGACGTTCTATCGGGGCACCCATGCAGTCCGGCTGATCGGTGTCGGCGTACTGCTGGTGGGGCTCCTGCTCGATACCGTGGACGGCATGATCGCTCGCAAGCGGCACGAAGCGACGCTGGTCGGCAGCGTCCTGGATATCGCGGCCGACCGCACCTACGAGCTGGTGCTCTGGATCTGCTTCGCCGAACGCGGACTGATCCCGATGATAATCCCGTGCATCGTGATCGCACGGACCGCGCTGACCGATGCGCTCCGTAGTGTGGATGTGGCCAGAGGCATCGCCCCCTTTGCCCAGCTTCGGAGCCGCGCCGCGCACCTCCTCGTTGCCTCGCTCTGGATGCGCTCGGCCTACGGCGTGAGCAAGGTCGTGGCCTTCTGCGGTCTGGCGCTGGTCCTGGCGGTGGGGAGTGGTCTGACACATACCTCCGGGCTGACGACGATGGTGGACGTCATGGTTTGGGTGACGGTGCTGTTGTGCCTGGCGCGGGGGGTGCCGGTTGTCGTGGAGGGGCTGAGGCGGCACTGGGGCCGTCCACCGGTACCCGCGCGGCGCAACGCCGTGCTGATAGAGGAGCACCGATAGTCATCTGGCCGCTGGGTTTCAGCTACCCGCGCCTGCGCCGTGCCGTGCGCGCCGCGCCGTGTGCGTCATGCCGGAGATGCCACGCTGACAGGTGGATACATCGATCCAGGCGATCGGGCCTTCACTGCACATTGTACTCCAGCTTACGGATGGTGAAGCGCCCATAGGTCCACTCACCACCCGCCTCGACCCAGCTCGCATCACCCTGCGTGCCGACACGGATGCCGTTCACTTCCGCGTAGCCGGAGATCGGCGTCGACCAGGGCAGGTTACGGGCCTCCTTGCCCTCCAGTTGTGACCGGTCGTTGGAGAGAAAACCGATGAGGTCTCCCTCGGCATCGAATGTCAGCATCGCCGAGACGGTGTACCCGGCATTGCTGAACGTGGCGCGCATGGTATGCTCGCCGAGGGTCTCCCAGGTGAAGGGCAGGTCGAGGACGGCCGCAGGCGCCATGACCACGATGTCGTTCAGCAGGGTCACCGTCTCGCTCTTCGTCATCTCCGGGCCCTTCTGATCAACCACCCCGAAGAGCCCTGCGATCCGTACCTGGAAGGTCGCCGCGCTGTCCACATAGCGGTGATAGACATCGAATGGCACTCCCGCCCGCGTCGCCTTCAGGTGAACAGACGCGCGGGCGGATCGAAGAACTCGTACTGCCTGATCGTCGATCGCATCCAGGGCGACGTGGAGTCCTGGCGCATCTCGGCGTCGAGCATGACCCGCATGTTCCGCACCGGTGGCCGCCCCACGGCACCGACCCGCCGCAGATAGCGCTGCATCAGCGGCGGCAACCCCGCGATATCAGCGTCGGTCACGATCGGTGAGGGCCGGACCGGTCGCGCCAGCAACGCGGCGCTGTCGTGCCCAAAGCGGGTACGAAAACTCCCCGGTCGCGCGTCGAGCGTTAGCAACAGCAGGGGGACGGCGATGATGATGTTGGCGAGCGTTCCCGCCTTTGCGTCGCTCCAGGCCTGCACGATCAGGAGCTGGGAGATCAACACTCCCGGAAGCGCGAGATACCACCACGACCGCGCGCCAATCAGTACCATGACAGCGCTGCCAATCAGCAGACTGGCGGCGAGCAGCCAGATCATGCCGGCGGTCGGTGAGATGGGCTGCCGGAGCTGACTGATGCTTCCCCATCCGAACGCCTTGGCCGGCCCGAT
>JAWXBX010000140.1:0-34162 GCA_034440415.1 Gemmatimonadota bacterium | reverse complement strand
GGCCAACCTGCAGCATCCGCACATTCTGCCGCTGTTTGATTCCGGCGCCGCGGACTCGTTCCTGTTCTACGTGATGCCGTTCATCGAGGGCGAATCGCTCCGCGATCGGTTGAATCGGGAGAAGCAGCTGCCGATCAATGATGCCGTGCGCATCGCGACCGAGATCGCCGGGGCGCTCGACTACGCCCATCGGCACAACGTCATCCATCGCGACATCAAGCCGGAAAATGTGCTGCTGCACGACGGCCGAGCCCTGGTGGCGGACTTCGGCATCGCGCTCGCCGCCAGCAAGGCGGGCGGGACCCGGATGACCGAGACCGGCATGTCGCTCGGCACGCCGACCTACATGAGTCCCGAACAGGCGATGGGGGAACGGGAGATCACCGCGCGCAGCGATGTCTACGCCCTGGGCTGCGTGACCTACGAGATGCTGATCGGCGACCCGCCGTTCATCGGCAGCACGGCGCAGGCCATCGTCGCCAAGGTGATGACCGAGAAGCCGGGGGCGCCGTCGCGACTGCGGGACACGATTCCTCCGGCGGTCGAGGATGCGGTGCTCACCGCGCTGGAGAAGCTGCCGGCCGACCGCTTCGCCACCGCGGCGGAGTTTGCCGCCGCGCTCGCGGGGGGGGGGGTGGTGCCGGGCCGCGCCGGTAGGGGCCACATGCATGCGGCCCCTACCGGGCCCGGCGCCAGCCGCACCGTGCTCGCCGTCGCCACGGTCGTTACCCTCGCCAGCCTCGCCTGGGCACTCGCTCGTCAGGCAGAATCCACTGGCCCGACCGTGTTCGACGCCGCGCTCCCCGACAGCGCCCCCATCAGTCTCGCCGCGACCACCGCCACCGCCTCCTACGGCTTTTCCCCGCGGAACCTCTCGGTCTCCCCCAACGGCGACTTCGTGGTCTACGCGGCCAGGCTGGGTGACTCCACCGCCCTCTGGTACCGCAGCCTCCGCGACGCCACCGTCCACCCGATCCCGGGAACACTGGGGGGAACCGCGCCGCGCCTCTCTCCCGACGGATCCCAGCTCAGCTTCCTCCTCGGCGACCGGGTCATGCTGATCCAGGTCACCGGCGGGGAGGCTCGCCAATTGCTCGATGCCAGGAGCACCTCCGGGACCGGATGGATCTCGACCACCCAGCTCCTGGCCATCGACGCCGATGGCAACCGTGTCACCTGGCTCGACCCGGGCGGCGGGGCGCCGCGCTCCAGGGCCATTCCCCGCTGCGCCAACGGGGAGTGGGTCCCTGAACTCCGGCAGCTGATCTGCACCATGAATCGGAGCGCCCAGCTGATCGATCCCGAAACAGGAGAGCGCTGGGTCCTCCGGGTGGCTGATCCGGCCGGTAAGCCGGGCAGCCTGCTCGGCGGCTCGTCTTTTCGGGTGGTGGGTCAACGCTATCTGGTTTACCTCTCGGTCGATGGCAAGCTGTCGGCAGCGCGATTCGACCCGGCCACCCGTCTTGCCGGACGATCGGTCACGCTGCTCACCGGGGTGCGCCGGGAAGCGATCGGCGAAGCCCAGTACGATATCTCGGCTGATGGCGGCCTGGTCTACACTCCCGGCGTGGATGCGGCGATCGGCCGGATCGTGAGCCTCCACCACGGAGGTACGCCGCAGCCGCTGCCGCTGGAGAGCGCCGACTTTCAGCGTTTCGACCTGAGCCGCGACCGGCGCTGGCTGGCCGCGGTGGTACAAGGCGCCCTGGGGAACGAGCTCCGGATCTTCGACCTGCGGGACGGTCAGCACTTCACCTGGCTTACCGGGGAGCTCATCCGTCACCCCCTCTGGAGCCCCGATGGGCAGCGACTGATCTTCGCGGTACGCGATTCCCTCGGCTGGGCCATCCTCCGGGGTGCGCCGAGTTCGGGCGTGCGACCGGATACCCTGGCGAGATTCGGCTACGATATCGGCGCGCCCGACCCGCTGGACTTCCACGACGACCACATCGCCGTCGCCCAGGACTGGGGCGGATCCGTCGTTACCCGGTTCGATCCCGCAGCCGCCCACGCCGCATTCGATACCGTGCTCACCGGCGCCCGATTCAACTCGCTCTCGCCCAACGGCAAGTTGATCCTCTATCAATCCATGGACGGAAGTCGGATCGTCGTCACCGCCTTTCCCGCGCCGGGGCGCCGCTGGCAGCTCGCTTCTCAGGGAGCGGAGCCGCTCTGGCTCTCGGCGACGGAGGTGCTGTACCGGACGGGGGTGTCGTGGTATCTGGTCCGGCTGAATCCGGAGACCGGAGAGCCGACGGGCGCCCCGACGTTCTGGGCCCGGGACCCGCGCTTCTCCGACACCTCCGGCTGGTCCAACCGTTCCTCGCACGACGGCGGAATCATCTACGTGCAGGGACCGTCGGAGACCAGCGGGAGCTACCTCAGGGTTGTGCCCGGATGGGTGGCAAAGATGAAGGCGGCGGTGGACGCGGCGAACTGATGGGTGACATGCTAAAGCGGATCGTGTCGGGGCGCGCTCCTCTGGCGGGCGATGCGGTTCCCCGAGTTCAATCCACCGCGCAGCGATCCCCGGTTCACGCGAGGGATGCAGGAGAGCCAGGCGTTGCGCCTCAGATGAGCAGTACCTCGAGCAAACCGCCCTGCGCGCCGGTCCAGCGGGCCGCCACACAGTGATTCGGATCTACCCTATGCGACGCAATCGCTTTTTCCCCGCCGCGGCGTTGTGCCTTCTGCTCACGGCGTCGCTTCCCGGTTGCCGTCGAGCGGAGCCGGCGTCCGTCGCGCGAATCGATACGCTGCCCGGTGGCGTCCTGCGGGTGACCAGCGATGCGCCGACAGGGTGGCGCGATTCGACCCATGCGTGGAAGGTGAAGGAGACGCTGCGCATTCAGCCGCCCGAAGGAGCGCCCGGGGAGCTGATCGATCCGGGACAGCTGGCGGTGGACGCTCAGGGCCGCATCTACCTATCCGATCAAAAGCCCGTGGTCATCAAAGTCTTCGACTCGACTGGAGTGCTGGTCCGGACGATTGGCCGTGAAGGCGGGGGACCCGGCGAGTATCACGTGGCGCTGATTGCCGTGCGGGGAGAGCGTCTCGTGGTGCACGATCCCTCCCTCGCCCGGACGACGGTCTTCGACACCGCCGGTACCTATCTGCGGAGCTGGCCATCGTCCTGCTGCTACTGGGCCGACATCGGAATCGATTCCGCCAGCCGGATCTACCTGCCGTCGATGGTGGTGCCGGACAGCGGCAAGCCGACGCGCGGACGGGCCTACAGCCGCTACGGGATGGACGGTATGCTGGTGGACACGCTCTACGTCCCGGAACAGGCCGACATGAAAAGCTGGACTTTCACCTCCGGTACCGGCACGAACAAGCGCTCGACGATGATCATGAATGTGCCATTCACCCCCATGACAAGTTTCGCCCTGCACCCCGATGGGGGCTTCGTGCGTGGCTGGACCGGCGAATATCGGATCGTCCGCGCACCGCGCGGCGAGGACAGCACGATGGTCATGTCGCGAAAGTGGATCGCCGACGCCATCCCCGGCGCGATGCGCACGGAGCTGGTCGAAAAGGTGGTGACGAATGCCACGCAGTCGGTTGGGGAGGCCGCGGCGCGGGGGGTGGCCCGCCTCGGCGATGTCCCGACCTCTGCGCCGGCATTCACCTCGCTGAAGGTCGACATGGACGGAAACGTCTGGGCCCGGCGCCTGGTGGGGAGCGATTCGACCTGGGTGACCTTCGATGTCTTTTCGCCTGACGGGATGTGGCTCGGCCCGCTCACCGTGCCCTTCGCCATTCCCCAATGGGGCGGGCAGTTCTTCGGCCATGGTGCGATCTACGCCGTGATCGAGGATGCCGACGGCCGGCCGGCCATCGTGAAGCTGAAGCTGGAGCAGTAAGAGTCCGACGCGCGCTCAGGCCGGGTTCACCTCCGGCGATCAGTCCGGAATCGTGGACATTGGGTCAGCCGTCAGCTCCGGAGTCGCCATGCAGCGGTACGGCGGCGTTGGTGCCATGAATGCCCCGGGTGCGCCCGCCGGCGGTGTTGGCGCCGGGCGCGGCTGCTCCTATCTTCCACTGTGCTCTCCGACGCTGCCCTCGCCCACCTCACTGCCGCCCTCACTGACCGCTACCGCATCGAGCGCGAACTCGGCGCCGGCGGCATGGCCACCGTCTACCTCGCGCAGGACCTCAAGCACCAGCGCAGCGTGGCCATCAAGGTGCTGCGGCCGGAACTGGCCGCCGTCATCGGCGCCGAGCGGTTCCTGCGCGAGATCAAGACCATCGCCGCCCTGCAGCATCCCCATATTCTCGGCCTGATCGACAGCGGGGAAGTGCAGGGCACCGCCTATTACGTGATGCCGTTCGTGGAAGGAGAGAGTCTCCGGGACCGGCTCAACCGCGAGAAGCAGCTCCCGATCGGCGACGCGGTCCGGATCGCGACGGAGGTGGCGGCCGCCCTGGACTACGCCCACCGCCGCGGCGTGATCCACCGCGACATCAAGCCGGAGAACATCCTGCTGCACGATGGCAGCGCGCTGGTGGCGGACTTTGGCATCGCGCTGGCGGTCTCGAGCGCCGGCAGCACCCGGATGACCGAGACGGGCATGAGTCTCGGGACACCGCACTACATGAGTCCCGAGCAGGCGATGGGCGAGCGGGACATCACCCCACGGTCTGACATCTACGGGCTGGGCTGCGTGTGCTACGAGATGCTGTGCGGCGAGCCGCCGTTCACCGGGCCGACCGCGCAGGCCATCGTCGCACGGGTGATGACCGAGGAGCCCCGCTCCCTGACGCAGCAGCGGAAGTCCGTGCCGCCCCACGTGGAAGCCGCCGTGCGCACCGCGCTGGAAAAGCTGCCGGCCGACCGGATGGCGTCGGCGGCCGATTTTGCGGCCGCGCTGGCGAACCCCGCCTACACCCCGCCGTCGGAGACCGCCGCACAGTCGGCCGGCCGGCGCAATCTGACGCGCGCCCACCGGCTGACCGGGCGGCCGGGGCTGACCGCCGTCCTGTCCGGCCTCCTGCTCGGTGCGCTGGGTCTGGCCGCGGGATGGCGACTGGCGCGACCGCACGCCGAGCCGGCCCGAAAGGTGGAGTTCGTCCTGGCGCTGCCGGACAGCGCGCGCTACGTGGACACCTTCGGCCGGTCGGTCGCGGTCGCACCCGATGGCTCGGCGCTGGTCTATACCGGCGGAAGCGGGGGGCAGCACCGGCTCTTCCTGCGCCGGCTCGACCAGCAGGAGCCCACGCCGATCCCCGGTTCGGAGGGCGGCTACATGCCGTTCTTCTCGCCCGACGGCGAGTGGATCGGCTTCGTGGCCAACCAGCGGCTCATGAAGGTGCGGCTCTCGGGCGGCACGTCGACCATGATCGTGCAGCTCCTCGGCAACGTCGTGGCCGGTGCGACGTGGGGAGCGAAGGACGACATCGTGCTCGAAGATGTCGCCGGGCTTTCGCGGATCAAGGCATCGGGCGGCCGGCTGGAGCAGCTGGTGCCGCAGGACACGGTACATGCCCTGCTCGAGTGGCCGAGCTTCCTGCCCGATGGCGACGCGGTGCTCTGCTCCGTGACTGGCTATGACGGGACATCGAAACTCGCCGTGGTCACGGTCCCCGGAGGCCAACTCACGGTCTTCGACGACGTCGCGGGCACCGATCCCCGGTTCGTCCCACCGGGGACGGTGGTCTGGATGTCGCCGGATGGCGTGATGCTGGCGGCGCCGCTCGAAGTGAACCGCCGCCGGTTCACCGGAAAGCCGGTTCCGGTAATCGAAGGCATCGTGCAGGAACTCCGCGGTGCAAAGGTGGCCATCGGCCCGGGTATCGCCGTGCGGGTGGAGGGGACCTCGCGGCGCGACCAGCTGCTCCGACTCGATCGCAGCGGCGTGGCGCGGATCGAAATGCGCGAGGGGCTGGACTTCGGCAGTCCGCGGTTCTCACCCGACAGCCGGCGTATCGCCTTTGTCACTGGGCAGCTCGGCGGCGAACTCTGGGTCGCCGACCGGGCCCGGGGCACGCGCCAGCGGCTTGCGCTGCCAGGCACCGCCCTGGGACCAGAGTGGTCGCGAGACGGACGACGGCTCCTGTTCGGGTACAACACTTCAGCCGTCACCACTTCCTACTGGGACGTCTATGCCGCGTCGGCCGATGGCTCCGGGATCGCAGAGCCCCTCGTGGCCAGCCCACAGAACGAATTCCCTGGCGGGTGGTCGGCCGCGGGCGACCTGGTCTTCTGGCGGTCAACCCAGAATCGTGGCGATATCCTGTATCGCGATTCGGCTGGTACCGAGCACCCCTTCGCCGCATCGGCGGCCGACGAACGTTCGCCGGTGCTCTCGCCCGATGGGCGCTGGCTGGCCTACGTCTCCGACGAGTCGGGCCGGCGCGAGGTCTACGTGCGGCCGTTCCCGACCGGAGCAGGGCGCCGGCAGATTTCCAGCGACGGTGGCATCGAACCACGCTGGACGAAGCACGGCCGTGAGATCGTCTACCGCGATCGCGGGTGGTTCCTCGCGGTGCCGGTGGTGCCGGGGGTGGAATTCGGGATGGGAGGGGTGGACTCGCTGTTCCAGGGATCGTACCGGCTTTCCGGAGCCCGGGCCGAATACGATGTCTCTCCCGACGGTGCCGAGTTCCTGGTGATCGGCCTTCCGGCGGAATCCCGCACCTTGTCGGTGACGCTCAATCCGCTCGATCATTTGCCGGGCAACCTCCTCCCAACCGCGAAACCATGAGCGACATTTCCGCAGGGCGTCCCATCGCCTTCTCCGACCGCTTCCGCCTCACACGGGAAGGCGGGCCGGAGTCAGGTGTGCGCATCATGTCGCTGACCGCGATGCTCTCCACGGTGCTCCTCGGCGGGGCGCAGCCAGTCGTCGCACCTCGAACCACCGATGGCGACATCCGGCCACTGGTGCACCCCAACGACAACCGGATCCCCGCGGGTCATCGCCACGGCGACACCCTGGATATTCACCTCGAGGTCCGCATGGCCATCTGGCGGCCGGAGGCGGACAGCGGCCCTTCGATCGAGGTGGCGGCGTTCGCCGAGGCGGGAAAGGCGCCGGAGGTCCCCGGCCCGCTCATCCGGGTGCCGACCGGCACGGTGATCGTCGCCTCGGTGCAGAATCTCCTGACCGACTCCACCATCGCGGTGCACGGCCTGCTCACCCGGCCCGCGGCCACGGATGACAGCGTGGTGCTCCGGCCCGGAGAATCGGCCACCGTCACCTTCGCCGCCGGCGCTCCCGGGACCTACCTCTACATGGCGGTGCTCGGCAAGCACAGTCTCAAGTTCGGCGGGGACCAGGAGCGGGAGACACTTTCCGGTGCGTTCGTCGTGGATCCCGTCGGCGGCTCGCCGCCGGACCGGATCATGGTGATGAACATCTGGGGTGATCTGCTGGATTCCGTCACCTACCGGCACACCCTCACCATCAACGGTCGTTCCTGGCCTTACACTGAACGGATCGAGGCCACCACCGGCGACAGCGTCCGCTGGCGGGTGATCAACGGGACCGTCCGGCCTCACCCGATGCATCTGCACGGGTTCTACTTCCGGATCGACGGCCTGGGAGACGGACTCACCGATACGGCGCTGGCGCCTGACAAGCGTCCGATGGCCGTCACCCAGACCCTGCACTCGTTCACGACGATGGCCATGACCTGGGTGCCCGACCGGCCGGGGAACTGGCTGTTTCACTGTCACATCGGCTTCCATGTGATTCCCGATGCCCGGCTCGATCCGCCGCCGATGGAGAGCCACGACCGGATGGCCCACGATCCCACGGTGCACATGGCGGGTCTCGTGCTGGGCATCGTGGTGCACCCCGCGCCGGGGAGTGCCGAGCCAGTCCGGGGGAAGGCGCGCCGGCTCCACCTCTTTGTGCAGGAGGGGAAGCAACGGAACCGGGCTCCCCGGGCGCTGAGGTACGTGCTGCAACGCGGCGCCCGGACGCCCGCGGCTGACTCCATCGAGGCCGCGAGCACCCTGCTGGTGCTTACCCGCGATGAGCCAACCGACATCGTTGTGGTGAACCGGCTGCACGAGCCGGCCGCGATTCACTGGCACGGTATCGAGCTGGAGAGCTACTCCGATGGTGTGGCGGGATGGAGCGGCAGCGGGAATCACCTGGCGCCGTCGATTCAGCCGGGCGACTCGTTCGTCGCGCACCTGACGCTGCCGCGTGCGGGGA
Organism: Gemmatimonadota bacterium; assembly: GCA_034440415.1. Lineage (GTDB taxonomy): Bacteria > Gemmatimonadota > Gemmatimonadetes > Gemmatimonadales > GWC2-71-9 > JADJOM01. Next base: position 25,994 of record JAWXBX010000140.1, on the reverse strand, counting down.
CGTTCATCTATCACACCCACATGAACGACATCGAGCAGCTCACCTCGGGGCTCTATGGCGGGATCGTGGTGCTGGAGCCGGGCCGTCGGTTCGATCCGCGGCGCGACCATGTCTTTGTGGCCGGCTGGGACAGCGATGCCGAGCCGGTCCATCTGCTGGTCAACGGCGACTCGCTGCCGCCGCCGATCGAGCTCGCCGCAGGCGTTGCCCACCGGCTTCGCTTCGTGAATATCGGGGTCGCCGGCCGGTTTCGTTTCTCGATCTACCGCGACAGCTCGCTGGTGCAGTGGCGCCGCCTGGCCCGCGACGGCGCCGACCTGCCGCCGGCTCTGGCGCAGCTGGTGTCTTCGGTGGAGCGGGTGGATGTCGGCGAGACCCGCGACGTCGAGTTCGTTCCGCCGCCGGGCCGCTACCGGCTGGTCATTGGCGATCCGGCGGAGCCGTCATGGAGCCAGCTGCTGCAGGCGCAGTGAGGGACACCGGCTATCCCCGTCGAGGCTCCTGGCTCGCTCCCCGGCTCGCGAGCCGTCTGCTCGCCATGGCCGGCTGGCGGGTAGGTGGCGAGCTGCCGGCCCTCCCTCGATTCATCATCATCGTCGCGCCGCACACCTCGAACTGGGACTTCCCCCTCGGCGTGCTCACGATGTTCGCGATCGACCTGCGCGCCAGCTGGCTGGGCAAGCACACCCTGTTCCGCTTCCCCATGGGCCCGATCCTCCGCTGGATCGGCGGGGAGCCGATCGACCGCTCCGCCAAACGTGGCACAGTGGGAGCGGCCATCGAGAACTTTCGCACCCGGCCGCAATGGGTGCTGGCCCTCTCGCCCGAAGGCACCAGGCGGCGGGTCGATAAGTGGAAGACCGGTTTCCACCGCATCGCCGTGGGGGCCGGCGTACCGATCGTGCCGGTGTGGATCGACTACCGGACCCGGGTAGTCGGCCTCGGTGCTCCTCTGACCATGGGTCCGGACGAGGCGAGCGAGGTGGCCAGGGTGCACGCGCTCTTCCACAAGGAGATGGCCCGGTACCCCGAGTGCTTCGCTGAGGAAGGCTCAGCATCCGGAACACCGGCGGGGGGTCGCCGGGATGGCCACTCCTCTGCATATTGATCCGGTCAACGCCGCTTCAGGCCTGTCTGCGCTCATACAATCGGTGAATTCCGTCTCGCTGCTCCGTGTCTGACATTCCCGCCCGCCTCACCGCCGCCCTCGCCGAGCGCTATCGCCTCGAGCGTGAGGCGGGGCAGGGAGGCATGGCCACGGTCTACCTGGCCGAGGACTTGAAGCATCGCCGCAAGGTCGCGGTGAAGGTGCTGCGGCCCGAATTGGCCGCCGCGCTGGGGCCGGAGCGGTTCCTGCGCGAGATCGAGATCGCCGCCCAGCTGCAGCACCCGCACGTCCTGCCGCTCTTCGATTCCGGCGAGGCCGACGGATTCCTGTATTACGTCATGCCATTCGTCGAGGGGGAGTCGTTGCGGGAGCGACTCAAGCGGGAGAACCGACTGCCCATTCCGGAGGCGGTGCGGATCCTCCGGGAAGTAGTGGATGCGCTGGCCCACGCCCACCAGCATGGGGTGGTGCACCGCGACATCAAGCCCGACAACGTCATGCTCTCCGGCCGCCACGCCACTGTCACCGATTTCGGCGTGGCCAAGGCGGTGAGCGCGGCCGGCACCGACAAGCTCACCACGGTTGGCGTCGCGCTGGGGACGCCGACCTACATGGCCCCGGAACAGGCGATGGGCGAGACCAATCTCGACCATCGCGCCGACATCTACTCGGTCGGCGCGCTCGGTTACGAGTTGCTCACCGGCCGCCCTCCCTTCGACAAGCCTACGGCCCAGGCGCTGCTCTCGGCCCACGTCCTGGAGGTGCCGGAGCCGCCAATGAACCGGCGGCCGGAGGTATCGCAGGCGCTGTCGGACCTGATCATGCGTTGCTTGGAGAAGGAAAAGGACCGGCGGTGGCAGAGTGCAGAGGAGATGCTGCCCATACTGGAAACCATGGGCACCCCGAGCGGCGGAATGACGCCTACCCACACCCGGCCGCTGCCGGCCACGGTGGCGCGGCAGGCGCCGAAGCGGACGGCGCTGGTGATCGTGGCTGGGGTGGCCCTGCTGGCGGTGGCGCTGGTGGCCGGATTCTTCCTCCGCGGCGCCGGGGGTGCGGGCGGCGGCAAGATCAATCAGATCGCGGTGCTGCCGTTCCAGGATCTCTCGGGCAAGGACCAGCTCTTCGTGGAGACGATGCACGATGCGCTGATCAGCGCCATCGCCCGACGGCAGGTGGTCGGGGTGGTGTCCCGCTCGGCAGTGATGCGCCTCAAGGACGGGGGTACCACCGCGGAGATCGCCAAGGCGCTGCACGCCGACGCCGTCGTCGAGACCACCGTTTTCCGCGACGGCGAGCGGATGCGGATCAACGTGCAGCTAACCGAGCCGGTGACGCTCCGCTATCTCTGGGCCCAGACCTACGAACGGGATGTGAAGGACGTGCTCGACGCCCAGCGGGAGATGGTGGACACCATCGCCGCCGAGGTGGCGGGCGCGCTGCGGGGGCCGGGTGCCCCCCAGCGCGCCAGCAGCATGCTCGTGAAACCCGCCAGCGCACTGCTGGCGGCCATTACCCATCGGGAGCCAACACCGTGAGACTCCGCCATTTCCTGGCCCCGCTCGCCCTGACGGCGGCTGCCGCCTGCCGCGACTCCTCGAGCACACCAGCGCGCGTGGTCTTGACGCCGGGACCCGGCGATCACCACCAGGCCACCTACTCTCCGGATGGCACCCGGCTCGCGTTCCGGGCCGAGCATGACGGCACCTGGGCGGTAAACGTCGCTGGACTAGACGGCAGCGGCGCCAAGGCGGTGACTCCCACCTCGACCTGGTTGCAAGAACCACGATGGTCGCCAGATAGCAAGTCGATCGCCTATCTCTCCGACGTCGCCGCGCCGCCTGACGTCTGGGTGGTTCCCGCGGCGGGCGGTGAGCCCCGGCGACTCACCACCGATCCGACCGTGGAGTTCGCCCTCCGGTGGTCGCCCGACGGCCAGCGCATCCTCTACTCGGCTAACCGGCGGGGGAACTTCGATGTGCTGGCGGTTCCGGCGGCGGGTGGCGTACCCGATACCATCCAGGCGGGGCCGGCCAACGAGACCGGTGACTGGTCGCCCGATGGCAGCCGAATCGCGATCAACCAGACCGATGGAGGCAAGTCCACCATCTGGGTACGCACCCTGGACGGCGGCGCCCCGGTGCAGCTCACCACCGAGGGGCGGGAGCAGATGCAGGAGTGGTCGCCTGACGGGAAGGAGATTCTCTATACCACCGACCGGACCGGCAAGAGCGACATCTGGGCGGTTCCGGCGGATGGCGGCCCGCCGCGACAGCTCACCCGTGAGATCCGGGACGACTGGAATCCACGCTACTCACCCGATGGCCACTGGGTTGCGTACTTCTCCGATGCCGGGGGCCAGCAGGATGTCTGGATTGTGCCGGCAGCCGGCGGACAGCCGATCCGGGCCACCAACGATGCGGGGACAGAGGTGGACCTGACCTGGACCGGAGACGGCAAGGGCGTGACCTTCTCCTACACCGAGGCAATCCAGCAGATCTTCATCCAGCCGGCGGACAGTGGCCCGGCGCGCCAGCTCACTTCGGGATCGAAGGGATCATCGGATCCGCAGGTTTCCCCAGATGGCCGGTCAATCGCCTACACCTCGGACCATGCCGGGAATCGGGACATCTGGATCGTCCCCGCCGCCGGCGGGGAGCCGCGCCGCCTGACAACGAGCCAGGCGCACGACAACAGCGCCTTCTGGTCCCCGGATGGGAAGCGGATCGCCTATCTCTCGAATCAGGGTGGCGACTTCAATCTCTGGATCATCTCGGCCGAGGGCGGAGAACCCACCCAGCTCACGACGCTCGCCGGGGACGAGGGTGGGCCGCTCGCCTGGTCGCCTGACGGGAAGACCATCACCTTCGCGTCGGCCTTCGAAGCCAGCAACAGCGATCTCTGGAGCGTCCCCGCCGATGGCGGAGCGCCCTCCCGGCTGACCCGCAGTGGCAACGCCTCGGGCCCCGCCTGGAGCCCGGATGGGCGGACTCTGCTGTTCAGCGATGGGAAAAATGGGCTGTTTGAAGTCTTCAGCCTTACGGTGGGGGCCACCGTACCGAAGCAGATCACCCGGCGCGGAGGCTATGCTTTCGATGCGCACTTCTCACCGAACGGGCGGAGCATCGTCCTCAATGTGGTGGACGTCGACACACCGGGCACCGCCTTCGATATCGCGGTCATGAACCCGGACGGGTCCGGCTTCCGGAAACTCACCAACGACGCGCCGTGGGACGATTCACCCGCTTGGTCACCCGATGGATCCCGCATCGCGGTCCACACCAAGCGGGCCGGTAACTGGGACATCGGATTGCTGGATCCAGCCACCGGTCAGATGCGCATCCTGACCCTGCCGCAGAACAATGACAACTCGCCGGTATGGACACCCGACGGCCAGTCGCTGGTGTATACCTCGGCGGACTTCTCCCACAAGCTGGTGTCGGTGCGGGTGGAGGGGCTGCTCAAGTCGCCCTGAACCTGTCGCTCCGGGAAGGGCGCGCATGGGGGTGATCCAACATGAGGCCGACGGTGGACGCAGGCCCCGATGTGCTGCACCTTACGCTGACTGATGACCCCACCTGAGCGCCTCACCGCCGCCCTGTCCGACCGCTACCGCATCGAGCGGGAGCTGGGGCAGGGCGGCATGGCGACGGTCTGTCTCGCCGAGGACCTGAGGCACCCCCACATTCTCGGCGTCTTCGACTCCGGCGACGCCGACGGCTTCTTTTACTATGTAATGCCCTTCGTGGAGGGAGAGACCCTCCGCCCGATTCTCCCCCGCTCCATCGGCGCCCTCGAATCCGGGACCCACCCGATGACGCTCGACCGTCTCCGCGTCGCCCTCGCCGCCCGCCGCGAGCACCAGCGGCCGATCATCGGGTCGAGCCCCGTTATCCTGAAGACTCCCCGCACAAGGTGGTGGCACGGGGTCCGGCGCTCCGGTAACTTCGAGACGTGACCATCCCCGCCGGAGCGCTTGCAATCACCCAGCAGCCGAAACGGATCTCGTTCGCCTTCATGGCGATCGGGCTGGTGCTGGTGGGCTGGCTGCATCTCGCCGTGCTGCTCCTGACTGGCCTGTTCGGGTATTTCGTCCTGGAGCGGCTGCGCCTCGGGGGCCGGAAAGCGGTGGCCGTGATCCTCTTCATCCTGCTGCTCGGCGGCATGGGATACGGGTTCTTCAGCTTTGCCCGGACCGCTACCATCGCCGTGCCGAAAATCGTCGAAGCGGCGATTCCGCCGATCCTGGCCTTTGCCGACAGTCGCGGCATTGAACTCCCCGAGGGATACAACTACGAGGCCTTGAAGGCTGACGCCATCACCTTCACCCAGGGCAAGCTGGCCAGCGCCGGGAAGTACGCCGGGGAGGCCCTTCGCGCCCTGGTCTTCTTCCTGATCGGGATCGTCGTGTCGGTCAGCCTCTTCCTCAACACCAAGGTCGAGCCGGACGACGACCCGGTGACCGGCCGCGACAACCTCTATTCGCAGACGTTCATCGAGGTGGTGGCGCGATTTCGAACGTTCTATCACAGCTTCAGGAGGGTCATGGCGGCGCAGCTCATCATCTCCGGCATCAACGCGGGGCTGACGGCGCTGTTCCTGGTGTGGAACGGGTATCCCTATGCGCCCGTGCTGGCCGGCCTGACGTTTCTCTTCGGCCTCCTCCCGATCATCGGCAACCTGATGAGCAACACCCTGATCGTGAGCGTCGGGTTCACGATCGCGCCGCGGACGGCCTTCCTGGCGCTGGTGTTCCTCGTGGTGATCCACAAGGGCGAATACTTCCTCAACAGCAAGATCATCGGCGACCGGATCAAGACCCCGATGTGGCTGACGCTGGTCGGACTGGTCATCGGCGAGAAGCTGATGGGGATTCCCGGCATGATCCTGGCGCCGGCGGTGCTCCACTACGTCAAGGTGGAAGCATCGCGCGACCGGATCGCGGCGGGCTGATCACGGCAGCCAGGGCTTTGTTCCGAGTTGAAGACCACCGTGGGCAGGCCCTGACATGACGGACTCGCTCGCCCGCCTCACCGCCGCCCTGTCCGACCGCTACCGCATCGAGCGGGAGCTGGGGCAGGGTGGCATGGCCACGGTCTACCTCGCCCACGACATCAAGCACGATCGCCAGGTCGCGGTGAAGGTGCTCCGCCCCGAGCTGGCCGCCGTGATCGGCGCTGAGCGGTTTCTCGCCGAGATCCGGACCACGGCCAATCTACAGCACCCGCATATCCTGCCGCTGTTCGACAGTGGAAAGGCGGTTGGGCGGTCAGGCGGTTTGTCTGAGGGCTCGCCGGCGGAATTCCTGTTCTACATCATGCCGTTCATCGACGGCGAATCCCTTCGCGATCGGCTCAGCCGAGACCGGCAGCTGCCGGTCGATGAGGCGCTCCGCCTGACGGCTGAAGTCGCCGAGGCGCTCGACTACGCTAACGAGCGGGGGATCGTTCACCGGGATATCAAGCCGGACAACATCCTGCTCTCCCGGGGGCACGCGCTGGTGACGGACTTCGGAATCGCGCTGGCGGTGAGTCAGGCCGGCGGTACGCGCCTCACGGAGACCGGCCTGTCGGTGGGCACTCCCGATTACATGAGTCCGGAGCAGGCTGCCGGCGACCGGGAGCTCGACTGCCGGAGTGATGTTTACAGTCTGGGTTGCCTGCTGTACGAGATGCTCTCCGGGCATCCGCCCTTCCTGGGCCGGACGGGGCAGGAAGTGCGTGCCCGTCATGCCCTGGATCCGGTTCCACCACTCCGTGCCGCCCGGGCCACCGTGCCCGATGCCGTCGAGGCGTCGGTTCAACGCGCGCTGTCAAAGCAGCCGGCGGACCGGTTCCGGACGGCCGGCGAATTTGCGGGAGCGTTGCGGGTGGGTCAGCCTTCGGTGGTCAGGGCTGCCCGGCACGCCACTTCTGGCGGCGGGCGACGGCAGAAGCAGGTCCTCGCGCTGGGCGCACTCGGCCTGCTTGCGGTGGGTGTGGTCTGGATCGCGCCCCTCCTGCGGAGCCCGCAGGTGAAGGCATCAGCTTCGGTGATCGCGGTGGTTCCATTCACCCCCAGCGCGGCTGACACCGGACTCACGCGGCTGGGACGCGACCTGGTCTTTACCGTGAGCGCGAACCTCGACGGGGTGGGCCCGATCCGGAGTGTCGATCCCCACACCATCATGGCGCAGTTAGGCAGGCAGGCGGAGGACCTGACCCGCTCCGGGGCCGAACAGCTTGCCCGCCGCCTCGGCGCCGGGAGCGTACTGCACGGCAGCCTGGTTCGAGTGGGGACCATGGTCCGGATAGACCTCGGGCTTTTCTCGGCGGACAGCGGAGCACGGCTGGCCCAGATCGCGGTCGTGGCGCCGCCCGACTCCATTCAGGCCCTCACCGATTCCATCACCCGGTCGGTCCTGCGCCAGATCTGGCAGCGGGGAGCACCTCCCACACCCAGCCTCGATGCGGCCCTCAAGACCCGCTCCTCCGAGGCGCTCCGGGCCCTGCTCGACGGCGAGCGCGCGATGGGCGAGAACCGGTGGGTCGATGCAGCCGCACACTACGAGCGCGCGATGGCGGCGGACTCGACCTTCTGGCTGGCCTACTGGCGCCGCCTGTTCTGCCACGGCTGGATACCCGGGGAAGAGCTCGACAGCGCCTTGGTGCAGACCGTCCGAAACCATAGGTCCGAACTGCCCGAAGCCGACAGGCTGCTGGTCGAAGTCGGCATGCACCTCTCCGACAGCCTGAGTCAGGTTTTGGCGGTAGGTCTCGGGGTGACTCGCCGGTTCCCCGATAACTGGTTTGGGTGGTTCGATTACGCCGATGATCTGACTCACTACGGGCCGCTAATGGGCGTGAGCGCGGAACAGACCCGGGCGGCCTGGCACAAGACCACCGAATTGAACCCGACATTTGTGCCAGCTTGGGACCACCGGCTGGTCGTGGCCGCCCTGCACCATGACACACTCGAAGGGGCTGCCGCCATCGATACACTGGAGCGGCTCAGTGACGGCCCCGATTCGGCTGTGGTGCAGCAACGGGCGAGGTGGCAGTTTTTCCGCATGATCCTGGATGAAGAGCGGGGCCGGCCGAAATCCGGGGCGCTGCTCGACAGCGTGGCTCGTGCGTCGGTCCGGACCAATGGGGGGTCGTTTTTCCCTGCCGCATTCGGACTTGCCGATCTTGAGGATCAGATCGACCGCCGGTTTCTGGCGCTCGGCGTTGATGCCCCGCTGCGGCTGGTAATCCGGCGTCGCCAGATTGCGGCCGCGGTCACCCGCGGAGACTGGGATGCGGCCCTCGCCGCGGCCGAGGCAGCGGTTCCGGTGCTCGCAGTCGAAACTCCGGAGTTCGCACTGGAGCCCTACCGGATCGCGGTGGTGGGCGCATGGATTGGAGGGATCGAACCGGCCGATGCGGCCCGGCGTGGTGCGACCGCGGCCCGAGCCGCCGCCCGCCTCGGTGCCGGAGCGGAGATGGAAGTGGTCTGGCTCGATGGCCTCCTCGCACTTGTCAGGAAGGACCGCGCGGCGCTTGCTGCGGCGCGCGCCGCCGCCGCCCGGATTTCACACCCGAGCACCGCCGTGGTGGACGGCTCTCTGGCCGCCTTCGATCTGGCGCTCGCGGGCAGGGAGAGGGAGGCAGGAGAGTCGCTGGCGGCCATCCAGTGGCGCCAATCCGAACGGGGGTATCGAGACGTGTGGGAGTTGCCAACGGCGTTGGTCACCAGCCGCCCTCTTGCGGCGCAGTGGCGTCTCAGCGCTGGGGATTCGGTTGAGGCGTTGCGGCTCCTCGTGTGGACCGACGGGTTTTACGTCGGCCAGTTCGGTCGCTGGACGAGTAGGCTGCGGGGTCCGATCTATTTCGAGCGGGCCCGGATCGAGGAAGGTCTGGGTCAGGCCGATGCTGCGCGGCGGCACTACGAGCTGTTCCTGCGCTACTACGACCAGCCCGTGCCGCGGCTCCGGCCGATGATAGATGAGGCCGAAGCAGCCCTCCGCCGCCTCGCGGGCCCGGTAGATGGGTCGCGGGCGCAGGCGCCGTGAGAGTGTTGCCGGCCAGCCTCACCGCGGCCCTGTCCGACCGCTACCGCATCGAGCGGGAGCTGGGGCAGGGCGGGATGGCCACGGTCTACCTCGCCCACGACATCAAGCACGACCGCCGCGTCGCGGTGAAGGTGCTCCGCCCCGAGCTGGCCTCGGCGCTGGGGCCCGAACGCTTCCTGCGCGAAATTCAAACTACCGCGAACCTGCGCCATCCCCACATTCTGCCGCTGTTCGACAGTGGAACGGCGGTTGGGCGGTCAGGCGGTTTGTCTGAGGGCTCGCCGGTGGAATTCCTGTTCTACGTGATGCCGTTCGTCGACGGCGAGTCGCTGCGGGACCGGCTGAACCGCGACCGGCAGCTGCCCATCGACGACGCGCTTCGCCTCACCCGCGAGATCGCCGATGCCCTCGGCTACGCTCACGGCCGGGGTGTAATCCATCGCGACGTGAAGCCGGAGAACATCCTGCTCGAGCGGGGACACGCCATCGTGGCCGACTTCGGCATCGCCCGGGCAGTGAGCAGCGCCGGGGGCGAAAAGCTGACCCAGACCGGGATGGCGGTCGGGACTCCGGTCTACATGAGTCCCGAGCAGTCCGTGGGCGAGAGCGCTCTCGACGGCCGGAGCGATCTCTACTCGCTGGGCTGCGTGCTCTATGAAATGCTGGCGGGGGAGCCGCCCTACACCGGGCTGACGGCGCAGGCGATCATCGCCAAGCGGTTTCGCGAGCCGGTGCCAAGGATTTCCACGCTGCGGGAAACCGTGCCCGCGTCGGTCGAGGCGGCGCTCAACCGGGTGTTGGCCAAGGTCACCGCCGATCGATTCGCGACGGCGGCGGAGTTCGTCGCCGCGCTCGACGCTCCCGCGACCACGCCGGCCGGGAGGCCTGCCGGTGCCGAGGAGTTCTGGGTGGCGGTCCTGCCCTTCAAGTACACCGGCACCAACTCTGATCTCACCGCACTGGCCGAAGGGCTGACCGAGGAGATCGTGACTGGCCTGTCGCGCTTCTCCTACCTCCGGGTCGTCGCGCGCAGCGCGGCGCGGAGTCTCACTGGAGAGGCGATTGACCCGCGGGACGCGGGTAAAGTGCTCGGCGCCCGCTACGCCCTGGAGGGAAGCCTGCGACAGGCGGGCCCGGCGCTGCGCGTCTCGGTGCAACTGGTGGACACGAACTCCGGCGCCCATCTCTGGGCCGAGACCTACGATCGCCCCTTCCATCCGGAGAGCATCTTCGCGCTGCAGGATGATCTCGTCCCCCGGGTCGTCTCCACCGTTGCCGACGCGCATGGAATCCTGCCGCGTACCTTGAGCGAAGCGCTCCGAAGCAGGAATCCCGATCAGCTGACCCCGTACGAGGCCGTGCTGCGCAGCTTCGGGTACGGCTATCGCATGACCCCTGACGAGCATGCCGCGGTGCGGGCCAGCCTGGAACGGGCCGTCCAGCTCGCGCCGGGATACGCCGACGCCTGGGCCATGCTGTCACTGTTGTATACCGAAGAATTCTCCAACGGGTTCAATGTCCGGCCCGATCCCCTTGGGCGCGCCCTCCAGGCGGCCCGACGAGCGGCCGATGCCGCACCGTCGAGCGCGCTCGCCAACAACGCTCTGGCCCGGGCCCTGTTCTTCCTCAAGGAGTTCGAGGCCTTTCGAACCGCAGCGGACCGGGCCATCGAGCTGAATCCGATGAACGGACCCACGGTTGCCGGCCTGGGCGGCATGATCGCCTACGCCGGCGACTGGGAGCACGGCTGCGCTCAAGTTGAACGGGCCCTGCGGCTCAATCCGCGGCATCCTGGAGGGTACTGGTTTGCGCCGTTCTTCAACGCGTATCGCCAGGGCGACTATCGCGGGGCGCTGAGCGTGGGGCTCAAGATCAACCTGCCGGACTTCTTCGCCTACCACGAGGCCATGGCGGCCGCCTACGGACAGCTTGGGGAGTCCGATGCCGCGGGCAGGTCGGTGCGGGATCTGCTCAGGCTGAAGCCTGACTTCGTCTTGACGGCGAGGGATGAAATCGGGAAATGGTTCGATCGGGATCTCGTCCAGCACGTACTTGATGGGCTCCGCAAGGCGGGGCTGGAGATCGCGCCAGATCCCGCAGCATCGGCTGCTCTCCCGGCCGCGAACGCCGCCCACTCGATTGCGGTGCTGCCATTCGCCAACATGAGCGCGGCGCCGGAAGATGAATTCTTTGCCGATGGGATCACCGAGGAGGTGATCAACGCGCTGGCCCAGCTTCCCGGGCTCCGGGTGGCCGCCCGCACCTCGTGTTTCGTATTCAAGGGGAAGAACGAAGACCTGCGGGTGGTGGCGGAAAAACTGGGAGTTGGTACGGTGATGGAAGGGAGTGTCCGGAAGGTCGGTTCACGACTCCGGGTGACGGCGCAGCTGATTAACGCCGCCGATGGCTGCCACCTCTGGTCGGAGCGCTACGACCGCGAACTGCGTGATGTCTTCGCGATGCAGGACGAGATCGCGAACGCCATCGCCGCCAAGCTGCGGCTCTCGCTCGTCGGGCCAGGCCCGCGTCGAACCGGGCCGGGCAATGTCGAGGCGTACGAACTGCTGCTCAAGGGTCGCGTCCTGCTGGGCCGCCGCGGGCGGGCCATTGTCGAGGCGCGGACCTGTCTCGAGCGTGCCACGACCCTGGATCCCCGTCTGGCGGAGGCCCACGCGCTGCTGGGCGACTGCTACCGGCTTCACGCGATGTACGGAATCGCGCCCTCCACCGAGATGATGCCCCGAGCCCGCGCCTCGGCTGAACGCGCGCTGGTACTGGATCCCGGCCAGGTCGATGCGCTTGCCACGCTGGCGAACGTCACCGCCAACCATGACTGGGACATGGCCGCCTCTTCCGCACTGTACGACCGTGCCCTGGCCCGCGATCCGGCGCACGTGAACGCGCTGGCCGAGCGGGCGATCTGCCTCGCGCTGGTGGCAGAGACCCCGGCGGAGAGGGACCGAGCACTCCAGTACATCCTCCGCGCCCGCGGCCTCGATCCGCTGAACGCCTGGCTGGCGGCGATACACGGATTCGTCCTCTACTTCGTCGGACATCCCGCCGAGGCCCTTGTTCCGGCCCGGCAGGGCGTCGCGCTGGATCCTGAGAACTTCACCTCCCACTGGGTCATGGTCCTGACGCTGGCCGCGCTGGCTCGCTACGACGAGGCGCTCGCGGCTGCTGAGCCGGCGCTGCTGATGTCGGGCCGCAATTCCCGCATCCTCGCCGAGATCGCCGCGATCCACGCCGTCCGCGGGGACAGCGCCGCTGCCGAAGCGGTGGACGAGGAAGTCCGTGGCCGGGCGCGCACCGGCTACATCGGGTGGGCCGAGCAGGGAGCGATCGCCGCCTCGGCGGGACATATCGAGGAAGCAAGGGCACTGCTGCGGCAGGGCGTCGAGGCGCGCGATGTCTTCGTGAACTTCTGGCCGCTGCCGTCCTGGGCGCCGATCCGGGCCGACCGGGAAGGCAATGCGATCCTCAGGAGCGCTGGGCTGAAACGGTGAAGCCCCTTCTCCCTCGCCTCCTCGAGATTGCGGTGAGCGCGGGCGGAACGCCGCGCCATCGGCGGTCCTGCACTGCTCGCCACTCCCATACACGAGAGAACCCCATGCGCCACACCTGGCCCCTGCTCTGCCTGACGCTATCCGCTGCGCCTCTCGCGTCGGTCGCCGCCCAGGCCCGGTCCGCGGCGACACCTGCCGCGCTGGGCTTCTCTCCCCAGCGTCTGGCGCGGATCGATCGCGTGGCACAGGAGTTCGTCGAATCGGGGAAAGTGGCCGGCGTCGTCATGCTGGTGCTGCGCCACGGACAGGTGGCCTATCAGAAGGCCTTTGGCTCCGCCGACCGCGAGGCCAACCGGCCGATGAAGATGGATGCCCTCTTCCGCATCGCCTCCCAGAGCAAGGCCATCACCAGCGTGGGAGTCATGATCCTGGTGGAGGAGGGCCGGCTCCGGCTCAGCGACCCGGTCTCGAAGTACGTGCCGGGGTATGCCACGACACTTATCGCCCAGTCCTCCGATACCGGGGTGGCACTCCTTCCCGCCGCCCGTCCCATCACCATCCGCGATCTCCTCACCCACACCGCCGGCATCTCCTATGGCACCGATTCGCTGGTGCGGGAGCGCTACCGCGGTCTGGGCCTCGGCCCCGCCGCCGGTAATGGCTGGTACTTCGCCGACAAGGCGGAACCGATCTGCACAACGATCGACCGGCTGGCGACACTGCCGATCGTCCAGCAGCCTGGCGCGCATTTCGTCTACGGCTACAACACCGACATCCTCGGCTGCGTGATCGAGCGGGTGTCGGGCCAGCCGCTGGATGCATTTCTCCGGGAGCGGATCCTCCAGCCGCTGGGCATGAAGGACACCTGGTTCTACCCGCCCATAACGGAGGCGGGCCGGCTCACCACCGTCTATGCGATCTCGGAGAGCGGTGCGCTGGAGCGGGCGCCCGATGGACCACGCGGCCAGGGCGACTACCTCGATGGTCCGCGGCTGAGTTTCTCCGGCGGCGCAGGACTCATCTCCACCGCGCGCGACTATGCCCGTTTCCTTCAGATGCTGGACAACGGCGGCGTTCTCGATGGCGCACGGGTCCTCGCGCCAGCCACCGTGCGGCTAATGACCAGTGATCAGATCGACTCGGTCTACGGTTCCCGCGGGCAGGGGTTCGGACTCGGCTTTGAGATTCTCACCAACCCCGGCGCGGCTGGCGAATTCGGCAACACCGGGCAGTTCGGCTGGGGCGGCGCCTACGGGACCAGCTACTGGGTGGATCCGGCAAGCGACCTCGTGGCGGTGTTCATGATGCAGCTCCTGCCCCGCCGCGATGTCGACTTGGCCAACCGCTTCCAGGCCCTGGTCTACCAGGCGCTGGTCCAATAGCGGACTCCGACTGGTCCGACCGTGCGGGCGACTCCTTACCGGGTTGTCTTCTCCCGCTCGGCGGAGCGCAGCGCCTCCACGCTCGAAAGTGTGGAGACCGCGTAGGGTACGAGTGTCGTCAGCCCCATCCGGAGCAGGCGATCAATCGAGACGTCGCCCCGCAGAATGGCGTCGCCGTGATTGATCGCGATCAGCACTGTCCCGACGATGATCGCGTACTTGAGCGCGCGGCGGACGACGGCCGGGCGGGTGGCGATGTCGAACCATGTTGTCGTCATGAACATCCTTGATCCGGAGTTGTTGCTGCGTCGGTCACGTCGCTTCCACCGGGAGTCGCGACCAGATCTGCACGATCCTGCCTGGATTCATCCGCGCCCATCAGAGGCACGCCGTCTTCGGGCCAGCATCATGATCGCCGCGACCGTCGCGAGCGCCCCGCCAGTGTAGAACGTACTCGCCGCGCCCTGGCGGTCCCACAGCCACCCCGCCAGCGCGCTCGCCAGCAGCAGGCAGAAGCCTGACACGAGATTGAACAGGCCGAAGGCGGTGCCCTTGAGATTGGCCGGTGCGGTGTCCGCGAGGAGTGCCGCGAGGATCCCCTGCGTCAGTCCCAGGTGCAACCCCCACGCCGCCACGCCGCACAGGACCAGCAGCGATGATGTAGCGCGGGCCAGGATCAGGTCGGCGACAATCAGCACACCCAGGCCGGCGATCAGCAGGGTGGTGCGGGGCAGCCGATCCGACAGCGCGCCGGCCGGATAGGCCGACAGGGCATAGACGACATTCATCACGACGAGCACCAGCGGAATCCAGGTCAGCGCCAGTCCCGTCTGCTGCGCCCGCAGGACCAGAAAGGCTTCGCTGAAGCGTGCCAGTGTGAATACCGCGCCGATCGCCACGACCCACCAATAGCCGGGGGACAGTTCACGTAGCGTCGCGAGTCGCAACGGCGATCGGAAGCGGCCGGACGCCCCAACGTCGCGGGTGTCATCCACCCCGGTAACGATCAGGACCACTGCGAGGACGGCGGGAACGACCGCGACCCAGAAGACCTGCCGCATGTCGCCGTGAAACAGGAACATCAGGCCGATCGCCAGCACCGGCCCGAGAAACGCTCCCACCGTGTCCATCGACTGCCGCAGCCCGAACGCGGCGCCACGAATGGCGGGCGGCGTGACATCGGCGACCAGGGCATCGCGTGGAGCGCCCCGGATGCCCTTGCCCACCCGATCCAGCAACCGTGCCGTCAGGACCGCCTCCACCGAACGGGCGAGGGGAAAGAGCGGCTTGGTCAGCGCCGCCATGCCATAGCCCAGCAGGATCAGTCCCTTGCGACGGCCGATGAAGTCGCTGAGCGCACCGGAAAACACCTTGGTAATGAGTGCCACCGATTCCCCCAGGCCCTCGATCAGGCCGACGGAGAAGGCGCTCGCCCCCAGCGTGGTCACCAGGAAGACCGGCAGCAGGCTGTGGATCAGCTCCGAGGAGAGATCCATGAACAGGCTGACGAAGCCCAGTGCCCAGACGGTGCGCGGGATGGCGATATGAGGCTTCGGTGTCGGCATCTTCTCTCTAACGAGGTTACGGCCTGCGGATAGACCGCTTCGTCTTCTCCTGCTCACTCTTCACTCCTCACTCCTCACTCCTCACTCCTCACTCCCTCCTGCCCTTCATCCCCGCCGCCCAATCCCTCAGGCCTCTGAACCCCGGTTCTCCCCGAAGCGGCGCCAGGTGGGGATCTGTCTCCAGCTCCGCAGCCGTCATGTTCCCCGTGCTCACCCAGCAGGTCAGAGAAGTCATCGCCTCATCAATACGATTGAGAGAGGCAAGCGCCCGTGCCCGATCGTAGCAGAGCCACGGCGTGTGCGGCTTGATCACCTCGGCGATCTCCAGCATGCCGAGCGCGCCGGCGGGATCATGGCGCTCGAACCGGTCGCGTGGTTCGTAGAAGGCGGTCATGACGTACAGGTGTTCCAGCCGCCGATGTGCCGCCGTGGAGGCCTCGCGGTCGGTCTGATCCGCGGCGAGCCGCTGGGTGGCGGGGACGTCGAAATGCTTGAGCACCTGCGACAGCGATTGCGGCTTCCTGCTGCCATCGCGCAATCCCGCAAAGTACGTCGCCATCCGGGCGACACAGGCGAACTGACGCCGTTCGATCTCCCCGCGCCGCTTCCGTTCCGCCCGGACGCCGGCGGTGCGACTGAGGCGCAGGGTATCCGCGACGGGTCCCGTCGTGGCGTGCAGGCCGGCGTAGTCAGTGGCCGCCGAGCGATAGCGAAGCAGGGCGTCGAGCAGATGCCCGTCCCGTTCCAGTGCTCGGGCTGCCTGCCTGTCCGCTTCGAACAGCGAGTCCACTGCGCCCTGGTCGACGTCAATCAAGCCGGTGCGCATGGCCTGCAGCTCCATCCAGGCGAGTGCCTGCGCCAGCACCGGGGCTTTCGGCCAGGTATGCGAACCAGGGTAGGCCACGATGCGGTGGGGCCAGTGGAGCCGGTCGAACACGCCGTCGAGCCGCATCACCTCGTCGTAGTTGAAGTCGGTCGTGCCCGCGCCGCCGAAGAAGGCGAACGGGTGGTCGGCTGGCCCTGGGGGCGCGGGAGCCGTGGCGCCGTTCGGCAGCCCGGCGCCGACACCGATCAGGCCGGCGACGTGGCCTGCCAGCTCGGTGGCGAATTCCCAGCCGGCGCGGGTGGTGCCGGAGAACCCCACCAGGTAGAAGCGGCGCTCGTCGAGCGAGAAATCCTGTTGCGCATCGGCCAGCATGGCGTTGAGGGCGTCGCGATTGGGGTCGACCGGTTCGTCGCTCCGGCTGTTGTAGGAGCTCAGTACGATGTAGCCGAGGCGCTCCGCGCTCTCTTGTACGAGGGCCAGCGGAAACAGGGCCTGCCCCCGTGGATCCATCAGCAGCAGCAGTGGCCAGCGTCGGGCGGGGGAATAGCGGGAGGGGAGGTAGACGGCGTAGTGCTGCTGCCGGTCGCTGCGGCTCTCGACTCGCTCAACGACCTCGCCTCGCGGATAGCGCGGGATGGTGGCGCTGGGCAAAGGCGCCGCTTCCGCCTGCGCGCTGAGCAGCGCAGGCCACAGCGCGGGGCAGGCAACGCACCCGGCGAGAATGGACTGCAGGCGGGTGCGCACGAGATGTCAGGTCTTGAACCAGAGACGTACCGCCGCCAGCGCCAGCAGCACGGCGAATCCGCGACGGAGCCCCGGGCCGGAGATCTCCTGGGCGAGCGCCCCACCGGCCCAGGCCCCGAAGAGCAGGCCCAGCGCGATCCAGAGCGAGGCGTGGATGTCGAGCTGGCCTGCCTTGTAGTACTGCCACGCACCTAACACACCAACCGGCAGGAGCAGGGCGCCGAGCGAGGTGCCGGTCGCGGTGTGCTGCGACATCTTCGCCCCGAGGATGAGTGCCGGGACAATCAGGATGCCGCCGCCGACGCCGAACAATCCGGAGAGGACGCCTGCGGCGAGGCCGATGAACAGAAACTGCAGTGGCATGGCGAATCCTGTGGGAAGGCGCAGGGGTCCTGCGAGCAGAGGTGACGTGAGGGAATGTGGCAGCGACACAGGGATGTCGGCAACGGGCCGTGGCCAGCCGCTGCAGAGGCGGTCGGGTGGGGCCGCCCTCGGCTCCGGCCCAGCACTCCGTCCGCGATGGCGGAGCGACTTCAGAGCCTCGTCCGCCTGAGCGACACCGCGTTCAGCGCCACGATGATCGAGGACGCGGACATGAGCAGTGCGGAGATTTCGGGGCGCAGTGACCAGCCCAGACTCGGGTAGAACACCCCTGCCGCCACCGGGATCGCCAGCAGATTGTAGATGCTCGCCCAGCCCAGGTTCTGCTTCATCTTCCTGACGGTGGCTTTGCTCAGCCGGACGGCGCGGGCGATATCGGTCGGATCGGAGCGCATCAGCACTACCTGCGCCGCCTGGATGGCGACATCGGTCCCGGCGCCGATCGCGATGCCGATATCGGCCTGGGCCAGCGCGGGGGCGTCATTCACCCCGTCGCCCACCATCGCGGTGAACCGGCCTTCCGCCTGCAACCGCTTCACATACTCCGCCTTCTGCTCCGGCCGGACCTCGGCGTAGACCTCTTCGATGCCGACCTCCCTTGCGACCTGCTCCGCCGTGGCCTTGAGGTCGCCGCTCAGGAGCACGGGCCGGATGCCCATCGCCTTGAGATCGGTGATCGCCTGTCGTGAGGAGCTACGAATGGCATCGGTGATGCCGACCACGCCAAGCGCCTTGCCCCCGATGGAAACGTAGACCAGCGAGCGTCCAGTCTGCCCCAGTCGCGCTGCGTCACCGTCGAGCGCGGTCAGGTCCACGCCGGCCCCGCGCAGGAGTGCAGCGTTGCCGACCAGGACCGGCTGCCCGCCAATCCTTCCGCGCAGTCCCTGGCCGGGCACGTTGCTGAGCTGATCTGCGGGGGTGGTGGCGGCGAGCGCGCGTGCCGTGGCCGCCGCGACGATCGCCAGCGACAGCGGATGGGTGGACTGACTGGAGAGGGCGGCCGCGTTGCCGAGGACCTCTTCCTCTGTGGTGCCAGCGACCGGGACGACATCGGTTACGCTGGGCTTCCCTTCCGTGATCGTGCCGGTCTTGTCGAGCACGACGGTCTGGATCCGGCTCACCCCTTCCAGTGTCGCCGCATCCTTGATCAGGATGTTGTGGCGGGCGCCGAGCCCGGTCGCGACCGCCACCGCCGTCGGGGTGGCAAGGCCAAGGGCATCGGGGCAGGCGATAACCACGGCGGAGATGGCGAAGGTCAGCGCGGTGACGAACGGGGCATCGCCCAGGACGGTCCAGCCGATGAAGGTGAGCACACCGGCGCCGACGGCGACGACGACCAGGACGGCGGCGGCCCGGTCGGCCAGTCGCTGACCCGGTGCCTTGGAGTTCTGCGCCGTGGCGACCAGGGCGGCAATCTGAGCCAGCACCGTGTCGCTTCCCACCTTGGTGGCCCGCATCGTCACCGCGCCGCTCACGTTGATCGCGCCACCGATCAGTGCGTCGCCGGCGCGCTTCTTCACCGGCCGGCTCTCCCCGGTGACCAGCGCTTCGTCAACGTCGGTCTCGCCCTCCACCATGGCGCCATCGACCGGAATCTTGTCGCCGGGACGGAGGCGGAGCTGGTCGCCGACGATGACTTCACTGGTCGGCACCGTGGCTTCCACACCGTTGCGGAGGACACGCGCTGTCGGCGGGACGAGATCGAACAGCGCCCGCAGCGCGTCCGAGGTGCCCCGACGTGACTTCATCTCCATCCAGTGACCGAACAGCACGAAGGTCACCAGCATCGCCGCCGCTTCGTAGAACGCGACCGGCTCGCCGATCACGGTCAGGTACACGCTGGCCAGCCAGGCGGCCAGCACACCGGTCGCGATCAGGACCGACATGTCGAGCTTGCGGGCATGCAGCGCATGATAGCTGCCGGCAATGAAGATCCAGCCGCACCACCAGACGACCGGTGTCGAGAGCAGCAGGCCGAGCCAGTTGGCCAGTGGCGGGTGCACCAGCATCGGCACGCCGGGGATATGGCCCGCGAGCAGCGCCACCGGGATGGTGAATCCGAGGGCGACCCAGAACCGTCGTCGCATGTCGGCTTCCATCTGCTGCGCCATCGCCGGGTCGGCCATGGCGGAGGCGTGATCGTGGTGCATGCCCGTCGCCGGTTGTGGCGCGGCCGGCGGCGTTGCCGGCTCGCCATGCGTGGCGGCTGGGACCGTCGCAGTGGGCGTCGTGGGGTGATGGTGATGGTCGTGTTGGGGCATGTCGTCCTCAGGTGCGCGCCAGTGCGCTGGTGGAGCGCTCAAGCCTAATGATCGGCCCGGAAGTCCGCGACGAATCTCAAGGAACCTAACCTCGGCGATGTTCAACAGCTCCTAATGTGGGCCTCAGGCTCGCCTCAGCACCGCCAGGCAATATTGATCGCGAAGGATGACACACCGAGTCACCGAACTAGCGATCAGCCGACCCGCTGATCATGTACCAAGGAGGATCCCATGACCGCCCGCACCGTACTTGGACTCGCTGCCGCCCTGTTGCTCACCGCCACGACCACCGCCCGCGCTGATGGCCCGGTACCCCAGGCCTTCCGGGGTCTCAAGCCGCACCAGGTTGTGGAGCGGATCATGGCGCAGAAGGAAGTGCTGCAGCTGACCGATGAGCAGTTTGCCCGGCTGGACAATCTGAGCATCGCCATCCGGACCGAGAAGCACAGTTTTACCCATCAGGGTGGCAAGCCCCACAACACGCAACACGTCCCGATGGTGACTCGGCGGCAGGCCTATGACGAGGCGCTGGCCATCCTCACGCCGGATCAGCAGGCACGACTGGAGGCAATGTTCCTGGCCCCGGGCACGGCGCCCGCCCAGCGCGCGGCGCGCAAGCTGACGATTCCCCGCGGCAAGCCATGATGTCGCCCCGCCGGGACTGCGGCAACGCGGTCCCGGTGTTGGCTCGTACCCCGGACGGCCCCGATGGGGCCGATCGCCACTTCACCAGCGCTTACATCACTGACACTCTGGAGCCCCCGATGTTGCGACCCATTTCACTGCCCGCGATGGCCGGGATCGTCGCCCTCACCCTCAGCGCCTGTAGTGATTCCAATGGCCCCGCGACCGCGGCGCTCGCCTCAGTCAACCCCACCCCCGCCGCCACCGCGGTGGCGACGTCGACGACCATTACCCTCACCTTCGGACAACCGATGATGGCCGGGATGGAGCAGTACATGGACCTGCACCAGGGCGGCATCGGCGGTCCCGCGGTTCCCATGAGCTGCGACTGGAGCCCCGACCTCACCACCCTGACCTGCACCCCGACCAGTCCGCTCGCCGCCGGTACCCCGTTCACGATCCACGTCGGGGCGGGGATGACCGATGGGCAGAACCACATGATGGACATGAACGATTGGACGACGCTGGGCGGGCAGTGGGCGACGAGCGGGATGATGGGCGGGAGCCACGCCGGTCAACCGGTGGCGATGATGGGCGCCGGCTGGAAGCACGGCAGCCACTACGGGATGCTGTTCACCTTCACGACGGCGTGATCCCGGCGGGGAGCTCAAGCCGGAACACCGCTCCCGGATCATTCCCGAGGAAGGCAAGGCGGCCGCCGTGAGCTTCGGCGGCCGCCTTGGCGATAGCGAGCCCCAGGCCTGTGCTGTGGCTGTCCTCCTGCCGCACGTCGCCCCGGAAGAACCGATTGAACAGCTGCGGCTGATCCGCCGGGGCAACGCCCGGCCCCTGGTCGCGCACGGTGAGGGCCACCGTATTCCCGGACACCAGCTCAATCGTGATGGTTCCCCCCGCGGGTGAATGCTTGACCGCGTTGTCGACCAGGTTGCCGACGACGCGCTCCAGCATCGCAGGGTCACCCCGCACGACGGTCGCGGGCCCCGACACGGCGAACTGGATTCCGCGCTCCATGGCGACAGCCTGGAATCGGCCGACCACGCGATCCGCCACCAGCTGCAGGTCGACCTCGGTCGTGTCCAGTGGGGTTAGCCCCGCCTCGTTGCGGGCGAGGGTGAGCAGATCGGTTGCGACCCGGGTGAGGCGGATGACTTCTTCGCGGCACCGGGCAATCGTCGTGCGATACTCCTCCGGGGTCCGCTCACGCCTGAGTGCGAGATCCAGCTCGCCGCGGAGCGCGGTCAGCGGCCCGCGCAACTCATGGCTTGCATCGGCGGTGAAGCGGCGTTGCACCGCGGACGCCCGGTCGAGCCGGCCGAGCATCGCGTTCAGCACCTGAACCAGGCGGGCGAACTCCTCCGCGTCGGCGTGCGCGGTGATGGTCGGGGTGGGAGTTCCCTCCCGGATCGCCTCTGCCTGGGCGGTGATCTCCGCGGTGGGTCGGAGTGCCACCCCTGCGATCCGCCACCCCACGAGGAAAGCCGCCCCCACCGCCAACACGCTGAGCAGCACGCTGAGCAGCAGGAAGTCGCGAAAGGTCCGCTCCAGCGGGGCGAGTGGAGCGGCGACCTGAAGCATGTGCATCCCGTGGGCTTTCCCCACGAGCTGCAGTGGGTAGACCACGCACCGGAGCCGTTCTCCCCGCCAGTGGTGCGTGTCCCAGACGATCCGCCCTTCCCGTGCGGCTGCGACGGCAGTCGCAGGCAGCAGCAGGTCGGCCGGCAGGTTCCGGCTCCGCAGCAGTGGTTGCCCATCGCTGGTCCACAGCTGGGCGTACCGGGTCAATTCCGCGCTCGGCCCCGGGCGCGCGGTAAGGAGGACCCCCTCGTGGAACTCGAATTCCGAGCTGGTGTGCGCCGCCCCCGCCTGCGCCTCGACTTCCGCCAGATGCACCAGCGTTTCGTCCAGCTGGCGGTAGAGCAGGCTGCGCAGCGCCAGGGCGCTGATCACTCCCAGGAGGAGCGTCAGGGCCAGCACTCCGCCGGCCGTTCGCAGGGCGAGGGCCATCCGAAACGAGTGGTTCATGCCTCGGTCGCGACCGGCCGGAGGGCGTAGCCGGCGCCCCGAACGGTCTGAATCAGGCGAGGGCGATCCCCCTCCTCGAGCTTCTTGCGAAGATTGGAGATGTGGGCATCCACGACATTCGTCTCCGGGTCGAAGGACATGTCCCACACTTTTTCCAGCAGGGTAGTGCGGCTGACCACCCGCTCGGGGTTGAGCAGGAAGAACTCCAGCAACCGGAACTCCCGCGGGGAGAAGTCCAGCGTCCGGCCGCCCCGCTTCACCACCCGACGGAGCCGGTCCATTTCCAGGTCCTGGAAGCGGAGGATTCCGGTGACGGGACCGAGCTGCCGTCGGGTGAGGGCGTTCACCCGGGCGAGCAGCTCCTCCAGCGCGAAGGGCTTGGTCAGGTAATCATCGGCGCCAGCGTTGAGACCGCGGACCACATCCTGGGTGGAATCCCGCGAGGTGAGCATCAGGATGGGGCACTGGAGGCCGCCGCGCCGCAGTTCGGCGGCGAGTTGCAGGCCGTCCATGCGGGGAAGCTGTACATCGAGCAGGATGAGATCGTAGGCATTGACGTGCGCCAGGTTACCGGCCTCCACCCCATCGCCGGCCGCGTCCACGGCATGGCCCTCTTCCTCCAGGGCCTGCACCAGAAAGCGGGCGACCTTGGCTTCGTCCTCCACCACCAGCACCCGCATCGGAACTCCGTTTCGCAATTGCCCGGGAATAGCCTAGCAGCCTCCCGGGAGGCCTGGCCGATTCTCAAGAAACCCTAATCAATCCTTGAGAGAGAGGTAACCTCCGGCGGGTAGGTTCCGCCCATGCCTCTCACGAAAAATCCGCGGCCGCACCTCCGGCTTGCCCTTGCGGCCGTCGCGCTCATCGCGCCTGTGGCTCCTCTCGCCGCGCAAATCGACTATCGCAACCTCGATGACGACCGGCCAGTCCTCACCGAAGATGCCTACCCGGTGGAACGCCACGCCTTCGAATTCCTGCTGCCGTACGCCTATCAGCGGGAGCGGGGCGGCGCCGATCTCCACGCATTCACCCCCGAGCTCGAATACGGCGTCCTCCGCAACGGCCAGCTCGGCCTCAAGCTGCCGGTGGCGGGGAGCGCGGCGGGCGGGAAAACCGATTGGGGCGTTGCCGGCCTCCGGCTCTTCGGGCTCTACAATCTCAATACTGAAAGCCGCCACTTCCCCGCGCTCGCGGCGCGGGCCGATCTGCTGTTGCCGGTGGGCGCACTCGGCGGGGACGCCACCCGGGTGAGCCTCAAGGCCATCGCGACCCGCTCCTGGGGCCGGACCAGATTTCACGTCAATGCCGCGTGGACCTTCGGCGACGAGACACAGCTGGGCGCCGTCGAGCCGGGCAGCCGGTGGAGCTACAGCATGGCGGTCGATCGGACGCTGTTCCGCCAGAGCGCGCTGCTGGTCGGTGAGATCGCGGTACTGCGCCCGGTCCGGGAGGCGCCGGTTGAAGTCAATGCGGCTATTGGGGCGCGGTACCAGTGGACCACGACGACAGTCTTCGATCTGGGGCTGCGGCGGCGGCTCCGCCAGGATGCCGGGCCGGACATCGCAGTCACCGCTGGATTCTCGCACGCGTTCGCACTGCCGTGGCTGATGCCGCGGGGTGCGGGCCGCTGATGGAGGCATACCGCACCATGAAAGCCATTCGTGTCGCCCTGGTCATCGCCGGTCTCGCGACAATCACCGGCTCGCTGACGGCGCAGGACCAGCGGAACGAGCAGTTCTACTATCCCGGCAGCTTCAACTGGCAGTTCCTGTCGAAGTATCCCGAAGGCGGCCGCCTGTTCAACGCCTTCGACTACGGGCATGCGGTCTTGTACGAAAAGCTCTACACCCGGCCGCGGGACCTCGTGGGAGAGCTGGAGACCCGCCAGTACAACTACCTGACCACCGACCTGCTGGTGCGCCCGCCACGGTTCGCCGTCGCCGAGGAGACGATCGAGCCGGCGTATGCCAAGCTGGCCTGGCGGGCCAAGCTGATGTTCGACTGGGCCCATGTGCTCCACCGCCAGATCTACGATGTCTATGCCGACGATCGGATGACCCGCGCGGCGCAGGACGCACGTATCGAACAGCTTACCGATTATTACCTGTCAAACCATCGGTTGGCGTTCGCGGCGGCTCCCAAGTCGATGTCCCTGATGGACGACCAGTACTACAGCCAGGTCTTCCGGCGGGAGTACCCCAAGTTCAACGGTCTGATCTGGGCCTACCACTGGCTGCAGGTGGGGCTGTACGAGCCCCTCATCCTCGGCACGACGATGGGAGAGAAGAAGGCGGGAGTCCAGACAACGATCGCCCGGTTCTGGACCATGCTCAAGGACGCACCGGCCCGATTCCCGAAGGTGATGCCCATGACGCCGGTCATCGCCCCGCTGTTCACCGCGGCGCATCCGCGGGCGGCGATCATCTTCGACAACCTGCACATGACTCACGACATCATCTCCGATATCCTCGCGTCAGATACCGTGCCAGCAGGCCGGAAACGGGCGGTGATCTACGCCGCGCTCGACGAAATGCAGGACACCACCCGGAATGTGATGTCGCAGGACGAGTGGCAGAACATGGGCGAGATGATGGGCGGCATCGGCATCATGGGCGGGCCGGCCACCGGACTGCTCCCCGAAGTGCCGACCTTCGGCGCGGAGGCCCCCGCGATGGGTGGCATGGCGGGCATGGAGCATGGCGCACCAGGCCACGACATGAGCGGCATGGCGATGCCCGCCATGATGGGGGACTCCGCCATGCAGGCCCATCAGCAGATGATGATGGAGATGCATCGCCGGATGATGGCCGACCCGGTCATGCACCAGCGGATGATGGCCGACACGGCGATGATGCGAATGATGGAGGCGATGATGGTCGACATGCCGCCCAGTGGCATGCATCGTACGATGCCGGAGGTCTCTCTCCCAGCCGACTCGGCCTCGGCCGGGCACCGACATCACGCCCCGATGACCCCCGTCAAGATCCACCCGCGAAGCTCACCACCGAAGAGGACGAATCTCCCGGTGACTGACTCGATGCCAGGTATGGACCACAATCGGGCGACCGAGACGGGCCGGCCCTGATGTCGAACTGTTCCATCGCGTCGAGACCGAAAGCCCTGGCTGTATCGGCCAGCCGGACGGCTCCCTCCGGGGAGGGCCAGTTAGGCCGGGCAGCAAGGAAGTGCGGGCGCAGGTTTCTGCTCTGCGTGCTCGGGCCGTCGCTCTTGGGTGGCGTTTGTCCGGTGAGCGTGGCGGCAGCTCAGATGGCCCAGGCTTCGGCCAGTCCGCTCTCGATGAATGAAGCCGTTACGCGCGCATTCGCGGCTAACCCCGACCTCCGCGTGGCTCGGGCTGACACGGGGTTGGCCTTGGCGGAGCTCGTAGGCTCCAGGCTCAGGCCCAACCCGAGCCTCGCCATGGAACTAGTGGACTGTAACTCAAGTTCCGTGGACACGGATGCGGCGGGTGGGATCCGAGTAGCTCCACACGAAGGGATGACACTGCTTGTTGTGCGCGCG
>JAWXBX010000139.1:0-9226 GCA_034440415.1 Gemmatimonadota bacterium | reverse complement strand
TGCGCAGTTCCTTGGAGAGGCCGAGCAGGTAGCTCACGACCTGCCGGGCCTGCTCCGGGTCCCGCAGCTTCTGGTTGAGCGCCCGCGCGATCGCGCGGGGATCGGTGTGCAGTTCCGGGGCCCCTTCCCGGGCGATTGCGGCGGCGGCGAGTCCGATCCACAGCCGGCTGGCGGAGCTGTCGACGTGGGCCTGCTCCCCCAGCAACGATTCGCCGCCGGCGTCCGTCGTCAGCTCCAGCCGATCATAGGCCGGCGGCAGCAGGCGGATATGCTCCCACTTCGTATCGTACTGCTCGAGGTCCGTCCCGAGCGGATGCAGCCGGGCATCGGTGGCAAGCGCGGTGAACAGCTGCTGCACCTCCTCGCGGCTCACCCCGGGGGTGAACTTGAGGGCACCGAGCTGATGACGGTGCAGCTTGGCCGCGAGTTCGCGCAGCACCGGATTGTCCGGATCGGTGGCGAATCCCTCGAGCAGCATCTGGTTGCGGGCCACCCCGAGGAGGAGGAAGGGGCGGTTGACCAGCACGACATTCAGATGCTGGGCCGAGGCTTCGACGGCGGACCCGAGCAGCGGATGGCCCGCGGGGTAGGTCGTGACTTTGTGGAGGGCAATCGCGAACAGCGGAAGAAAGACCGCGACATCGCGCGGGAGAACCGCGCGTTCCTGATCAGGGGAGGCGGTCGCGAGTTCGGCCACGCAGCTCGACGGGGTGGGGGTGCCTCAAAGCTAAGACGCTGTGGTAGGGGCGGAAAGGGGAGGGGAGGACGGGAAGGGGCGGAGCGATTGCTCCGCCCCTGGCGGCTATCGGGTTCGGCTCCGAGT
The DNA here is from genome assembly GCA_034440415.1 of Gemmatimonadota bacterium. Lineage (GTDB taxonomy): Bacteria > Gemmatimonadota > Gemmatimonadetes > Gemmatimonadales > GWC2-71-9 > JADJOM01. Next base: position 8,403 of record JAWXBX010000139.1, on the reverse strand, counting down.
TGGAGAGAGCTTTCGCGATGCCCGGGATGACCGGGCCAGGGGCCCGCTCACTTCACACGATCGAGGTATTCTCCCGTGGTCGGATTGACCCGGACCTTCTCGCCGTTGTTGATGAACTCGGGGACGTTGATCGTCACGCCGTTGTCCAGCTTGGCCGGCTTGTAGGACGAGGACTTGGTCGCGGTTTTCATCGCGGGGGTGGTGTCGACCACTTCGAGGACCAGCGCGTTGGGCAGCTGGATCCCGATCGGGCGGCCGTTGAAGAACTCGGCGATGATCTTCATCCCCGAGGCCATCCACGGTGCCGCGTCGCCCAGATCCTCCTTGTCGACCTCGAGCTGGTCGTAGTTGTCGGTGTTCATGAAGTGGTAGGTATCGCCACCGGCGTACATGTACTCGAGGGTGTGGGTCTCGAGATCGGCGACCTGCACCGTGTCGGTGGAGCGGAACCGGTGCTCGAACTGGGTCCCGGTGCGCAGCTTCCGGAGCTTGGCCTGGACCATCGCCCGCAGGTTCCCCGGCGTGTGATGATGGAATTCAAGAACGCGGCAGGGCTCGCCTTCGTACAGGAGGCACATGCCTTTGCGCATTTCGCTGGCGATGATATTCATGGGGTCCGGATCCCTCGGTGGATAAAAGAGGCAGGGCCAAGGCACGCCTTGGCCCTCCCAAACGCCGGCACAACAATAGAGGAAGGATTGCTCTGGCGGTAGGGGGCGAAGCGCCTACATTGACTCCATCCCTTCTATAATGAGGCGGGTATGACCAGTCGCCGGTCCTTCATGAGTGCGCTGGCCGGGGCGGCGGTGCTGCCGTCGCTCAGGCCGGACGGCTTCCGGCAGGTGCTGGACCTGCGAGCGGCCCTCCCCCCGGCCGGCTCCCGGGCCGGGGGCCCCGATGACGAGGACTACTGGGGCACGATCCAGCGGGCCTTCGACTGTGACCGCACGATGGTCAACCTGAACAACGGCGGCTGCAGCCCGAGTCCGACCCATGTGCTGGACCAGATGATCCGCGACCTCCGGTTCTCCAACGAGCTGCCCGTCATCCACATGTGGCAGACGCTGGAGCCGCGGGTCGAGAGCGTGCGCCGGGACCTGGCGCGCTCCTTCGGCTGCGACATCGAGGAGATGGCGATCGTCCGCAACGCCTCCGAGGCGAACGAGACGATGATCTTCGGGCTCGACCTCGCCCGGGGCGACGAAGTGGTCGTCACCAACCAGAACTATGGCCGCATGATCACGGCGTGGGACCAGCGGGTCCGGCGCGACGGCCTCGTGCTCAAGCAGGTCTCGTTCAAGGTGCCGCCACCCTCACCCACCCATGTGCTGGATGCCTTCAAGGCCGCCGTGACCCCGCGGACCCGCGTCATCGAGATCACCCACATCACCAACCTGACCGGCCAGATCCTGCCGGTGCGCGAACTGGTGCAGTGGGCCCGGCCCCGCGGCATCGAGGTGTTCGTTGATGGCGCCCACGCCTACGCCCACTTCCCCTTCACCCGCGATGAGCTCGACTGCGACTACTACGGCACCAGCCTGCACAAGTGGCTGCTGGCGCCGATCGGCACCGGATTCCTCTACGTCCGCAAGAGCAAACAGAAGAAACTCTGGCCGCTGATGGCCGCGCCGGACACGATGGACGAGAACATCCGGAAGTACGAGGAGATCGGCACCCACCCAGCCGCCAACCACAATGCGATCAGCGTCGCCCTGGCCTTTCACCACGCCATCGGTGCGGAACGCAAAGTGGCCCGCCTGCGCTGGCTCAGGAACCGCTGGGCAAAGCGGCTGGAGACGGAGAGTGACCGGGTGAAGATTCTCACCCCCCTGGAAGGCAGCAACAGCGCCGGCATCGCGATGTTCCACGTCGACGGGATCGATCATAACCAGCTCGGTGCCTGGCTGATGGAACACCACAAGATCGTGACCACGCCGATCACGCACGCGGAGTTCACCGGCATCCGTATCACGCCGAATGTCTATACCACGCCGGACGAGGTCGATCTCTTCGCCGACAAGGTGCTCCTCGCCATCCGGAAGGGGCTGAGCTGAGCGCGGGATGCCACCGTTCCGCTGGCGCGCGCTGCTGCTGGCCTTCGCCGTCGCCCTGGGTCTGATGGTTTTCCTCCGGGGAGCCGGGAACAGTGTCCGGGACCTGTTCACCGCACCGGGCCGCACCACGATCACGCAGGGCGCGATTATCGAGCGGATCCGGTCGGTGGCCAAGCTGGTCACCACGGAGGCGGCGGTGCGCGATGTCGTCACCTACGAGCAGACCCGGCTCGGCTCCACCAAGCGGGCCCTCGTGGTGGTGACGGGCAAGGCGATGGTCGGCGTGGATCTGAGCCATGACGCGCAGGTCACCGTCGACGCCGGCGCCCACCGGATCCACGTCATCCTGCCCCACGCGAAGCTGCTCGGCATCGACATCACGGAGCTGCGGACCTACGACGAGCAGCGCGGCCTGTGGAATCCGTTCCACCCCGCCGATCGCGACACCATCCACATGCTGGCACGGGCGCAGCTGGCGCATGCCGCACGGGACCTGGCCGTGCTGGATCACGCCGAGACCAGCGCGCGTCAGCTGCTCACCGCGCTGCTGGGCCACGACGGCTATGCGGTCGAGGTCGAGTTCCGGCCGTTCCTCGCCCCGAAGGCCGCCGAATAGCATGGGCGGTTGCCTCTGCCGCATACGCGACGACCGATGACGGCCTGGGGATGGCTGGGCTTCGGCGCAGTGGTGGCTGCCGTCGCCGGTATCCTGGTGCTCCGGTCACGGACGCCGAGTCACAGCCGGGAGTGGAGCATCGACCAGTCGGTCCTGCCTGCGGCGGCCTTCTCGGGCGACACGGTCCGGATCGACGGCGTGCGCAACTTCCGCTGGACCAGCAGCACCGCCTACACCCCCGCCTGGGAATCACGGACCTACGACCTGAGGACGATTGCCACGGCGTGGTACGTCGTCGTCCCGTTCGGCACCGCGTGGCGCGGGCCGGCCCATGCCTTCGTGAGCTTCGGGTTCGATGACGGGCAGTATCTCGCCATCTCGATCGAGGCGCGACGGGAGCCGAAGGAAACGTATGGGGTATTGGCGGGCGCACTGCGGAACTTCGAGCTGATCTATGTGGTGGGCGACGAGCAGGACCTCATCGGGCGGCGGGCGGTGTTCGACGGGACCGATGTCGATCTCTACCCGATCCGGGCGGAGCGGGACCAGATCCGGCGGATGTTCGTCGCGATGCTCGAACGCGCCAACGCGATCCGCACCCGGCCCGAGTTCTACAATACGCTGACCAACAACTGCACCCTGAACCTGGTGCGCCACGTCAACGCGCAGGCACCGGACCGGATTCCATCCAGCTGGCGCATCGTGCTGCCCGGCTACAGCGACGCGGTGATCCACGGACTGGGCCTGATCGACACGACCCTCACGATTGCAGAGGCGCGGACCCGATACCGGATCAACGACCAGGCGCGGGCGGCGCTGGGCCAGCCAGACTTCTCCGCGCAGATCCGGCGGGCCCCAGGGCGGTAGCCCGGAGCGAGCGGGGCGACCTCAGACCCGCGCGGAGTCCGGTCGCCAGGTGCGGATCAACTGCTTGATCGATTTCTTGTCGCGGATCTGCTCGGTCAGCACCCGTCGCACCAGCTCGGGAAGCTCGGCGTCGGAGGCAAACCGGAGGGCCACCAGCTGTCCGGTGCGCAGCTCCCCGATGCGGGGCCGGAGATCGGCGGGGAGCAGCTCCGCAAGCCGCATCCGCTCCTCGAGCCGGATGACCCGGTCCTGCACTCCGACCGCAAAGGCCCGGGCGTAAAACGCCGCCAGGACGATGGCGACGACGAGGCCGATCTGGATGACGCCGCCCACGGACGGTGCGCGCACCAGCTGGATGATCGTCCAGACCAGGTTGACCAGCAGCAGTCCGAAGGTCCATCCATGGAACATCGGGACATACTTGGCGTGCTTCTCGGCGGTCTGCAGCTCGTCGGCCATCTGACGGTCCTTGGGTTCGGGGTGGGGAGAGGCTAGTCGCCCACCGCACGACCGGCAAGTCATTCACCACTGCGCGGCAGAAACACCGGACAGGACTCGCATCCATGGATATCCGCCAGGCCACTTCCGCCGACCTTGACACCCTCGTGCCGCTGTTCGAGGCCTACCGCCAGTTTTACGAGGAAGCGCCTGCCGCCGACAAGTCCCGGCAATTCCTGGCCGCTCGATTGGCCAAAGGGGATGCGGTGATCTTCCTCGCGCTGGATGGCGCGACGGCCGTGGGCTTCACCCAGCTCTATCCGATATTCTCCTCCACCCGGTGCCAGCGGCTCTGGCTGCTCAACGACCTGTTTGTGGCCGCCCGGGCGCGCGGCCACGGGGTCGCAGGGCAGCTCATGGCGCGGGCGGAGCAGTTTGCGACCGAGGATGGCGCCTGCGGCCTCGAGCTGGCCACCGCGCACACCAACCTGACAGCACAGCGACTATATGAGTCGCGGGGGTGGAAACTGGACGAGGTCTTTCGACACTACGAACTGACGCTGCCCGCTCCGAGGGGCGGGTGATGCCGGAAATGACGCTGCGCTGACGAGACCGAGCTACTGTGGTCGATAGGACTGTGGCTTGGCCTGGCGGCATAACTTGCCGCCTGTGAGCCGATCGCACCGCCGATTCCCAGCGAGATGGGAGTCGTTCAGACCGGCATGCGAATTGCTGTACCCCACAAGCAACACACTCCAATTCTGCAACCTCGACCGCAGGCGTGGGCGCCAATCTGCCCCGCCTGCGGGATGCAGGTACAACACACACAATTGTTTGGCTCGATCGTGGGAGCGGCATCGGTACTCGGTTCCGATGGTCAGCGCCCAAGGCACCATGCTCGCGATTGTCGTCTGGTCCCGTCACCATGCGATGCAGGGAGTCCACAATGCGCACGCCTGTCCCACCCTCGTGCAATTCGGAACTCCACCCCAAGCCTCGTGGGACCGGCGTTCGCTGGCGCCGGTTCCTCTCCCTGATCGTGCTTCCCGCCGCCGTCGCTACCTGCGTTTCCGAGGAGCATCTCGCCCCCCGCCCGGCCCTCCAAGCGGCTGCGCAGGCGGTGGAGCTGCTGCAGAACCCCGACTTCGAGGCCGGCGGCGCTGGCTGGCAGAACAGCGACTCCGCCGGACGAAGCTTGGACGGCATCAGGGTCCATGGCGGCGTGCTCGCCCAGCGGATTCTGGCCTCCGGCCTGACCGACTACGCCGTGTACCAGGAGGTGCCGGTCACGGCCGGGGCGACGTACGCCGCCGCCGGCTGGGTGGCGACCGACAGCCTGGCCGGGACGGGCGCCACCCTCGAGCTCCTCTGGCTCGACACCCTCGGCCTCACCGACACGATTCCTCCGGCGCATCTGCTCGGCAGCGACATTGTTGGAGTAGCGACCGGAAGTCAGGACTGGGCTCGCTTCGCCGCCACGGTCACGGCACCCGCGGGCACGATCGGAGCCCGGTTTCAGCTGCGAGTAGCCATGGAGCCGGGCGACACCGGCAGCGCCGTGTTCGATGATCTGTCGCTGAGCCTGCAGCCGCCGCCCGACCTCACGCCACCGGTCGTTGCGATCACCGCCCCGGCCGCCGGGGCGGTTGTCAGTCACACGGTCACGCTCACCGCCGACGCGACCGACGACGGCGGAGTCGCGGGGGTGCAGTTCGCGGTGAATGGCATCATCGTCGGCACCGAGCTCACCGCCGCCCCGTATGCGCTGGACTACACCACCGACACCCTGGTCAACGGCCCGCACGCGCTCACCGCCGTCGCCCGTGACACCGCGGGGAACACCGCCACCGCCACCCCGGTCAGCATCGTCGTCGCCAATCCGGCACCGCCCGATGTCACGCCGCCCACCGTCGCGCTCACCGCCCCGCTGCCCGGCACCACGGTGCAGCACACCATCACCCTGCAGGCCGACGCGACCGACGACGGGCTGGTGGCGGGGGTGCAGTTCCAGGTCGACGGAATCGCGGTGGGCGCGGAAGTCCTCGCCGCGCCCTATGCGCTCAGCTACAGAACCGACACGCTCCTCAACGGGAGTCACACGGTCAGCGCCCTCGCCCGGGACACCGCAGGGAACACCGCGACGTCCGCCGCGGTCAGCATCGTCGTCGCCAATCCGCCGCCCAAAGACGTCCTCGTCATCCTGACGGATGACCAGCGGTTCGACCAGATGCCCTACATGCCATTGACCTCCGCGCTGCTCAACGCCGAGACGGTCCGGTTCAGCCGGGGCTTCGTGACCACCTCGCTCTGCTGCCCCAGTCGCTCCAGCATTCTGACCGGCTTGTACGTGCACAATCATGGGGTGAAGTACACGTCGGCTCCGTACGGGGGCGCCGTGACGTTCAATGCCACGTCCACCGTGGCGACCTGGCTGCACGGGGCCGGCTACCGCACCGCACTGATCGGCAAGTACCTGAATGCCTATGATGTGATTTCACCTGCGATTCCGCCGGGCTGGGATAACTTCGAGGCGCTGGTGAGTGGCGGTTACTTCTACAATTACACGCTCAATGAGAATGGCACGGTGGTCAGCTACGGAGGCGCCGCCGCCGACTATAGCACCGATGTCTACTCCCGCAAGGCAACGCGATTCATTCTCTCCGCCCCAGCCCGGCAGCCGATCTTTCTGTATTTCGCGCCGACGGCCCCGCATTCCCCGGCTACCCCCGCGCCCCAGGACATCGGCTCTTTTGCCGCTTTCCCGAATTGGCGCCCCGCGTCCTTCAATGAAGCGAACGTGAGCGACAAGCCGACCTGGGTCAAAGCTCTGCCGCTGATGAGTGCAAGCAAGATCGCCAGCAGCGATGCGCTGCACCGATCGATGCTGGAGTCGCTCCAGTCGGTTGACCGGGCCGTCGCCAGCATCATCGGCACACTGCAGCAGACCGGACGCTGGAGCAACACGCTGGTCATTTTCCTTTCCGACAACAGCCTGACGTGGGGAGAGCATCGGTTGCGGGACACCAAGCCGTGCCCCTATGAGGAGTGTATCCGGGTGCCCTTCTGGGTACGAATGCCGGGGGTGGTGGCACGCACCGACACCAACCTCGTGGCCAACATCGACCTGGCCCCGACACTCGCCGCATGGGCTGGCGTGACACCACCGGTGAAAGTGAATGGCAAGAATCTCCTCCCGCTGTTGCAGAATCCCACTGCAGCCTGGCGCACCGAATTGCTGGTGGAACACTTCGGGGAGAGTTTCGTCGGGAGTACGCCGGCCAAGACCTCGTACGGGGTACGGACCTCGCGCTACCTGTACAACGAGTACGACAACGGCAACAAGGAACTGTACGACCTCGTGACCGATCCTCTGCAACTCACCAGCGTCGCCAGCAAGGCATCGAATGCGGTGCTCGTGGCCTCACTCAAGGCGACGCTGAACGCGCTCAAGCTGCAGTAGGAAGGACCAGAAGGTGCTTGTCACCCCGAGCCAAGCACGGCCAACAGCCACCTTCTCAACACTCAACGCCGCCGCCCCGACCCCGGCATTGAAGACGTCACACCAGACGAGAACACGGCTGTAGGCGATACCGACCGGGATCCGAGCCGCATAGACCTGTGCTCCGAGTCGGGACGACAGCCAGCGAGCAGCAGCAGGGCACCGATTCGCGTGGTCAAAGCAGGCATCACGACCCCTCCGACGTAGTTGGGTCCGACGACACCCAGCGCAATTCCCGGAGCTCGGCCTCGGCAGACGTATCTGTCTGATCGGTATCCTGCATCAAGCCGACGGCGCGGATCGGCGGGGCCGCGCCACCCCAGAAGCGCCGATAGTCCTCGAATGGCCGTACCGCGGCCGCCTGCCAGGCAGGCCCGACTTCCGCCCCGCCCGCCAGGCGCCGAATGAGGATCTGCGCGGAAACCGGGCTGCGTCCGGTGTATCCCTCCGGCTCCTCGCTGCCCCAGCAGTAGAAGATCGCGCGCGCCTTTCCCCGGGCCATGTCCTCCACCGTTCCGAAGACCACAAACACCCTGAGCGGCGCGTCGTCACTCTTCTTGAATCGCAGATCGGCGCCCGGTGGCGCAGTCAACACCCGCCACGACCATGCAAGGCTGACCGCCGCATCGGTGACCGCCGCCGGCAGGTGACGCCAGGCCCACGCCGCCTGGTCCCGGCCGTGTACGGTGAGTCGCAAGCCGTCCGTGGAATCGTCAACAATCCGGAACGTCGGGGCGCGGTGCCCGCCGACCGCGCGCAGCTGCCAGCCAGCCGGCAGGCCCTGCCGGGTGGCCGGGCGGGCGAGATCGAACAGGCTGGGCTCCGCAACCAGGAGCAGCACAACGGTCAACAGCGCAGATGGCATACGTCCTTCGCAGCGAATGACGCGATAGAACGACGTGGGCGGAGCGGTGGATCTGTGGGGGGAG
>JAWXBX010000138.1:0-19904 GCA_034440415.1 Gemmatimonadota bacterium | reverse complement strand
GCCGCGCGCGCGGCTCTGGAGGTCAGGAGGGGTCATGGTCCGTGGTGCGATTGGAAGCGGGCGCCGCCCGGGGAGCACCCCAGCACCGGCCGGAAGGCCGAATTCCGTGGCGGAGAGAAAGTAACTGCAGCCGGGGACCCGCCGCCAAAGTCACCGGAGCAGCGCCGGCCGCACCGGCGGGAGTGGTGCCGCCGCCGCCGCCCCTCCCACCTCTCCCATCGCACCGGCTATCTTTTCATTTCTCTCCCCCGTCCGTCCGCACCGAGGAGCGCCTCGTGTCCAAAGACTCGCTGACCGTCGTCGACAACCGTACCGGCAAGACCTACGAGTTGCCTGTCACCGAAGGCACGATCAAGGCGATGGACCTGCGCCAGATCAGGGTGGCGGACGATGACTTCGGGCTCATGGCCTATGACCCGGCCTTCCTGAACACAGCCAGCTGCCGCAGCGCCATCACCTTCATCGATGGCGACAAGGGCATCCTCCGGTACCGCGGCTACCCGATCGAGCAGCTGGCGGAAAAGGCCAGCTTCCTGGAGGTGGCCTACCTGCTGTTCGAAGGCGAGCTTCCCACGCGCACCCAGCTCGACAAGTGGGAACACGACGTCCGCTATCACACGTACGTCCACACCAACGTCATCAAGTTTCTCGAGGGCTTCCGCTACGATGCCCACCCCATGGGCACCCTGCTCGGCGCGGTGGGGGCGCTGTCGACCTTCTATCCCGACGCCAAGAACATCGAGGACCCGGCCAGCCGGTACCTGCAGCGCATCCGGCTGATGGCCAAGTTCCCCACCATCGCCGCCTTTGCCTTCCGCCACTCCCGCGGGCTGCCCTACGTCTTTCCGCGGAATGACCTGAGCTACATCGGCAACTACGTCAACATGACCTTCGAGATCGGCGGCAAGCTCGAGCCCAATCCCGTGCTGCAGCGGGCACTCGAGATCCTGCTGATCCTTCACGCCGATCACGAGCAGAACTGCTCCACCAGCGCTGTGCGCAGCGTCGGCTCCTCCCAGGTGGACCCGTTCTCCGCCGTCTCCGCCGGGATCGCCGCCCTGTACGGCCCGCTGCACGGCGGCGCCAACGAGGCGGTGCTGTCCATGCTGGACGAGATCGGCGACAAGAAGAACATCCCCACCTTCATCGCCTCCGCAAAGAAGGGGGAGGGCCGGCTGATGGGCTTCGGTCACCGGGTCTACAAGTCCTACGACCCGCGGGCCAAGCTGATCAAGAAGGTGGCCTACGATGTCTTCGCGGAAACCGGCCTCAACCCGAAGCTGGAGATCGCGCTCGAGCTCGAACGTATCGCGCTGGAGGACGAGTACTTCATCAAGCGGAAGCTCTACCCCAACGTGGACTTCTACTCCGGCCTGATCTACCAGGCGATGGGCTACCCCACCGACTATTTCACGGTGCTGTTCGCCCTTGGCCGCCTGCCGGGCTGGGTCTCGCAGTGGGAGGAGATGCTGCAGGACAAGGAGCAGAAGATTTCCCGCCCGCGGCAGATCTACACCGGCTACGACGAGCGGGAGTTCACTCCCATCGCGATGCGCGGCTAGCAGCTCAGCGCGGACCGGCCTCGCGGCACTACCCGGGCGACCCGAGTGGTCGCCCGTTGCGCTCCTCCCTCAGCAATTCTCCGGGCGACCCGCGCGGTCGCCCGTTGTCTTGCCGTCATGGCGCGCCGCGGCCCTCTAGCCACCACTCCCCGCCCGCCACACCTTCTGTCCATGACGGACACCGCGCCCGACTCCGACGCCGAACTCGAAGAGCGCCTCTCCCGCCCCACCGCCGGCCTGCTCGACACCCTGCAGCGCCACTCTGGTGACCTCGTCATCCTTGGCGCGGGCGGCAAGATGGGCCCCACACTGGCCCGCATGGCGCGCCGGGGACTGGAGGCCGTGGGGAGTGGCGGACGGGTTGTCGCCGTCTCCCGCTTCCGGGATCCCGCCGTCGCCGCTGGCCTGAGGGCAGATGGCATTGACGTGATTGCTGCCGATTTGCTCGATCCCGTCGCCCTGGCCGCCCTGCCCGATGCGGAGAGCGTCATCTTCATGGCGGGGCAGAAATTCGGCACCCTCGGCGCCCCGGCGGAGACCTGGGCGATGAACGCCATCGTGCCGTCCAGGGTCGCGGAGCGGTTTGCCGGGCACCGCACCGTAGTCTTCTCTACCGGAAACGTCTACCCGCTCACTCCCGCCGCCGGCGGAGGCCCGACCGAGGCCACGCCACCGGGCCCCATCGGCGAATACGCCATGAGCTGCCTCGCCCGCGAGCGGATCTTCGAAGACGCCGCCCTCAGATATGGAACTCCGGTCGCCCTCGTGCGACTGAACTACGCGATCGACCTCCGCTATGGCGTCCTGCTCGACACCGCCCGGCGGGTCCTCGCGGGACAGCCGGTCCCGCTCGCCATGGGCTTCGTCAACGTCATCTGGCAGGGCGACGCCAATGCCCGCTCGCTGCAGTGCCTCGATCTCGCCGCGACGCCGGCCGACGTGCTGAACCTCACCGGCCCCGACACCATTTCGGTGCGCTGGCTGGCGGAACGCTTCGGCGAGTTCCTGGGAGTCACGCCAATCTTCCGCGACACCGAGGCGCCGGACGCCCTGCTCAGTAACGCGCGCCGCTCGGTCCAGCTTTTCGGGCCGCTGACGGTGGATCTCGAGCAGATGCTGCGGTGGACCGTCGACTGGCTGCGCCGCGGTGGCCGGGAACTGGGCAAGCCCACCCACTTCGAGGCCCGCGATGGCCGGTTCTAGCGTGCGGGCGCACCTCCTCGCCGGCCAGGTCATCCCTGCCCACCCGCTGGCCCTGACGGAGGGCAGAAAGCTGGACGAGCGGCGCCAGCGCGCCCTGACCCGCTATTACATGGCGGCTGGCGCGGGCGGCATCGCCGTCGGAGTGCATACCACGCAGTTTGCCATCCGTGAACCGCGGCACGGGCTCTACGAGCCAGTGCTGGTCCTCGCAGCCGAGACAGCCGAGGCGGAGCTCCAGCGTCAGCCGCGGCCGTTTGTCCGGGTGGCCGGCGTCATCGGACGAACGCCGCAGGCCGTGGCGGAGGCGACCCTCGCCGCTCGCCTGGGATACGACACGGTCCTGCTCTCGCTTGGCGGCTGGCGGGAGGACACGGACGACGCGATGCTGGCGCACTGCCATGCGGTTGGAGAGGTGCTGCCGCTGTTCGGCTTCTATCTGCAGCCGGCGGTGGGGGGGCGCGTGTTGAGCTATGAGTTCTGGCGTCGCTTCGCGGAGTTGCCGGCGGTGGTCGCCATCAAGATCGCGCCGTTCGACCGGTATCGGACGCTGGATGTCATCCGCGCCGTCGCCGACTCGGGGCGCAACGATATCGCCCTCTACACCGGCAATGATGACGCGATCATCATGGACCTGTTGAGCCGGACGCCAGTGGGGAACCGGCAACTGCGGATCTGCGGCGGGTTGCTGGGTCAGTGGGCGGTCTGGACCCGCCGCGCGGTCGAGACGCTGAAAGCGATCCAGGAGCTGCCGAACGACGCTCCGATCGCGCCGTCCTGGCTGACGTTGTCGGCGGCGCTGACCGAGGCAAACAGTGCGCTCTTCGATGTCCGGCATCAGTTCCGCGGCTGCATCACCGGACTGCACGAAGTTCTCCGGCGCCAGGGCCTGCTCGCCGGGACCTGGTGCCTCGAGCGCGATGAGGGACTGTCGCCCGGACAGGGGGAGGAGATCGACCGTGTGCTGCGGAGCTACCCCGGGCTCAATGACGATGACTTCGTCGCGCAACATCGGGACCGCTGGCTGGCTCCCTAGCTAGAGTGCTTTCAGGTACTGCATCGTCTCCGGCTGGTACCCCAGTCGCTCATACAACCCACGCGCACGGAGGTTCTGAAACCAGACACTCAACCCGATGCGCCGGAATCCGAGTGAGCGGGCCCATCCCTCCGCTTCTTCCATGAGTCGTCGGGCGAGGCCCCGCCCTTCGCCTTTCACCGCGAGGGCGAGATCCTCGACGTAGGCGTAGCGCTCGTGGGTGAAATAGTCGGTCCGGACCACAACGAAGACGAACCCGAGCAGCGCGCCGAGGTCATCCGCCACGAAGAGCGCGTTGTCTGTCGCCGGGGAACGGAGGGAGGCCAGCAGGATCGGGTGATCCGCCGTCGCGATCTCGCTGGCGGTGCGCCATGGTGGAACAGGAAAATCGCCCAGCCGGGTGGCCAGACGGAGGAGGGCCGGTTCGTCAGCAGAAACGGCACGGCGGAGCGTGACCATGATGTGGGCCTGGTACGGGTGCGGCAGGTTAGCGAACCGTCGACGGCTTCAAGAATCGCGGAGCCGGTGGGTTGACAGGTAGATATCTGGATGATATCATATTGATACCTACCTCAACCGAGGATACACCCGTGATCCGCGAACAAGAGAAGGAAGCGATCTCCGGCGGTTTCATGCTGGGTCTGCTGCTGCCCCTGACAGTGGTGATCGTGCTGGGCTTCATCACCGCCGTCTCCAAGGAGAACCCGGGCGGGGCGGTGCTGTCGGTGCTGCTGGGCGTTGCGATCCTCATCCTGTGGGTCGGCCTCTTCACGGTGCAGCCCGGTCAGGCCCGCGTGCTTCAACTCTTCGGCGGCTACCGTGGCACAGTGAAGCGCCCGGGCCTGCGGTGGGCCAACCCCTTCTTCAGCAAGAAGGCGATCTCGCTCCGCGTTCGCAATTTCGAGACGACGAAGCTCAAGGTGAATGACCACAACTCCAACCCCATCGAGATCGGCGCGGTCGTGGTGTGGCAAGTGACGGACACCGCGGAAGCGCTGTTCGAGGTCGACAACTTCGAGGATTACGTCCGGGTGCAAAGCGAGTCGGCGCTGCGCGGACTGGCCAACCAGTATCCGTACGACGCGCACACGCCGGGGCAGATGTCGCTCTCGGTGAACACCCAGGATGTGGCCGAGAAGCTCAAGGTCGAGATCCAGGATCGGCTGACCAAGGCGGGGGTGAAGGTACTGGAGGCACGCATCAGCCACCTGGCCTACGCCCCGGAAATCGCCGGCGTCATGCTCCGCCGGCAGCAGGCCAGCGCGGTCATCGCCGCACGACAGATGATCGTCGAAGGAGCCGTGGGCATGGTGGAGATGGCGCTGGCGCTCCTCTCCCAGAAGGCAATCGTCCACTTGGATGAAGAGCGCAAGGCCACCATGGTGAGCAACCTTCTCGTGGTGCTCTGCTCCGAGCAGTCCACCCAGCCGGTGGTGAACGCCGGCTCGATCTACTAGGCCCGATCACCGTGGCCGAACGACGCGCCCTGCTGCTGCGGATCGACCCGGAGCTCCACGACGCCCTGCAGCGCTGGGCGGCGGCGGAGCTTCGATCGGTCAACGGGCAGATCGAATTCGTCCTGCGTCAGGCGCTGCAGAACGCCGGACGACTGAAGGCCGGGGGGGTCGAATAGCCTCTCCGTCCTTCTCGCTTCCGAGAATACTTGACTAATCAAGCAATAACCGCTAGGCTGTTGTCCATGGCAGCCCACCCCAGCCAACTCCAGCAGGAAATCAGGCAGACCCGCCCCTTCCGGTCGGTCGGGCAGGAGGCGGTGCTCGGCCTGTTCAAAACCGCCGACATGCTGCGCCGCCACTTCGGGAAGATCGTGGGCCAAGGGGGCGAGGCCGTGGAGCTCACCCTGCAGCAATACAATGTGCTGCGGATCCTGCGCGGGGCCGGTGCCGAAGGGCTCCCCACCCTCGAGATCGCGGCCCGGATGGTCGAACAGGCACCAGGGATCACACGCCTGATCGATCGGCTGGAGGCGAAGGGGCTGGTGGCCAGGGAGCGCTGCCTGGAGGACCGTCGCCGGGTCACCTGCCGGATCTCGCGTGCGGGGCTGGCGTTGCTGGCCCGGCTGGACGATCAGATAAACCGGTCGGACGAGGTCTTCGATGGCGTGGTCAGTGCCGCCGACCTGAAACGCCTGGTGGAGGTACTCGACCGGATGCGAAGTGTGCTGGAGACGAAGTAGTGGGAACTCTTTTTTTGGATAAGCAGTTGATTAGTCAATCATTTACACATGCAGTTTCAACTCAGGAGCAGACCATGACCGCAACCGAACGCACCACCATCGCCGCCCTCGACGCCGAACTCAATCAGATGGTGCTCCAGGGCAAGATCCTCGAGGCCTTTGACCGCTTCTACGACGAGTCGGTGGTGATGCAGGAAAACGCGGCGACCCCGACCGTGGGCAAGACGGCCAACCGGGCGCGGGAGGTGAAGTTCGTCGAGAGCATCGAGCAGTTCCACGGTGCCCAAGTGCTGGGCAGCGGTACCGGTGCGGACCGGAGTTACTCCGAGTGGACCATGGACGTCACGTTCAAGGGTGGCATCCGGGTCAAGCTGGAGCAGGTGGCCGCGCGCCAGTGGCGGAATGGCAAGATCGTCCACGAGCGCTTCTACTTCAACGCGGCCAACGGCTGAACCGGAGAGATCGATCATGTGGCAGAAACTGATTCATACGGACGGAGGAATCGCTCCGCTGGTCGCGCGGCTCGCGCTGGGGATCACGATTTTCCCCCACGGCGCGCAGAAGCTGCTCGGCTGGTTCGGCGGTGGTGGCTTCAGCGGGACGATGGGGTTCTTCACCAGTCAGGGGTTCCCTGCGGCGCTCGCCTTTCTCGCGATCGTGGCGGAGTTCTTCGGCAGCCTCGGCCTGATCACCGGGCTGCTCAGCCGGGTGGCGGCCTACGGGATCAGCTGCGTCATGCTGGTGGCGGCCACGACCGTGCATCTGGGCAACGGGTTCTTCATGAACTGGCTGGGCAACCAGAAAGGGGAGGGGTTTGAGTACCACATCCTGGCGGTGAGCCTGGCGCTCATCGTCATGATCCGTGGTGCCGGAGCCTACTCGGTGGATGGGATCTTGAGCGCGAAGCGCTGAGCTCCACCGGCGGGCCGGATTCAGCAGCAGAATGGGACCGCTTCAGGCAGTGCGCCCGGAGCGATCCCTTTCCGTTCCCGTCTGATTCCTCGACCGCCCGATGGCCACCGGGTCATCCGATCCCCGGCAGTTCCTCCCCTTCCAGGTAGGTATAGCCCTCGAGTCCCGCGACGTAGTCCGCGATGAACTGGTTGGCGTCCTGCCGGGAGAGCTCCTTCGCGTTGGTGACCTTGCGGCGAAAGGTGGACAGCAGATCGGCCCCGGTGAACTGCACGTAGTTCAGCACCTCGGTCACGGTATCACCGTGCACCAGATGGGTGATGTCGTAGCCCGTCTCGGTAAGGCGGACGTGTACCGCGTTGGTGTCGCCAAAGAGATTGTGCAGGTCGCCCAGGATCTCCTGGTAGGCACCGGTCAGAAAGATGCCGAGGATGTACGGCTCGTTGTCCTTGATGGGGTGGAGCTCGAGCGAGGGCTTCCCCTTGCGGCCCCCGACGAAGCGATCGATCACGCCGTCCGAATCGCAGGTGATATCCTGAATCGTACCGCGTCGGGTCGGCTGCTCATCCAGCCGGTGAATCGGCATGATGGGGAAGAGCTGGTCGATGGCCCAGTTATCGGGCAGCGACTGGAAGATGGAGAAGTTGCAGAAGTATCGGTCGACCAGGGTGGCTTCGATGTCCGCCACGATTTCCGCATGGTCGGCTTTCTCCGACTCCACCAGCCGGGCGAGCTGATTCATCGTCGCAAGATAGAGCTGCTCCACATTCGCCCGGTCACGCAGTGACAGCACGCCACTGGCGAACAGCTCCTGGGCCCGTTCCTTGCCGAAGGTGGCATCGTGATGCACTTCCTCGGGGCGCTCGGTACCGATGGACTCGAGGTTTTCCTTCATCTCGGTGAGCAGCGGATGGGGCTCGGGCCCGAGCACCGGAATCTCCGGTTCGGTCTGGGACTCGACATCGGTGACATTTACCAGCAGCAGCGAATGGTGCGCGGTGATCGCCCGGCCGGACTCGGAGATGAGGTTGGGCATCGGCACCCCTTCGGAGCGACAGAGGTTGCCGATGGTATACACCACGTCGTTGGCGTACTCCCGCATCGAGTAGTTCATGCTGGCCGGGCGGGTGGAGCGGGAGCCGTCGTAGTCCACGCCCAGGCCGCCGCCCACGTCGACGTGGGTCAGCCCGAAGCCCATCGCCCGCAGCTCGACGTAGAACCGCCCGATCTCCTCCAGGCCGGCCTTGATGAACTGGATGTCGGTGATCTGGCTGCCGAGGTGAAAGTGCACCAGTCGCAGGACATCCTTCCGGCCCAGCGCCTCGAGCTTGTCCAGCAGCTTCATCAGTTCCATGGCGCTCAGGCCGAACTTGGATTTCTCGCCGCCGCTCTTGGCCCACCGCCCCGAGCCCTCGGTCGACAGCTTGATCCGCACGCCCATCGTCGGCGGGACACCGAGTTCATCGGCCAGCTTCAGGTAGGTGTCGACCTCGGAGAGCTGCTCGACCACGACGAACACGGTGTGCCCGAGCTTCTGACCCATGAGCGCGAGGCGCATGTACTCCTCGTCCTTGTAGCCATTGCAGACGATGAGCGGTGCCGTGCTGTCACTGATGCCGAGGATGGCCTGCAGCTCGGGCTTGCTGCCGCACTCGAGTCCGATGCCGTGGGGCGTGCCGAATTCAACGATCTCCTCCACCACATGCCGCTGCTGGTTCACCTTGATGGGATAGACGGTGGTGTAGCTGCCTTCATAGCCGAATTCGGTGATCGCGTTCTGGAACTGGGCGGCGAGGGTCTGGATCCGCGTGCGCAGGATGTCAGAGAAGCGGAGCAGCAGGGGGAGACCCACCCCCTGGGCATTCAGATCGAGGGCGAGCTGGTAGAGGTCGAGTCCGCGCTTGGGATTGGCATCCGGGTGGACCGTGGCCCGCCCCTCCGGGCTGACCCGAAAGAAGCCGAGCCCCCAGCCGGGCATGTTGTACAGCTTTTCGGCGTCCTTGACGGACCAGTGGTTGGCAGCGATTGCGGCCTCCGGGCATACGGTGAGGGGGCAATTCTAGTGGCGGGCGGGGAAGGGTGAAAGTGGCTGGCAGCAAAGGAGTAGGCCTTGGGCGGTCGACCCCCCGTAGCCGCCCCCCAAACTCACTCCTTGAGTTTTCCGGTCCGCCCGACGATACTTCCGGTCAGAGCAGTGACATAGCCCTTCGGGGCCCCAGCGCCGATCTGGGTGATGCCTCGGTCAGATACCCCTACGCGTAAGCGAGGGGTGTTTTGTTATCATTCCCCCATGTCCTGGTCATTCCGTCTCATCCGTGTTCTCGGAACAGAGGTCAAGGTCCACCTGACCTTCCTGCTGTTTCTCGCTGGCCTCTGGTTCTTCACCCAGAGGGGAAGCGGTCCCGTGGAAGCGCTGATCACCACGGGGTTCATTCTCGCGCTCTTCTTCTGCATCCTGCTGCATGAGTTCGGGCACATTCTCATGGCCCGTCGGTTCGGCATCCGGACCCCGGATGTCATCCTGCTGCCGATCGGCGGTGTGGCCCGGCTGGAGCGGATTCCGGAGGAGCCGCGGCAGGAGCTGCTGATTGCCCTGGCGGGGCCTGCGGTGACCCTGATCATCGCCGTGCTGCTCGGCGGGTGGGTGGCGTTGAGAGGTGATCCCCTGGTGCTTCAGCCGTCCGAGTCCGAGCCGGCGAACTTCCTGCTCGACCTCGCCCGGATCAATCTCATCCTGCTGGTCTTCAACCTCGTGCCGGCCTTTCCCCTTGACGGTGGCCGGGTCCTCCGGGCGCTGCTCACCATGCGGATGAGCCACGTGAAGGCCACCCGCATTGCCGCCCGCATCGGCCAGGGCCTGGCCATGCTTCTCGGGGTCTACGGGCTGATTAACCAGAACCTCGGCATGACGCTCATCGCCCTGTTCGTCTTTTTCGGCGCCGGCTCCGAGGTGACGCAGGTGGCGACTCGCGCCGCCGGCCGGGGCATCCTGATCGACCAGATGATGATCACCCGGTACGCGACGATCCCGCTCTGGGCGACGCTGCGGCAGGCGGTGGACCTGCTGCTGGAGGGGGAACAGCGGGAATTCCCGGTGATCGATGCGAGCGGTGCGGTGGCGGGACTGTTGACCCGGGATGGCCTGATCCACGGCCTGACGGCGCGCGGCCCCGAATCCGTTGTCCGCGAGGCGATGACAGCAGCTGTGCCGCTGCTGCCGCTCGGCCTCGACTTCGAATCGGCGCTGGTGCGGCTGCGGGATTCCGGGCTCCCCGCGCTGCCGGTCATTGATGCGGGCGGAAAGCTCGTGGGGCTGCTCACGCGCGACAACGTGGCGGACCTGATCCTGGTGCGACA
This sequence comes from Gemmatimonadota bacterium, assembly GCA_034440415.1. Classification (GTDB taxonomy): domain Bacteria; phylum Gemmatimonadota; class Gemmatimonadetes; order Gemmatimonadales; family GWC2-71-9; genus JADJOM01. The sequence goes on along the minus strand of JAWXBX010000138.1, from coordinate 9,640 downwards.
GGCGGTAGCGCCGCGCTGACCGCCGTGGCCCTCCCCCGGGTCACCCGCCGCGCAGCACCGGCCGTGTCAGGCACGTCGGACCACCCTCCGCCTTGAGCGAAATCTCGCGCCCGCGATAGGTCTCCACCCGGCAGCCGGCGGCCACCAGCCTTTCCCGGGTGACGGGATTCCCCTCCAGCATGACGCAGTGACGCGGGGCGAGCGTGAGCACATTCGAACCCAGCGTCGCGAATTCCGCCTCCGGTACCTCGACGAGGCGGATTCCGCGGCCGCGGAGCCGTTCCCGGAATGGCACCGGCATCAACGGGGAGTAGACCACCGCGAGATCGGCATCCACGAGGCTGATGAGCGACATGAGGTGCAGGCAGGCGTCGGGGCCGGTGAAATAGGGAAGCTCGACCGGGACGACGTCGATGGCGGGTCCAAGCGCTTCACGGAGCTGAGCCCGACCCGCTGCGTTGGTGCGATAACCCTGACCGACGGCGAGGGTCGAGGAATCGAGCCAGAGGCAGTCACCCGCTTCGCCGAGCGCGTCACCGTGGAGCCGGTAGTGGATCGGGACGCCGGCCGCCTCGAGACATCGCCCGATTGCCTCCTCTTCACCCCGCCGCAGGCTCTTCCCCATCCGCATGAGGATCGCCCCGCGCTCGGTGATCAGCACCGGGTCATGGACGTAGATGGCATCGGCCATCCCGGGAGCCGGTGCATCGTGGCGGATGACCTCCGCGCCTGCGGCCGTGAGGATGCGCACGAACGCGTCGTGCTCTTCCTGGGCCGCGGCGAGGTCGGGTCGCGCGGTGTAATGCCAGGCCGCGGGATCGGCATCGGCGAAGGCGGCATCGGGTCGGCGGACCAGCACCCGCCGGAGGGGGAGCACCATCGACTGGGCACCGAACTGCCGCATGAGCCGGTCTACTCCCGTGAAATCGATGGCGGCGGCAACGCCGTGGTCGGACGCGCCACACGCGTGGCGTCGAATCCGCTGCGGCGACGGACCAGCTTCCAGTGCAGCAACCCGACAACCGGACCGTGGAAGAGCACATCGGCAACGAGTGTGGCGGTGAGGAGCCCCGGGAGGCCAGCGTCCAGGCTGAGCGCGGCGAGATAGGCGAGGGGCCGCAGGAGCAGCGTGTCGACCGCAGCCGCGGCCCCGAATTCCTGCATCAGATCCCGCAGAACGGCTTTGTGCGGTGCCTCGGGACGACGGGTCAGCCCGTCGGATGCGTCCCGAACCTGCCGACCCTCCGTCCAGCCGAGCACGCCGTAGAAGCCGATCGCGTCGGCGAGCGAGCCCGCGAGCGCCACGAGGAGCAGAGGTTGACCACTCGACAGGAGGGAGAGCGCGGCCAGCGGACCGGCAACGAGGCCCGCCACTTCCGGCGCGCCGTATCGACCGCGCCAGAGGCGACGGCGCTCACGCCAGTCGGGCAGGGCCTCGACGGGCGCGGGACCGGTCCATGGTTCGACCCGCAGTTCGTGGTGACCGATCCGCAGCACGTCACCCGGGCGGACCAGCGTGGGGCCCACGATCTGCTGGCCATTGAGCGCGGTGCCGAACCGGCTTCTGTCGACCAGCACCGGACCTTCGGGGGTCACGACGAGGCGGGCATGGCGCCGGGACACCTCATCGCCATCGAGGACAAGGTCGCAGTCCGCCAGCCGACCGATGGCGAGCCCACGCCGGCCCAGCGGCAGGAGTGCGGCATCGGTGCGGATGGCGAGGGTGGGCTGCATCGGTCGGTCAGGCAGGATCGAGTTCGGCGGCAAGTTGAGGGCCGGGAAAACGCGGCTTCTCGAAATACCACCAGTTGACATCTTCACCCCAGCCCTCGTCGGCCGCGACGATCGCACCCCAGATGCAGCGACCCGCCGGGACAAGGTGCAGGCGGATGCGCATATCGGCATCGTTCACCCGGGGCTGAAAGGCGTCGCGGATCTCGGCCGGTGCCAGTTCGAGGGCATTCGCCAGCAGCTGCCGGCCATCCATGTCGTTCAGATAGTCGTCCAGGGTGAGCTGGTACCCCTCAAGCACCTGGGCGACGACCCGCTCCCAGTTGTCCACCAGGCCGCGCAGTCCCTGCGCCACGACCGCGTAGGAGGCCCCGCTCCGACGCAGATACTCCCGCACGGGATCGTTCGGACCGGAGATGCGCTCGGTCATGGCGTACCGTGCCCCCGCTTGAGCTGACGCCGATAGTAGGCTTCGCCGTCGTTGGGACGGAAGAAGGTCCGGATGACCCCGTCCCGGTCGACGGCAAGGAAGTCCCCCTCGCGGCGGTCAAAGCGAGTCATCACGCCGTCCTCCCGTACCGATTCGAGAATGTCGCCGCCGGCGGGACGATCGCGGAGCAGCTGCGCCCGGCGAAGATACTCGAGCTGGGTGATCGCGCCGAACTCGCCCCCGTGCTTGTGAAAGTGCTCCGCCAGATGCCCGGCATCGCGGAACCCGATGGCGGGATAGCGTACGCCGGGTGCCGCCTCGACCGACGTATTCGCGGCATCCGGCCCGGCGGCCAGGTCCCCGTCGGCCAGCGAGCCGCGCAGGCCGTACTGTACGCCGATGGCGAGCAGCAGCAGGCCAAGGCTGAATCCCAGTCGGAGCACCAGGCCCCGCTTCACTGCACCCAGCGGTTATTCCCCCGGTCCACATCGGGCAGGTTCTCGTGCGGGTCGACGGTGACACCGACCACCGGTTCCGGTGCCCGCCATCGATAGGTGAACTTCCCTCCCAGATTCCACATTTCCACCGGCAGCCGGACATACCGGACCACCCTGTCACCCGCGGCGTTGCGTGTGGTCAGGCCCAGCTCCGTCGGCATGACCATCTGGCCACGATTGGCAAGGAAGACTTCGCTCACGCCGTCTCGGACCACCACGGAATCCACCGCCTGATCGAGCCGGGCGGTCGTATAAATCCACTCGCGGAAGAACCAGTCGAGGTCGGTGCCCGCCTGATCCCGCATCGTCCGGATGAAATCCGCCGGCGTCGGGTGCTTGAAGGCCCACGCCTTGAGATAGGCGCGGAAGGCGGGATCGAAACGTTCCTGGCCGAGCACTTCCCGTCGCAGCAGTTGCATCATGAGCGCGGGTTTCTGGTAGCCGGTCCAGAAGAGGTCGTGCACCTCCACCGGGCGGGTGATCATCGGCTGCTCCGCACCGGGAATCGCGTGGTCGGCGTAGAGATGGAGCGGGTGCACCTCGATGGTGTCGCCGTAGGCTTCCTGGCGGAAGTAGTTGGCGGCGTTGCCCAGGTTGATGAAGGTGTTGAAGCCCTCGTCCATCCAGGGGTAGAGCCGCTCATTGGACCCGACGATCATCGGCATCCACTGGTGGCCGAGCTCGTGAGCCAGCACCCACTGGAGATCGATCCGGGTGGGACCGGTTGGATCGAAGGTCATCATGGGGTATTCCATCCCTTCGATCGGCCCCTCGATGCTCGACATGTGGGCGTAGGGATAGGGATACCACTGCAGGCTGTAGTACCTGAGCGCGTCGCGGACGATCGTGTTGGCTTCCTGCCAGAGCACCGCGCCGGGTCGGTAGTAGGTGTGGATGAAGATGCCGCGCCAGCCGCTGGCGTCCCATTGGAAGTGCGGCGCGGCGGCAAAGGCGAAGTCGCGCACGCTGTCGGCGTGGAAGCGCCAGGTAAAGGGCCCTCCCTGACGCGGCCGGGTGCGGGCGGGCTGACCGGCTTCCTCACGAGTGATGATGGCGATGGCGCTATCGGCCGTGCGGGCGCGGGCCAGTCGCGCGCGCTGGGTCGCAGTGAGCACCTCGAGCGGATTCTGCAGTGTGCCGGTGGCAGAGACGATGAAGCTGCCAGGGACGGTCAGTGCCACATCGAACGACCCATATTCGAGGTAGAACTCCCCCGCCCCGATGTACGGCTCGTGATTCCACCCCTTCACATCATCGTAGACCGCCATCCGCGGGTACCACTGCGCGATCTCGTACAGTTCGCCGTCGCTCCCCATCCGCCCCGCGCCGTTGCCCGGGATCGGGAAGTGCCAGGCGACGTCGATATCGATGAATCCACCCGGGAGGAGCGGGCGCGCGAGATCCAGCCGCATCGTCGTCCCGAAAATCGTGTGCGCCAGCGGGCGGCCCAGCGAGGTAAGCGACTCGAGCGTCAGCCCGCCGGCAAACCCCTGGCAGCTGAAGTCGAACGCGGTACCCAGAAAGACGAGCGGTGGCTGATCCAGGAGATTGGTGAGACTGCCGGGCTCGCAGATGTTCTGCTCCAGGTGCATCCAGAGATAGGGCAGCGCATCGGGGGAACGATTGACGTAATGAATCGTCTCCCGTCCGGTGAGGGTGCGCGTCGCGCTGTCGAGTGTGGCCCGGATCCGGTAGTCGGCCCGCTGCTGCCAGTACCCGGCCCCTGGTCGGCCCGACCCAGTGCGCTCCGTGCTCGGTGCCGGCAGCTCGAGGGAGCGAAAGGGGGAGCTGTCGGCCACGACTTGGGCCTGCAACGGGACGGTGCCGAGGACGGCAAGCAGTACGGCGAGGTAGCGCACGGAAACCGACCACAGGCTGAGGGAAGGATGGGAGGGTGCAGCAGAGATAATATCCCGTGGGGCGGGTGTGTCCAGCCGGGAAGGGGAACTCAGGGGGGAGGGAGTAGGCGACAGGCGATAGGTGATCGGCGGAGGGCAGGTGGCTGGAGCGGATGCGGGCAAGCGGGACCGAGCGCGGCACGACGGGCCGAGGCCGGATTTCGCGAACAGCTTCGCAGCCGGGGGTATAATGCGGGACGTCTCTCGGGAGCCGCACCGTGAACCATATCTTTGAACACTCGACCGACCTCCCCGTCAGCGCCGCCGAGGCCTATGCGTGGCACGCTCGGCCCGGGGCGCTGGAGCGGCTGACGCCGCCGTGGGAACCGGTGCGTGTGGTGGAGCGGATGGGCGGGCTGGGTGACGGACGGGTCGTGCTCGAAATCCGGGTGGGCCCGCTGCGACAGCGCTGGGTGGCGCAGCATCGTGACGCAATCCCCGGCGAGCAGTTTGTCGACGAGCAGGTGGAGGGGCCATTCGCCCGGTGGGTGCATACCCACCGCTTCACCGCCCTGGGCGTCGATCGGTGCCGCTACACCGACCACATCGAGTACGCGCTTCCGCTGGGCGTCACCGGAGAACTCGGCGCCGGCTTCGTTCGGCACAAACTGGAGCGACTGTTCCGCTACCGGCACGCGACGGTCGAGGCGGACCTCGCCCAGCACCACCAGACGCGCGGCGCGGCTTCGCGAGTCATCGCGATCACGGGGGCGACCGGCATGGTCGGCCGAAGTCTCGTGCCCCTGCTCACGAGCGGGGGGCACACGGTGCGGAGAGTGGTGCGGAGCCAGCCGGCCGCTGGTGACATCCTGTGGGACCCTGACCGGGGCTCGCTTGACGCCGGGCAACTGGAGGGCGTTGACGCGGTGATCCACCTCGCCGGTGAGCCGATCGCCGGCGGCCGCTGGACCGCGGAGCGCAAGCGCCGCATCCTCGAGAGTCGCACCCGTTCCACCATCCTGCTGGCGGATACACTCGCCCGACTGACCCAGCGGCCGCGAGTGCTGGTGTCGGCATCCGCCGTCGGCATCTACGGTGACCGGGGCGACGAAGTGGTCGAGGAGACGACGTCGCTGCGCGCCAGCGGCGAGCGAATGTTCGTCGAGCAGGTCGGACAGGCCTGGGAAGCGGCGACCGAACCCGCCGAGCGCGCCGGTATCCGCGTGGCCCGGATGCGCATCGGAATCGTGCTGAGTCCGGAGGGCGGCGCCCTCATCCCGATGATGCGCCCGGTGCAATTCGGGGTCGGCGGCAGGCTCGGCAGCGGGCAACAGTTCATGAGCTGGATCGGGATCGATGACGTGATCGGGGCGCTGTATCACGCGGTGCAATCGGAGAAGCTGAGCGGACCGGTGAACACCACCGCCCCGCATCCGGCGCGCAACGCCGATTTCATCGCCACTCTGGCGCATGTGCTCGAGCGCCCCGCCCTCCTGCCGGTCCCCGCCGCCGCGATCCGGCTGCTGGTCGGCCAGATGGCGGATGAGCTCGTGCTGACCGGCAACCGGGTGATTCCCACTCGGCTGGTGGAGAGCGGCTACCGCTTCCGGCATCCGGAGCTGGAGGGGGCACTGAGGTTTGTGCTGGGGAGGTAGGGAGTAGGTGGCAGGTGGCAGGTGGCCGGCGCTAAACGCTGAATGCTGAATACCAATGGCCAACGGCCAGTGGCCGTGAGCTGACGGCTGATGGCTCATGGCTGACGGCTCATGGCTGACGGCTGATCGCCATCTGTCCTCTCCGCCCCGACGCCCCTAGGTTCCGCGCCATGGCTTCTCCCCCTCGCGCGGTCGTGCTGGTCTCTGGCGGGCTCGACTCGACCACCACCCTCGCCATTGCCAAGCGGGACGGCTTCCGGCCCTACGCCCTGAGTTTCCGCTATGGCCAGCGGCATGTCGTGGAACTGTCGGCGGCGCGGGAGATCTGCCGCCGCACCGGTGTCGCCGAGCATGCGGTGGTGGCGATCGACCTGGGCTTCTTCGGCGGCTCGGCCCTGACGAGCTCGATTCCGGTGCCCAAGGGGCGCGACCTCGCGGCCATGGCGGGCGAGATTCCCCTGACCTATGTCCCCGCCCGCAACACCATTTTTCTCTCCTATGCGCTCGCATGGGCCGAGGTCCTCGGGGCGGCCGATATCTTCCTCGGGGTGAATGCCCTGGACTACAGCGGGTATCCCGATTGCCGGCCGGAGTACATCGCGGCGTTCGAGACGATGGCCAATCTCGCAACCCGTGCCGGGGTGGAGGGCCGGACCACGCTGCGGATCCACACGCCGCTGATCAGCCTGACGAAGCGGGAGATCATCAGCCTCGGATTGACGCTCGGCGTGGACTACAGCCAGACCCGCAGCTGCTACGATCCGACCCTGAAGGGCGAGGCATGCGGGCAATGCGACTCCTGCCAGCTTCGATTGAAGGGGTTTCGGGAGAACGGGCTGGAGGATCCGGCGCCGTATGTGGCGATGAGGCGGGAGTAGGGAGCAGGCGGTAGGCGGTCGGCGATAGGCGGAACGCTGAATGCTGAATGCTGTGTGCCGGTCGCTCCCCCCCTGCCGCCCGCTGCTCGCGGACTTCCGCCCGACTAGGTTTCGCGATGGCCTATAGCGTGAAGGAGATCTTCTACACTCTCCAGGGTGAGGGCGCAAACTCCGGCCGGCCGGCGGTGTTCTGTCGTTTCGCGGGGTGCAACCTCTGGACCGGACGGGAAGCGGACCGGGCGACGGCCACCTGCCGGTTCTGTGACACCGACTTCATCGGCACCGACGGGCCGGGCGGCGGCAAATTCGAGACCGCGGCAGCTCTCGCCTCAGCGGTGGCCGCCGAGTGGCCGGCGAGCGGATCATCAACGGCACGGCCCCTGGTCGTCTGCACGGGGGGAGAGCCGCTGCTGCAGCTCGACGCCGCGGCGGTCACCGCGCTGCATGCGGCTGGATTCGAGATCGCGGTCGAGACGAACGGGACGCAGGTCGCCCCGCCGGGGATTGACTGGATCTGCCTGAGTCCCAAGGCGGAGGCCCCCCTGGTTCTCACGGCGGGCGATGAACTGAAGCTGGTCTTTCCCCAGGCTGGGGCAGAACCGGAGCGGTATCGTTCGCTCGATTTTCGTCATTTCTACCTGCAGCCGATGGACGGACCCGAGCGCGAGGCCAACACGGCCCTGGCGGTGTCGTACTGTCTGGCGCATCCGGAATGGCGCCTGAGTCTCCAGACCCACAAGTTGCTCGGCATCCCATGACTTCCGGCTACTCCGATCGTATCGCCCATGCGCTGGCCTTCGCGGCCAAGTACGCGCCGACCTCCCGCGGCCCTGGCACCGGCCCCGGCAAGACCACCCATCCGGCGAACGTCGCGTTGATCCTCGCCCGGCATGGCTGCGACGAGACGACGATCGTCGCCGGCATCCTTGCCGTGCTGCTCAACGGCATGGAACCAAACCGCCGAACTCCGCTGGCCGTGAAGGTCGGCAGCAAGTTCGGCGAGGGTGGGGTGGTGGCGCTGGCGGCGGTCGAACCACGCTATGACGCGCGGGGCAAGGAGCGGAGCTGGGAAGCCTGCAAGATGGAATTCCTGGCGGGACTCGCGACGGCGGAACCGCGGGCCCTCGAAATCTGCGTGGCAAACGAGATCTTCCACGTCGGCGCCCTGCACACCGATGTGCGGCGGCTCGGGCCAGAGTACCTCAGCGGCTATGCGCCGGGCGGCGCGGAGATGGTGTTGCGGTGGTTTCGCGGCGTCGTGCTGACGATGGAACGCCACGCCGACGGGCCCCGGCCCGCCATGCTGGCGGAACTGCGGGATCTCACCGGCCGCCTCGCTGGCGTGCTCGAGAGCGGCGGCTGATCTACCCTAGTGGTGTTCCTCCGCCGCGGCGACTTCGCCCGGTGCATGCGCCTTCCCGCTGTCCGCCGCCGACTCCCTGGGCCGCGCCAGCTCGCCGTACTGCTCCGCGAAGGTCGTGTTGACGTGAACCACCGCCTCGTTCAGTCCCGCAAAGGGATACGCCTCGGTGATTTCCGGCAGCTGGTCGGCCAGCTTCTGGTCGGTGAGCACGGTGCCCGCAGAGACATAGCGGCCCGGCGGTATGATCACGCCGATGACTTTCGCGCCGGGCTCGATGACCGACCCTCGCCCGATCCAGCTCTTGAACACCAGCGCCTGCATCCCCACAAAGACATCGTCGTCCACCCGGGCGGGGCCATGCACCTGTGACTGGTGGGCCAGCGAGACCCGCTGCCCGATATAGACGGCGTACGACCGGCCGTTGACCGCATAGGTCCGATTCGGCACCGGCTGCCCATGCGCGATGGTCTCGAGGGCGTGGATCACGACTCCGTCCTGGACGTTGGATTCATCGCCCACGCTGATCGGCTGTCCTTCGTCGCCGCGGATGGAGGCGAACGGCGCCACGAAGACCTCGCCGCCAAGCACGACATCACCGATGACGCTCGCCATCGGATCGACAAAGCTGGTCGCCGTGAACTTCGGAGTGTTGACGTCGGGGTTAAAGGTGGTCAGGACATTGGCCCGCCCCTGACCAGTGGGGCGAAGGGCCTCACCCTCGGTGAGGGCCAGCTGGAGCGCTGTCACCTGCTGCTGCAGCGCGCCGGACTCCCTGGCCGCCACCCGCGCATCGCGAAGCAGCGTCACCAGGAGTCCGAGGACTGCCGCCCCGGCGAAGACCCCGAAGCCACCGAGGCCGAGCGTGAGCTTGTTCACCCGATTCTCCCTCGCTGTTGCCCGGCCCTGACGGCCGGATGCCTGCAGTATCGCCCGGGTGGGGCCCGATCTTGAGGCTGGACCACTCGCCAGTCAGGGCACGTATCGATATATTGGGGAACAAGATGGAAGCCTCCCCCGCGCTTTCGACCCTGGGCTCCCTGCCCAGCGCTTTCGCCGCCGCCTGCCGCCATGCCCGTACTGACAGCGAGCTATTCGACCGCTGCAGGGAGGCACTGGTCGGGCGGTTCGGCAGCGACCGTATCTGGTTCAGCGTGACCTCACCCGGCGCAGTCATGGCGCTCGCGCCGACGCCGGAGTGGGTGGCGTCCGGCAGCGTCGAGGTCATTCGCCTGACAAGCGGCCAGACGG
>JAWXBX010000137.1:0-9797 GCA_034440415.1 Gemmatimonadota bacterium | reverse complement strand
CGGGTCAGCCGCCTGCTTCAGGCGTAAGGAGACTGCCATGCCTCGCGTCAAAAGCAACGTCGCGCATCACGCCCGCAAGAAGAAGATCATGCAGGCGGCCAAGGGTGCCCGCGGCGGCCGCAGCAAGCTGTACCGGCCGGCCAAGGAAACCGTCGAGCGGGGCATGCAGTACGCCTACCGCGACCGCCGCAAGAAGAAGGGCGACTTCCGCCGGCTCTGGATCACGCGCATCAACGCCGCGGCCCGGATGCACGGCTTCAGCTACAGCGTGCTGATGGCGGCCTTGAAGAAGGCCGGCGTCGACATCAACCGGAAGGTGCTGGCCGATCTCGCGGTCAAGGACATCGCGGCGTTTGGCAAGATCGCCGAACTGGCCAAGGCCGCGATCTAGCCGTCCCGCGTCGCCTCTGATGGAGTGATCTTGCCCCATGGCTGACGCACTGCAGTCCCAGCTCGAGGCCCTCCGGCAGGAAATCGCCGGCCTCGCCGCGCTGGATCTCCGCGCCCTCGAGGCGGCGGAGGTGCGCCTCCTCGGCCGAAAGCAGGGCGCCCTCACCGAGATCCTCAAGCAGCTCCCCGCCCTCGCCGCCGAACAGAAGCGGGCCATCGGCGCAGCAGCCAACACCCTCAAGCAGGAACTGGAAGCCGCCCTCGCCGCGCGGCGCGCCGCCATCGCCTCCGCTGGGGCGGCCGCCGAGGCACGCTCCATCGATCTCACCATGCCGGGTCGGCCGCGCTGGATCGGCGGGGTCCATCCGACCACGCGCGTCGTCGAGGAGATCGTCGGGATTTTTCACGGCCTCGGCTTTGCCCGCGCCACCGGTCCCGAAGTGGAGAGTGAGTGGTACAACTTCGGCGCGCTCAACTTCCCGCCGGATCACCCGGCGATGGACATGCACGACACGCTCTACCTCGACGTGGCCGACCGTCGCGACGCGGTGGACCGGCGCGGCAACCGGAGTTCGGGGATCAGCGAAGAGCATGAGCGGCGGGATGTCGCCGACCGCCGCACCCGGCACGAAGGCCGGCTGCTGCTGCGTACCCACACCTCGCCGGTCCAGGTGCGGGTGATGCTGCAGGACCCGCCGCCGATCCGCGTCGTGGTCCCCGGCTGGGTCTATCGCAAGGACACCTTCGACGCGTCGCACGCGCCGGTCTTCGCCCAGATCGAAGGGCTCGCGATCGACGAAGGCATCTCGTTCGTCGACCTCAAGGCGACGCTGATCCACTTTGCCCGCGAGTTCTTCGGAACCAGCATCGCGACCCGCTTCCGGCCCTCCTTCTTCCCCTTCACCGAGCCGTCGGCCGAAATGGACGTGAGCTGTGGTGTGTGCGGCGGGAAGGGCTGTCCCGCCTGCAAGGGTTCCGGCTGGATGGAAATTCTCGGCGCCGGCATGGTGCATCCCAACGTCCTGACCAGCTGCGGTATCGATCCGGAGCGCTACACCGGATTCGCCTTCGGCATGGGGCCGCAGCGCATCGCGATGATCCGCCATGGCGTGAGCGATATCCGGCTGTTCTACGAGGGCGACATGCGGTTCCTGGGACAGTTCGCGGACGGTCAGACGGTCGGACGGCCAGGCGGTTTGTCATGACCCGTCCACTCCTCGATCGGCAGGCATTCCGACGCGATGTCCCCAACCGCCCAACCGCCCAACCGCCCATCTGGTCATGAATATCTCCCGCCGCTGGCTCGAGGCCTTCCTGCAGCGCCGGCTGGACGCGCCGGATGTCGCTCGCCGTCTCGTGATGCTGGGTGCCGGAGTCGATGCCGTCGAGCCGCTGCATCCCGGGCTGGACCGTGTCGTCATCGGCCTGGTGGAGTCGGTGCGGCCGCATCCCAACGCCGACCGCCTCCGGCTGTGCGACGTGAACGATGGCACCGGCACGGTGCAGCATGTCGTCTGCGGCGCGCCCAACGTGACGGCGGGCAAGAAATACCCCTTCGCCCGGGTAGGCACGACGCTGCCCGGCGGCCTGACGCTCGAGCGCCGCAAGATCCGGGGCGAGACCTCCGAGGGCATGCTCTGCTCCGCTCGCGAACTCGGCCTCGGGCAGGAACACGACGGCATTCTCGAACTCGATACCGATGCCGCCCCCGGCGCGCCGCTGCTGGACGCGCTGCCGGTCGCCGACGATCGCTTCGTGCTGGATGTGACCCCCAATCGTCCCGACCTGCTGGGTCACAAGGGAGTCGCCCGCGAACTGGCGGCCAGTTACGGCGTGCCGTTCCGCCTGCCGGAGATACCGGGGGCCACCGCAGCGGTGCCGGGATCGCCGCGCCGGGTGGAGGATCACCGCGCGCAGGTGGGTGGTGTGACCGTGGGCACCGACGATGCCGACGGCTGCCGGCGCTTCACCGCCGCGGTGATCCGCGGGGTGAAGATCGCGCCGTCGCCGGCGTGGCTCTCCGACCGGTTGCGGGCCGCCGGGGTCCGCAGCATCAACAACGTGGTCGACGCCACCAACTACGTGATGCTGGAGCTCAATCACCCGACCCACGCCTACGACATGGCGCTTCTGCGCGGCGCCGAGCTGCTGGCCCGCCGCGCGCGCAGGGGCGAGACCGTGGTGACGCTGGACGGGGTAACCCGGACGCTGTCGCCCGACATGACCGTGATCGCGGACGGCGGCGGCGCCGTCGGTGTGGCTGGCGTGATGGGTGCGGCCAGCGCCGAGGTGAGCGACACCACCACGGACATCCTGCTCGAGTGCGCCTGGTTCGAACCCCGCCGTATCCGCCGGACCCGCGGGTCCCTGGGCCTCTCCACCGATGCGAGCCATCGCTTCGAGCGGGGCGTCGATCTCTGGGGCCTGCCCGAGGCGCTGCGCCGCGGCATCGCGCTCCTCCTGGCCGTCGCCGGCGGTCGCTGCGAAGATGCGGTCGATGTCTGGCCGACGCCGACCCATCCGCCCCGCATCTTCCTCCGCCTCGCGCGGGTGTCGCAGGTGCTGGGCGCCGTCGTCACGCTCGCGGCCATCGAGAAGTACCTGGTCGCGATCGGCTGCACGGCGCTGCACAAGCCCGACGATGCCCGCCTCGCGGTGGATGTGCCCGGCTGGCGGCCCGACCTGCTGCTGGAGATCGATCTCATCGAGGAGATCGCCCGGCTGCACGGCTACGATACCTTCCCGACCGACCTCCGCCCCTTCCGGGTGGGCCAGGTGGGAGAGTCACCGCAGGACCGCGCGATCACCCTGATCCGCAACGGCCTCGCCGGGCTCGGCCTCTATGAGGCGCAGTCGCTCCCGCTGGGCCCGAGCGAAGGCAGCGACAGCGTGAAGCTGCTCAACCCGCTGTCGGCGGAAGATGCATGGCTGCGCCAGTCGCTGCTGCCAGGCCTGGTGCGCGCGGTGGAGACCAACTGGTCCCGCCAGGTGCGGGAGGTGCGGCTGTTCGAGATCGGCACGGTCTTCCGTGCCCGGGGCTCAGGCGAACGGCCCACGGAATCGGTGCGGGTCGCCGGCGTCCTGACCGGCGCCCGCGCTCCGGCGCACTGGAGCGATGGCGCCCGGCCGGCCGACACCGACCTCTGGGATCTGCGCGGTCTGTTCGAGGCGGTGGTCGCTCTGGCAAATCCGACAGCCACGTTGCATGTTGACGGGGTCGGCTGGCGGGCCAGGAATGTGGTGGGGCAGGACATCGGCAGGGCGCACCGCCTGGATCTCGATCCTCCCGCGTGGGCGGTGCCGGTCTTCGGGTTTGAGCTTGAGCTGTCAGCTCAACCACGCCCAGCTCATCGCTTCGCGCCGCTGCCGGGAACCCCCTCGTCGTGGCGGGACCTCAATCTCGTGCTCGGTGGCGCGACCACCGCGGAAGCGGTCTCGCGCGTGCTGCGGCAATCCGGCGGCCCGCTGCTCGAATCGGTGGACGTGGCGAGTGAGTTCCGCGCGGAGGCGCTCGGGCCCGAACGCCGCGCGGTGCAGTTCCGCCTGACCTTCCGCGCACCGGATCGCACGATCCGCGACGAAGAAGTCGACGCCGCGGTCGGGCGCGCCCTCAAGGCACTGGAGCACCAGCTTGACGCAAGGTTACGAACGTCCTGACGCGCGCGCCCTCGAGGACCTGAGCGACCTGCTCCAGTCCGTCGGCGATGAGCTGGCCACCTGGCGCCGGCGGTCGCTGAAGGCGGAAGCCGAGCTGACTGAGGCCCGCTCCAAGGGCGGCATCCTGGCCGGCCCGGAGCTGATCCAGGCCCGCCAGCGGGTCCTGGACCTGGAACTGGAAAATCATGCGCTCCGCGAGCGACTCGATGCGGCGCGCGAGCGGCTGCGGCTGCTCGCCGCGCGGCTCGGCTTTCTGGAGCAGGAAGCGGGAGAAGGCGTCGCATGAATGCGCCCAAGCAGGCGGTACGGGTGACGATTGGCGGGGAGGACTACACCGTCCGCTCCGAGCTGCCGCCGGAATACACCCGGGAGGTGGCGGCGTATCTGGATGCGGCGCTGCGCCGCATTCGCGAGATGCTCCCGCAGGTCGAGACCCACAAGGCCGCGATCCTCGCGGCCCTCGCCATCACCGACGAGCTGTTCCAGGCGCGCCGGGGCGACCGGGAACATTCGGCCCGCCTCGCCGCGATGGCCGATGACCTGGCCCGGTTGCTGCCGCCCGCCAAGCGCGGTCGGCGCCAGAGTGGTGCCCAGGGGATGCCGGGCTGATTTCAGGCGGGGCTCCGTCCCGCCGTACACAACGGGTGCCGCGCACCGGCCCCTTGGAGAATAGATCGAATGCCGCAATTCCCGCTGCTCCTCATTGAGGGGCTCATCGCCGGGCTCGTCGTCGCCACCGCCTCCTTCTTCTACTACAGCCGAACCCAGCGCACCAGCGCGGCGCGCACGCTCGACACCGCGCGCCAGGAGGCGCAGGCGCTGATCGCCGCGGCGACGGCCCAGGCGGCCGAGGCGGCGTCGAAGGCGGCCGAAGCAGCTTCGCGGGCCAGCGAGACCCGCAACCAGGTCGTGCTGGAAGGCAAGCTGGAGGTCCTGCGGCTCCGGGAAGAGCTGGACAAGGAGGCCCAGCGTCGCCGTGAGGAGTCGGAGCGCGCGGAGCGCCGGGCGGAGGAACGGGAGCGTTCGGTCGAACGGAAGCTGGAGGAGGTCCGCAAGCAGGAGGAGGGATTCACCGCGCGGGCGGGACAACTGGATCAGCGTGATCGGGGTCTCGGTACCCGCGAGGCCGAAATCGACCGGCTGATCGGGGAGCAGCGGCAGAAGCTGGAACGCATCGCGGGGCTCACCGGGGAGGAAGCCCGGGCCCAGGTGCTGCAGCGCGCCGAGGACGAAAGCCGGAGCGCCGCGCAGGCCCTCGGCCGCGATATTCGGGAACAGGCGAAGCGGTCGGCCGAGAAAGACGCGAAGAAGATCCTCGCGCTCGCGGTGCAGCGCATTTCGGCGGAGCACACGGCCGAGACGACGGTGTCGGCGGTGACCCTGCCGAGCGATGAGATGAAGGGCCGCATCATCGGCCGGGAAGGGCGGAACATCCGGGCCTTCGAACTCGCGACCGGTGTCGATGTGATCATCGACGACACGCCGGACACGGTCGTCGTCTCCTGCTTCGATCCGATCCGGCGCGAGGTGGCGCGCCGGTCCCTCGAAGCGCTGATCGTCGACGGCCGCATCCATCCGGGCCGGATCGAGGAGCTGGTCGCCAAGGCGCAGAAGGACCTCGCCAGCGAGATCCAGGAACTGGGCGAAAAGGCGGCATTCGAAACCGGGGTGCACGGCCTCCATCCGGAGCTGATCAAGCTCATCGGGCGGATGCGCTGGCGCACCTCCTACGGTCAGAACATCTACGAGCATTCCAAGGAAGTGGCCTGGCTCGCCGGTATCCTCGCCGCCGAGCTCCGGCTCGATGTCCTGCTCGCCAAGCGTGGCGCCCTGCTGCACGATGTCGGCAAGGTGCTGACGCATGAGAGCGAGGGGACCCATGTCGAGCTTGGGGTGGAGATGGCCCGCAAGTACGGCGAGAGCGCGGCGGTGATCAACTGCATCCAGGCGCACCACGACGACGTGCCGCACGAGTCGGCCGAGTCGGTGCTGGTGCAGGCGGCGGATGCGATCAGCGGGTCGCGGCCCGGCGCCCGGCGCGAGGCGTTCGAGAGTTACGTGAAGCGGCTCACCGCCCTGGAGGCGATCGCCAACAGCTTCACGGGTGTGGAGAAATCCAACGTCATTCAGGCCGGCCGCGAGGTGCGCGTCATCGTCACTCCGGACCGGATCAACGATGCGGAGGCCATCGGGCTGTCGGACCAGATCGCCCGCCGCATCGAGCAGGAGCTGCAGTACCCCGGACAGATCAAGGTCGTCGTCATTCGTGAAACCCGTGCCGTGGATATTGCCAAATGAGCGCCCGCATCATCGATGGAGTCGCGCTGGGCAGGATTGTCCGGGACGAAGTCGCCGTCGAGACCACCAGCCTGAAGGCCAGGGGGATCACCCCCGGACTCGCCGTGGTGCTGGTCGGGGAGAACCCGGCCTCGAAGGCGTATGTGGGCAGCAAGGAGAAGGCGTGCCTCGAGGCCGGCATGCGCTCGGTCAAGATCGAGCGGCCCGCCGAGATCTCCGAGGCGGATCTCCTCGCTATCGTGGACCAGCTGAATGCGGATCCGACGATCCACGGGATTCTGGTCCAGCTGCCGCTGCCCAGGCACATCGACACCCAGAAGGTGCTGCTGCGGGTCAATCCGGCCAAGGATGTGGACGGCTTTCATCCCGTCAACGTCGGCAAGCTCGTCATCGGCGACCCCACCGCGCTCCGGCCCTGCACCCCCTATGGCGTGCAGCAGATGCTGATCCGCTCCGGCATTGACACCAAGGGGGCGCACGCCGTCGTGATCGGACGGAGCACGATCGTCGGCAAGCCGATGGCCAACCTCCTCATCCAGACCGGCGTGGGTGGCGATGCGACCGTGACGGTCTGTCACTCCCGCACCCGCGATCTCCCCGCGGTCTGCCGCTCGGCGGACATCCTGATCGCCGCCATCGGCAAGGCGGAGTTCGTCACCGCGGATATGGTGCGGCCGGGCGCGGTCGTGATCGACGTCGGCATCAACCGGGTGGACGACGTCACGAAGCCCAGGGGCTACCGCCTCACCGGGGATGTGACGTATGGACCGGTGGCCGAGATCGCGTCGGCCATCACCCCAGTCCCGGGCGGCGTCGGACCAATGACCATCGCGATGCTGCTGGCGAATACGATTCAGGCGGTAAGGCAGTTGTAGGGATTTAGGCGGTTGGGCGGTTAGGGCCGGGAGGAAGCTGGGCCGGAACTTTCTGACTGTGCCGAGTCAGCATCCAGCCACCTAACCCCCTGACCGCCCAGCCGCCCAACCGCCCAACCGCCTAACCGCCTAACCGCCTAACCGCCTAACCACCCAACCTCCTAACCGTCTATCCCCCATGCCCGACCTCTTCTCCCAACCCTCCGACGCTCCCTGGACGCCCTCGCAGCTGGCGAAGGCGGCCCGCCGGGTGGTCGAGGGTGCCATCGGCGGGCTGTGGGTGCGGGGAGAGATCTCGGGTCTCAAGGTGTACCAGAGCGGACACTGGTACTTCTCGCTGTGCGATGCCCAGGCCCAGATCCGCTCGGTGATGTGGCGGGCCAACGCCGCGAAGCACAAGACGCCGCCGCCCGATGGGACCACGGTCTTCGTCTTCGGCACCCCCACGGTGTGGGAAGAGCGGGGGGAATTCCGCCTCACCGTGACTCAGCTGCTCGTCACCGATCAGGTCGGGCAGCAGCAGCTGGCGCTGGAGCGGATCCGGGAGGCGCTGCGGAAGGATGGCCTGCTCGATCCCGAGCGGAAGCGACCGCTCCCCGAGCTGCCCCGCCGGATCGCGATCGTGACGAGCCTCGACGGCGCGGCCCTCAGGGATGTCATCATCGTGACGCGGAAGCGGTGGCCGGGAATGGAACTGGTGGTGCTGGGCACCCGGGTGCAGGGCGCGGAGGCTGAGGCCGAAGTCGTGCGCGCCCTGACAAGGGTGAACCGCCTCGCCGGCATCGACTGTTGTATCCTGGCCCGGGGCGGCGGGGGGAAAGAAGACCTCGCGGTTTTCAACTCCGAGGCGGTCTGCCGCGCGCTCGCCCAGGTGAACGTCCCGACCATCTCGGCGGTCGGGCATGAGACCGACTTCTCGCTCACCGACTACGTCGCGGATGTGCGCGCGGCCACGCCTTCGGCGGCCGCCGAGCTCGTGGTGCCGGATCGGGTCGCGCTCGACCGGCACGTCGCCGCACTGAGCATCCGGCTCGCCACCGCGCTCGGCCGGGGCACCCGGCTCGCCACCGAGCGGCTGGGCCGGACTGCGGACCGGCTACAGGCCGCTCTGGAGCAGAAACTCGAGCGCCGCCGTCGCGACCTCGAACGCCTCGCCGTTCAGCTCGATGCGCTGAGTCCGCTCCGGGTCCTGGAGCGCGGCTACGCCGTCGCCCAGAATGCCGAGGGCATGGTGTTGCGGCATCTCGCCGATTTTCCCGACGGCGCCGGATTCACCCTGCGCATCATCGATGGGCGCATCACGGCCCGGGTGGAGGGAGTCTCATGAGTGCCGCCCGGAAGGCCGGCTCGGTCCCGCCCGCAAGCGAGCCTGCCGTGGAGCAGCCGACACTGACGGAAGATCTCCGCCGGCTGGAGGAGGTTGTGCGCCAGTTGGAGCGCGAGGATCAGGACCTCGATCGCTCGCTCGCGCTCTTCGAGGAGGGTGTATCCCGGCTCCGCGCGGCGCGTGCCCGCCTCGGCGAAGCGGAGGCCCGGGTGCAGAAAGTCCTCGAAGATGCCGAGGGCAGCCTGCGGCTGGAGCCGCTGGACGCCGACACCGACACCGCAACTTCGTCCGGATGAGCGACACCGTGTCCGACGTCTCCCTCTCCCCCGCCGAGCCGTTGTCGGCGCCGGTCCTGCTGGCCGAGGCACGCGAGCGGGTCGATGCCCTACTCGGTGCGTGGGCGGAGCGGATCCAGACGATCGTGCCGGGGCGCACCGGTGAGGCGCTGGCCTACGCGCTCAACACCCCCGGCAAGCGGGTCCGCCCCGCGCTGGTAATCGCAGCCTACCGCTCGATGGGCGGCATGTCGCCGGCGATCGCCGCCGTGGCCGCGGCCATCGAGACGGTGCACACCTACTCGCTGGTGCACGACGATCTGCCCTGCATGGACGACGACGATCTCCGCCGCGGTCGCCCGACCACTCACCGCGCGTTTGATGTCCCGACCGCGACCCGGGTGGGTTTCCTCCTGGTGCCGGTGGCCGGTCTCGTGCTGTCGCAGGCGGCGCAGGATCTCTGCCTGCCCCCGCCGGTCCTGGGCCGGATGGCCGGCGAGCTGTTCCAGGCGGGTGGCATCGAGGGGATGGTTGGCGGGCAGTGGCTCGACCTGGAGGCGGAACGGAACCAGCTCGATCTGCAGGGGCTGATCGCAGTGCATCGCGGCAAGACCGGCGCGCTGATCCGGGCCGCCTGCGTCCTCGGTGGGATGGCCGCCGAGGCCCCCCCCGATGCGGTGGCGGCCTTGAGGAGATACGGCGAGGAGATCGGGCTGGCGTTTCAGATCGCTGACGATGTGCTGGACGTCACGGCCACGAGTGCGCAACTGGGGAAAACCGCCGGCCGCGACGCCCAGCTGGAGAAGTCCACCTACGTCAGCGTGCTGGGCGTGCAGCAAGCCCGGGCCGAGGCGGCAGCGCACGCCGCCCAGGCCATCACGAACCTGGAACAGGCGGGCATTCCCTCCGGGTCGCTCGGGGCGCTGGCACAGTATATTGTAAGCCGGGAATCGTAAGAAGGTGGCAGGTGGCAGG
>JAWXBX010000136.1:0-13944 GCA_034440415.1 Gemmatimonadota bacterium | reverse complement strand
CGCCACATCGGCGTTGCGCAGCAGGTCGTCGGCATCCTCGCCACCGCTGGAGGTGGCGATACCGATGCTTGCGTTGACATGCACTTCGTTGCCGCTCAGCAGGAACGGCTTCAGCATCACCGCCGTCAGCCGCTGCGCCAGCCCCTGCGGGCCATCGGTCTCGGCCACGTTCTCGATCAGGATGGCGAACTCGTCGCCGCCCAGCCGCGCGACCGTGTCGGCATTCCGGGCGCAGGTCTCGAACCGCTCGGCGGCGGCGACCAGCAGGCGATCGCCCTCGTGATGGCCGAGGCTGTCGTTCACCTTCTTGAAGTCATCGAGGTCGAGGAAGAGCACGCTCAGCAGCCGGCCGTCGCGGCGCGCCAGCGCCAGGCCGTGGCTGACCCGATCGCGGAACAGGGCGCGATTTGCCAGGCCGGTGAGGGGGTCGTGGAAGGCCTGGTGCGTCAGCTGCTTCTCCAGCCGCTTCCGCTCGCTCACATCGCGGATGTTGAGCACCAGCCCGCGCACCGTGCTCTCATGCAGCAGGTTGGTCGCGATGACCTCGGCGTGGAGTGACGAATCATCCGGCTGGCGGAAACGCCATTCGACTGGCGGGGTCACCCCGGGGGTCCGGGCGGCGTCGCGAAAGGCGGTTCGGGCCCGCTCCCGGTCTTCCGGCTGCAGCAGGTCGATCAGCGGCCGGCCCATGAGCGGTTCGATCTCGTAGCCGAGCACGCGGGTCACCGACGGGCTGACGAAGAGGATCGTGCTGTCCGGCCGGATGACGATCATCACGTCGGAGGAATGCTGTACCAGCGAGCGGAACCGCGCCTCGTTCTGCCGGGCGGCATTCTCCGCGAGGAGGCGGACATTCTCCCGCACGGCGAGGAACTGGCGGGAGACGACCAGGATGGTCAGCACCACGGCGCTCACCGCGATGCCACTGACCGGCTCGGTCCATGGCACCAGCACCGTGGCGAGGAGCAGACTGAAGGTTCCGGCAACGGCGAGGTAGGGCAGCGGGCTGAACGGCTGCACCCGGTGCCGCAGCGGGCCGTGGCGTGGCTCGGCGGCGACCGGACGGCGGTAATACAGCTCGGCACTCCCGATCATGAAGAGGTAGTAGAGCAGGTAGACGGCATCGATCAGCGACGGGGTCCGGCTGCCCATCTCCAGCAGCGACAGGTCAAAGGTGAGGTCGGCGACGATCGCGATGAGCGTCCCGGCGACGAGCAGGCTGAAGGCCAGGCGGTTACCGTCGAGCGGCCGGCCCAGCAGCACTGTGGTGACGCCAAAGAGCAGCAGCAGGTTGGCCAGCGGATAGGCAAAGGCGAGTACCATCACGGTTACGCCGCCGTGCGAGGAACGGGCGGTCGGCAGCACGGTGAAATACCAGATCGCGACCGCGCCTCCGATCACGACCATTGCCGCATCGAGCACGAACTTCCACCGTTCGGATCGGGTGTGCCGCGCGAGGGGGAAGCGGAGCAGCGCGGCCAGCGTCAGAAAGGTGCTGGAGAGATAGAACGCGTCGGCCCACGAGACGACCGGGCTCTCCCCGGATAGCAGGTACCAGACGGAGATGCCGTTGCCGATCAACACCCCCACCGACCCCGCGGCGATGATGCGGAGACCCCGCCGAACACCGGCATCGAGCTTCGGGTTGCGTGCCGCCAGCAGGTTCAGGACGACCACCATCAGATTCAGCGGCATGAACGCCACGTTGCTGATCAGGTCCCGAAGTTCTGCCCCGCCCCAGCCGCCCCGCTCCCAGACCAGGTACACCAGGCCGTAGATCGCCATCAGGACCGTGAACTCGCCGGCGTGCGTCCGCATCCCCTCCCGGGCAACGTCCCGCAGTCCCCCCGAATCCCGTTTCCCCACGGGTCGTGGATCTGCCGCCGGAGAGGGCGGTGGGGGGCTCGCGGCGCCTGCGGTCAGACGGACCTCCAGTTCGTGTGGGCTGCCAATCCGCCGCCATCCGCGGGGGGAATTGCATTACGCAACTCACCCTGGGCTGGAAGCGCCGGGGAAGGGGGTCCCCGAGCGAAATTGGCTATCTGGAAGTGTTTAGAGGCAACGATGATGCCGGGATGGGCGCCCCTACCCTCCGCACACGCCCCGCGCCTCCGCCAAGCCGGCCTTCCAGTCCCGGGTGGGGATGAACTCATGCGCAACCCATCCGCTGTGGCCGGTCTCCGCAATGGCGGCGGCGATCGCGTCGTACTGCAGCTCCTGGCTCCGGTCGAGCTCGTTGCGGCCCGGGTTGCCGGCGGTGTGATAGTGCGAGATCCAGTGACCTTGATCCTGGATGGTCCGGATGATGTCGCCATCCATGATCTGCATGTGGTAGATGTCGTACAGCAGCCGGACGCGCGGGCTGTTCACCGTGTACATGAGCTGGAGGCCGAAGGCCATCCGGTCGCCCATGAAATCCTTGTGGTCGACTCGGCTGTTGAGCAGCTCAAGGCAGATCGTGATTCCCTGTTCCTCCGCCAGCGGGACGACCTGGTGCAGCCCCTCGGCGCAGGCGGCAAGTCCGTCGGCGTCGCTCCGGCCGTCGCGGTTGCCGATCATGGCAATCACTCGTTCGTAGCCTTGCGCCTTGGCCGCGACGATGGTGTGCTCGAGCTCGCCGAGGAGCAGCGCATGGTTGGCGCGATCGTTCAGCCCCCGCCGAATGAAGTCCCGGCGTTCCGTCGGCATCGCCATGGAGCAGGTGAGCCCCACCGCTTCCGCGAGGGGCCACTCCTTCTCGGTGAGCAGGTCCACCGCTTCGAACCCGAGCGCCTTCACCGCCGGGTAGAACTCGGCGTCGGGGACATCGCTGAATGGCCAGCGGCAAACCGATTGGCGCAGCCGTGATGGCGGGAGCACGGCTGGTACCGTCGGTCCGGCCCGTCGGTGGCCGGCACCATCGGCACCCGTGGCACCTGACCAGAGGAGCGCGGGCGCACCGGCGATCAGACCGGCGGTCGCGGCTGCGCGGCCCAGCAGTTCGCGGCGCGAGAAGTCGGCGGCAAAGGGACTGGGCGACATCACGGCTCCGTGATCAGGAATTCCTCCACCTTTCCATCGGTGCTGCGGTACATCAGGCCCTGCAGTTTCCGGGTGCCGAACTTGAAGCCGGTGACTGCCACCTCGAGGCCACCGCGCTCACCCCGCCACTGCTGCGTCACCGTGTCCGGCCTACCGAGCGGTCCAAGCGCGGCAGCGGCCACGCGGAGCTTTTCCGGCGTGAGAAAATGGCTGTACTCCTCGCTCAGCCCGGCGCGGTCCACGCTGCCCTGCTGCAGCGCGGTGAAGAGTGAGGTCGCCGCGTCCACCGGCGAGGGGCCGTTGATCGTCGGGATCGTCGTTGCTTCTTGCAGGCTCGCCGGATTCGCACTGGCGATGGTGGAGTCGCGTGACGGGGCCTCACCGGCGGTGATGATCCGTCTTCCCGCCACGTCGATCGGCTGCAGCCCCTGTCCGCTCTCGCCATTGGTGAGCATGATCAGCGCCGAGCGCGCGTCGGGCACGAAGCGATTGCTGGAGATGAAGCCGCTGACCGCGCCGCCATGACTCAGCACAGTCCACCCGTGGATGATGTCGACATCGAGTCCGCAGGCGTACTTGGTGTTCGCTCCGTTGGCCAGCAGTCGAGGCCGGGTCATCAGGGCGTAGGATTCCGGCTTGAGCACCCGGCCTTCGCTGAGCGCAAGATCCCAAGTCGCAAGATCTGACGGCGTGGACCAGATGGCGCCGGCCGCCCCGGCCCATCCGCGGCCCTCGGGTTTCGTCGTCACGAGTGGTCCCAGGGCAAAGGAGGTGTGGCCCGTCGCCCAGCCGGCGCCGTTCGTTTTCGCTGGCTCATAGGTGGTGTGCCGCATGCCGACCGGCCGGAAGATCCGCCGGCTGAGAAAGCCGCCGAACGATTCACCACTCACGCGCTCGACCACCCGTCCGAGGATGATGAAGCCGGTGTTGCTGTACGACCACCGGGTGCCCGGCTCGAAGTCGAGTGCCCCGCTGGCATAGCGCGCGATGATCGACTCGGCGCTGGCCACCTGCTGCATCCGGCGGTCGACGAAATCGAGCGGGTAGTAGTCGGGATAGCCTGACACATGGTTCATGAGATCGAGCAGGGTGATGTCCTGCGCCCGGGTGAGCGCCGGATACCATTTCGCGACCGGATCGTGGACCGAGAGCCTGCCCTCCTCCGCCAGCAGGAAGATGGCGGCGCTGGTGAATTGCTTGGTCACCGAACCGATGGCGAATCGGGTGTTGGCATCGACCGGCACGCCACCTTTCCCGACCGACGTGGTGCCGTAGCCTTTCGCGAGTGTGATCCTTCCATCCTGCATGATGGCAATCGAAAGACCAGGCACCCGCCCCGTGGCGATGGCGGCGTGCGCCAGCGAATCGATGGACTCGAGCGATGGTGGCGCCGCGCGCGTGGCGGTCTGCGCCTGCGCGGGCGTGAACGGAAGCAGGAGGGCAACGGCGAGCAGAGCGGACCGGTGGCGCATGGGTCTCCTGGGGGCACACGGATGGCGGGAGAAGGTACGGTGCAGGGTGGAGTCGGTCCAGCAGGGTTGGGGCGCCGCTACCGCTTCCGCGGCTGACTCACCCGCCACACGCCCCAGATCAGCAGGGACTGGAGTGGCAACCTGAGCCAGAGCAGCAGTTCGCCCCACCACGGCACGCCGCGGGCTCGGTAGAGCAGCAGCATCTGGATGTTGGCGGGGAAGACGGCGACAAGCAGCAGGATCAGTCCGATTCCCGCCGCGCGGCGGGTCTGCGGCAGCAGCAGCCCGATGCCGCCGGCGATCTCCGCGGCGCCGCTGATGGCGACCAGCGCCGCGTGCGCCGGCAGCCAAGTCGGCATGATGCCGCGGTAGGGTGCGGGTATCAGGAAATGCAGCGTTCCGGCGACGACGAACAGCAGCGCGAGCGCGAGTCTCACTGCATGTAGCTGCGGGTCGGGTTGGCTTCCTTGAGGATGGGCCGCTCCAGCGAGAAGGCGGAGATATCCGTCGGCGTGGCTCCTGCCAGCGCCAGTTCGCTCAGAATCCGTCCAATCACCGAGGCGAACTTGAAGGCATGGCCGGCGCCGATGGCAATCTGAATCTGCTCATGACCAGGCACCCGGTCGATGATGAAGTCCCGGTCCGGCGTGAGGGTATACAGGCAGGTCTTGGTGTAGAGCACCGGGCCAAGGGCGCGCGGCAGGTACCGCCTGGCCCACGCCTCGACTCGGGCGCTGTTCTCCGGATCGGGCTCGAAGCTGCGGCCATCCGCGGTCGTCGGCTTGCCGCCGGCATCCTGCGCGATCTTGGTCGCCTGCTCGCCGAAGACGGGGAAGCCGTAGTAGCAGGGGTCGTCCATCCAGATCCACACCGGGAAGCGACCCGGCTCAAACTCCTTGAGATACGGCGACGCGTAGTAGGTCACCTGCTCCTTGGTCACCTCGAGCGGCAGCGGCCGGTCCAGCAGCTCCATGATCCGGTTGGACCACGGTCCGGCGGCGACACACAGCTTGCGGCAGCGGTACGCCACGTCGCCGGCGACGATCTCCACCTCGCCGCCGACAGAGCGCACCGACGTGACCGGCGAGCGGTCCCGCAGTGTCGCGCCATGTTCCCGCGCCATCCGCTGATGGGCCGCCGTGGCGCGCGCCGCCATCGCGATCCCGCCCTCTTCCTGATACAGCCCGTGATGCTCGTCGGTGAGCTGGAACTGGGGCCAGCGCTGCATGATCTCGCGGGCGTTGAGCAGTTCGAAGGGGACGTTTTCCGCCGTGAGGCTGGCAATGTAGGGATCGAGCGGGATCCTGCTGTTGCGGGGAGCGAAATCCAGCCCGCCGGTCTTGAGGATGCAGGGCTCCTGGGCATCGGCCTCGACCATGGCCCACGATGCGTAGGCCCGCTTGGCCAGCCGCACGTACGCCGGTGTGTGGTAGGACAGCCGGATGATGCGCGAGTGGTCCTGCGACTCGCCCCGCACATGTCCCAGTTCGAACTGTTCGAGGCCGAGGACGTCGCGGCCGGCGGTGCGGGAGAGCCAGTAGGCGGCGCCGCTGCCCAGTCCGCCGAGGCCGAGGGTGATGTATTCGTAGTCGGTGCGCATGGCCGGAAGCTGGCCATTGAGGGAGGGTGCCGCCAGAGGCTCTTGACATTCCTTCATGCCGGGGGATAATAGGAGGCGGAGGCCGTGTCCGGTTGTTGTTTCTCAGCTGCGATAATCCATGTGATCACTTCCGTTAGTCGCCAGCAGCTGCTGGCGGCGCTGCTGCTGTCATGGGCCGCGCCTGTGGTGGCGCAATCTGCCCGGACGTCGGGCGGGCACCTGCTGATCGTAGGTGGTGGGGCACAGCCGGATGCGCTGGTTGCGCGGTTCGTGGAGCTGGCGGGGGGGCCGGGGGCACGAATCGCCGTCGTGCCGATGGCGAGCGAGGAACCGGAACCAACCGGAGCGGAGAAGGTGGAGCAGTTGGTGGGCCTCGGTGCGGACGCCTTCAGCCTGATCGTGACTCGGGACGAGGCGCTGGATACCTCGACCGTCCATCGGCTCGACGGGGTCACGGGCATCTGGTTCAGCGGCGGGGATCAGGCCCGGCTCGCACCGATTCTCTACGACACCCCGCTCCTCGCCGCCATGCACGAACGCTATCGGCGCGGGGCGGTCGTTGGCGGCACCAGCGCCGGTGCGGCGATCATGAGCGACTCGATGCTCACCGGCAACCAGCGCCGGCCCGACAGCCTGGGCTACTACGGCGACGAATATCCCGAGGTCGCCCGCGGCACGATCGAGGTGGTGCGCGGCCTCGGCTTCCTGCACGGTGCGATCGTCGATCAGCATTTCATTCAGCGGGAGCGGCACAACCGGCTGCTCAGCGTAGTGCTGGAACGACCGGGGCTGATCGGGGTCGGGATTGACGAGGGAACCGCGCTGCTGGTGGAGCCGGACGGGCGGTGGCAGGTGCTGGGCGCCAGCGCGGTCGAAGTGATCGACGCCCGCCACGCCACCATCACCGGTACCGCGGCCCCGCTGCTCGGTGCCAGCAACCTGCGGCTCTTCCTGCTGCCCGCGGGCAGTCAGTTCGATCCTCGTTCCGGCCGGGCGACGCTACCGGTCCCGTAAGTCCGGTTCGTGTTCAGCTGTTTCTTGCCTGACCGCATCTGCCGTTCTGTCTTCCAATGGAGATTTGCGTATGAAAGACTGGCGAGGTTGGATCATCGGAGTCGCCGCCGTGCTGCTGCTCGGCGCGGCGCCGCTCACGGCGCAGTCGCTGACCGGTACCGTCATCGACTCGGGCAGCGTGCGCCCGCTCGAGGGCGCGCTGGTGTCGGTGGTCGGCACCGGGAAGCGGATGCTGACCAAGGCGACCGGTAGTTACAGTTTTGCCGATCTGGCGGTCGGCACCTACACGGTGCGGGTGCAGATGATCGGCTATGCCCCGGCGGAGAAGAAGGTTGGACTGGCCGCCGGCGAAGATGCGACACTCGATTTCTCCATCAACCTCAAGCCCATCGAGCTGGAGGAGCTGGTGAGCATCGGGTACGGCACCGTCAATCGTGACAACCTGACGACTGCCGTCAGCACCATCAGTTCGGACGATATCACCGCGACCCCGAATGCCAGCGCCGACGCCGCGCTGGCCGGCCGGGCGCCAGGGGTCCAGGTGATCCAGAACGCCGGCAATCCCGGCAATGCCATCACCGTCCGGGTGCGCGGCTCCGCGTCGATCACCGCCAGCAACCAGCCGCTGTACGTGGTGGATGGTGTGCCGATGATCTCGGAGGACATCTCCCAGCTCGACCTTGGCGGGCAGGGTATTCGCGCCATCACAGGCCTGAGCAGCGAGGATATCGCCTCGATCGACGTGCTCAAGGACGCCGCCTCCGCCTCGATCTATGGTTCACGCGGTTCCAACGGCGTGGTGCTGATCACGACCAAGCGGGGCAAAGCGGGGGAGAGCACCATCTCGTTCAACAGCTACTACGGTACGCAGAAGGCCTCCAAGAAAATCGACCTGCTGAATGGCCCGCAGTATCTGGAGTACATGCGGGAGGGCGCGGCCAACGACGGGTACACTCTCGCAGATCTCGACTACTACTTCCCCCTCCCGGGCGCCAATACCGATTGGCAGGAGGCGGTGTTCCGTACCGCGCCGATCAGCAGCTCCGAGCTCTCCGCGCAGGGGGGAAGCGACAAGATTCAGTATCGGGCATCCGGAACGCTGTTCGATCAGCGTGGCATCGTGCTGGCGTCGGGGTATCGCCGGATCGGCGGCCGCATCAACCTCGACTTCCAGGCCTCGCCGCGGTTGTCGATCTCGACCGGCCTGGCCCTCTCCGGGGAACGGAATGAGCGGGTCGAGGCCGACGACAACCTGTTCGGGATCGTGGGCAATGCGATCGCGCATGAACCGTCTTTCCCGATTCGGCAGCCGGGGGGGGCGTACAGCAGCGTCGCTGACGGCATGGCGTATGTGAACGCCGTCGATCTTGCGGCGCATGACAATGCCCTGGCGGTGACCAACACGGTGCTCGCCAACATCGAGGCCCGCTACAATCTGGGTCACGGTCTGCAGCTGACGGGCCGGGGTGGTGTCGACCTCTACAACCTCACCGAGACCCAGTACAATTCGCCGCTGGTGCCGGGATCGCCGGGCGCCCAGTACGGCGGCGTGGCCAAGCGGGGCTATTCCAATGGTCAGCGCTATGTCTTCGACGGCTTCCTCAACTACGATCGCGCGTGGAACAATCGGCACGTGCTGGGCCTCACTTTGGGGACCAGTATCGAGCAGAACAGGACCGACAACAACTTCGTCCGCGGCGAGACCCTGACTGACGAGAAGCTCCATCAGGTCAGCAACGCCGCAACCGTGACCCAGTTCTCCGGCACCTTTGCGGAAAACGGGCTGCTCTCCTTCTTCGGCCGGGCCAACTACACGCTGAGCGACAAGTATCTGGTCGGCCTCTCGTTCCGCAGCGACGGTGCGTCGGTGTTCGGGCCGAACAACCGGTACGGCTTTTTCCCCGGCGGATCGTTCGCCTGGGTGGCGAGCCGCGAGAATTTCCTGGCCAACAGCGGGACGATCAGCCTGCTCAAGTTCCGCACCAGCCTGGGCCGGACCGGCAACCAGGCGCTCAGTGACTATCCCTACCAGGGGGTCTACTGTACCTCCAACTACGGCACTGAACCGGGCTATCAGCCCTGCGCCCTGGGCAACCCCAATCTCAGCTGGGAAAAGACCACCCAGCTCAACCTCGGCGCCGACCTGGAGCTCTGGAACGGGCGGGTCGCGCTAAGCGCCGACTGGTACAACAAGAAGACCACCGACCTGCTGCTCAGCCGGCCGGTCGCCGGCAGCACCGGGTTCACCTCGTTCACTGACAACATCGGCGCCATCTCGAACAAGGGCCTCGAACTGTCGGTGACAGCGGTCCCGATCCAGCCCGCACGAGCCGACGGCTTCCGTCTGGTCACGTCGTTCAATGTCGCGACCAACCGGAATCGGGTCACCAAGCTGTATCAGGATCAGCCCTTCAATACCGGCTACTATGACATCAACCGGGTTGAGGTGGGTCAGCGGCTGGGTGCGTTCTACGCCTATCATTTCCTGGGCGTCGATCCCGCGACTGGTGATGCGATCTATCAGGACATCGATGGCGACGGGAGTATCACCACCAGCGACAAGAAGATCGTCGGCAATCCCTGGCCCGACTTCACCGGCGGCTTCACGACGACGGCGTCGTGGAAGCACTTCGACCTGACCGGCTTCTTCCAGTTCAGCAAGGGCAACGATGTGTTCAACGGGATGCGGGTCTTCTCCGACGAAGGTGGCTACAACTACGACAACAAGTTCCGTGAGGTCCTCACCCGGTGGCAGGCTGCAGGAGACATCACCAATCAGCCCCGAGCCAGCTTCGACGGCGTTTCGGGAGCCCGCCTGATCTCCGACCGCTTCATCGAGGACGGCTCGTACCTCCGTCTCGCGGACCTGACCATCGGCTATGCACTGCCCGAGGCGCTTGCAGGCAGCCTCCGGATGACCCGGGCGCGATTCTATGTGCGGGGCCAGAACGTCTTCACCTCGACCAAGTACAAAGGGTACAACCCGGAAGTGAACAGCAATGGCAGCACTGCCAGCGCATCGCTCGCCACCGACTTCTACGCCTATCCGGTCGCCCGCACCTGGTCGATCGGTATCCAGGCGGGGTGGTAACCATGACACCCATGACTTCACTGTTCCCGAAAGGCGCTCGTATGTGCCAGCGCGCATCGCTCCTGCTCGCCGCGACTCTGGTCCTGGGGGCCTGTAACGTCCTGGATACGAGTCCGCCCGATCAGCTCTCCGACGACAAGGCAATCAAGACTCCCGCTGGCGCCCGAGCGGCGCTCGCAGGCGCCTACAACGAGCTGCAGGACGGCTTTTACTACGGCGGGACCATGACCCACTTCGGCGACCTCTACGCCGACAACGCCAACCACACCGGGACCTTCACATCGTACCAGGATGCGTTTCTGCACGACCTCTTCGCGGATAACTCCGACGTCACGGGGATGTGGAATCACATCTACGAGGCGATCAAGCGGGCCAACACCCTGATCGACAGGGTGCCGGCCGTCACCGGCTTCGCGGCGGGCGAGCAGGACCAGATCCTGGGAGAGGCGTACTTCCTCCGTGCGCTCAGCTACCACAACCTCGTGAAGTATTACGGCGGCGTGCCGATCCGGCTCACGCCGCTGACCGATCCGGCCACGGCGGGAAACATCACCCGGGCGACGGTGGCCGAGGTTTATGCCCAGATTCTCACCGATCTTGGCGAAGCCGAGACCCGGATGACGAATTTCACGAGCCCCGACAATCACGCGACCGTCGCTGCCGCCACGGCGCTGCTGGCCCGGGTGCACCTGTATCAGGGGAACTACGCGCTCGCGCTCGCCAAGGCTCAGGAGGTAGAGGCACTGGGCTATACCCTGGCCCCCAACTACGCCGATCTGTTCAACAACGACGATGCCAGCACACCGGAAAACATCTTCAAGCTGACCTTCACCTCGTCGATCGATCAGGCGAACCTGTTTGGCTTCTACTGGCTCTCTGACCAGCTTGCGGTCGGCGCAGGACGCTTCGAGATCGGACCGACCCAGTCGCTGATCGACGCCTACGACACGCTGTCCACCGATACCCGCCTGCTGTGGAACATCCAGCCCGATCCTTCGGGTGGTGGGTACATCGCGGGCAGCCAGGGCGGGGGCTCGTACGGGACCAAGTTCCCCACCACCGCCGGAGCGGAGGACTTCCACATCATCCGGTTCGCCGAGGTGCTGCTGATTGAAGCCGAGTCGTTTGCGCAGCTGGGCCAGCTGGCCAACGCCGTGGCCAGTTACAATCCGATTCTGGCGCGGGCGGGTCTCGACAGTGATACACTCGGTGTGGATATCACGACGCAGCAGCAGATTCTCGACCGGATTGATGTGCAGCGCCGCCTGGAATTCGCGGAGGAGGGGGATCGCTACTCGGATCTGGTCCGCACCGGACGGGCCCAGGCGGTGTTGGGGATTTCGGCCAATCAGCTGCTGTTCCCGATTCCACAGTCGGAAATCGATGTGGCGCCGGGTGTGACGCAGAATCCGGGGTACTAGTCGATTGAGCGGTTAGGCGGTTGGGCGGTTAGTGGTGAAGGGTGGGGTCCTCGCGGATCCCACCCTTCGCATTACTCTCGCTCTCGCCCATCGCCCAATCGCCCACCGCCTACTCGTCGTCCAACGCCACCAGCCCCCCATCCCACAGCGCCGCGACGCCCTGCGCGATCGTGGTGACGTCAGCCTCGGCAACGTTGGCAAAGATCACCACCGACACGCTGTCATCGGGGTAGCGGACGAAATAACTCTTGAACCCCTGCCACGAAC
Organism: Gemmatimonadota bacterium; assembly: GCA_034440415.1. GTDB lineage: Bacteria > Gemmatimonadota > Gemmatimonadetes > Gemmatimonadales > GWC2-71-9 > JADJOM01. The sequence continues at coordinate 2,058 of JAWXBX010000136.1, read as the reverse complement.
CGCTGTGGGCCATGATCCGACGGCCATTCGCGCTGCCCACCCGCCAGCCAAAGCCGTAGGGGTACGTCATTCCGCTGTTCAGCACCACCGGTGTCGTGATCTCGCGAAGACTCTCCGGTGTCAGCAGATCGTCGCTGTAGAGCAGCGAATCCCACCGGGCGATGTCGCGCACGGTGAGATAGAGCGAGCCATCTGCTGTGGTATTCACCACTGGAGAGACCCATTCCTGGTTCTTGAGTTGCCCCTCGACCATGCGATAGCCCGCGGCCCGGTTGGGCACGATATCCGCTTCACTGATGATCCGAGCGGTGCGGAGGCCAAAGGGGAGGAAAATGCGGTCGTGCAGCAGGTCGCCGTAGAATTGGCCACTCACCCGGTGGATGATCGCGCCGAGCAGCATGTAGCCCAGGTTGCTGTACTGCCACTTGGCACCAGGGCTGAAATCGAAGGGGCGGGAGAGGACGAGGGCGGTCATCTCGTCCTCGGTCTGGTCGCGCCGGTAATCGAAGTCTTCCGGATAGTCGCCGGCACCGGAGGTATGGGTGAGCAGGTGCCTGATGGTGACCGCCCCCCACCGGGCCGGTGCGTCCGGGAAGATCCCGGTCACGGAGTCGGCCAGGGAGAGCTTCCCCTCCTGCACCAGCAGCATGATCGCGGCGGCAGTGAACTGCTTCCCCAATGAGCCGGACTGATAGATCGTCGCCGGTGTTGCCGGGACCTGGTGCTCCACGTTGGCCATGCCGTAGCCCCGTTCCAGCACGATACGCCCCCGGCGCATCACCGCCAGGGAGAATCCGGGGATCTGTTGCCGGGTGAGCTCCGACTTCGCGTAGGCATCCACCCGCGCGGCGAAGCGAGCCGGTGTCTGTGCCGACAGCGCAGGCACCGGGAGCGCCGCGAGCGTCGCGAGCAGCAGCGATCGGCGCATCATGCCGGAGACCGTAGCCGTGCGGCGTACTTGGCCCGGACCTTGGCGACCTTTGGCGCCACGACGCCCACACAGTACGACTTGCCCGGGTTCCGCCGGAAGTAGTCCTGGTGATACGACTCCGCCGGGTAGAATGGCGGCGCGGCGGACAGTTCAGTCACGATCGGGCGTTCCCATGCGGTTGCGATCTCCTTCATGACGGCCTGCGCGGTGCTGCGCTGCGCCTCGCTGTGGTAGAAGACGACGGAACGGTACTGCGTGCCGCTGTCGGCTCCCTGCCGGTTGAGGCTGGTCGGGTCGTGGATGGTGAAGAAGATCTCGAGCAGGTCGTGATAGCTGAGCACGGCGGGGTCAAACGCGACCTGCACCACCTCCGCATGCCCGGTCATGCCACTGCAGACCGCCTCATACGAGGGGTTCGCTCCAGCGCCGCCAGCGTAGCCGGAGACGGCGCTTTCGACGCCCTGCAGCTGGAGCAGTGGCGCTTCGATACACCAGAAACAGCCACCGCCGAGGGTGGCGAGTTCGGAGGGCATAGACAATCCTGGGGGAAAGTTCAGTGTCTGGCCATCAGCCATCAGCCGTCAGCCGTCAGCCGTCAGCCGTCAGCCATTCGCCGTTGGCGAATGCAGTTGTCGGAGACATCCTTGCTGTACGTCCTGCCACCTGCCACCTGCCACCAACTCCCAATCGCCACTCCCTCGTGCCGAGTCGCAGCTCCGCTGCTCCTAAGGCGCTTCGGTCGCCGCCCAACCCCCTACTCCCCCATCCGCTCTTTCACATACCGGCGAATGTCCAGGCTCAGGCTCTCCATCGGGGCGTAGAAGCCCTGCTGGAAGACCCTGCTGTGCATCCCGCGCTGCACCGAGGCACAGATGATCCAGTCCTGCCGGTTGGTGATGTCCCAGAACTCGATCGCATCGGAGGGATCGAAATCTGGCCGGGCCATTTCCTCGGGATGAAAAAGGAAATCGCACTGTACGGTAGTGTGTCCCGGGTCGTGGGGCCAGAGGGAAAAGGCGGCGGCGTGCTCGGCGGAGAGGGAGAGCATGAAGTTGGGATACATCAGCTCGCCCTTGTGCCGGATGAGCTCGTCGTCGTTGAGGCCGGCGAATGGGCGCCGGGTGGTG
>JAWXBX010000135.1:0-9974 GCA_034440415.1 Gemmatimonadota bacterium | reverse complement strand
GCCGCCGCACTGACGCTCCGGGTGGACGACGTGGACGACACCGCGGCTGGTCCCTGGCGCCCGGGGTTCCCGCCTGCGGTCTGATCGGCCCCGGCGCCGAGTCTCCGCGTCGAGGCTGCGTCTGACGGCTCCGACCTCAGGCTGAGGGCGCCGGCCGCGGTGCGATGTCGAGTGGTGGCGGCTCATCTGCCACCAGCGGCTCGAACTGGCGGCAGAACTCCTCCCGGGAGATATGCGCGGCGGCCGCGAACCGCGCGATCTCGTGCGGGTTCTCGAAGTCGTCGCGCCGCAGCCGGATCATGTAGCGGCGCGCAATCGCGTAGCGGGTCGAGTGAGTGTTGACGTAGCGGACACGGGTGCGTCCGGTCACCGGGTCGAGCAGCTCCGCGAAGGGAATCGGCACGAAATCGCCGCCCTGCATCGAGACCATGACGGCCCGGCCCCCCGACAGCAGGTACTTCGCGGCGCAGTACCCCAGGTCCCGGGCGTACTCCATGTCGTACGGGATCGGGTCGGCGCAGCGCAGCTCGTAGCCGATGTCCTTGGCCGCGATGGTCGTCTTGATCCCGAATTCCGCCAGCCGCGCCTGCACCGCCTGCTTGAGAATCTGGGCGAAGGCCACTTCGGCAATGCGGAGGTGGCCGTGCGCGTCCCGTTCCACTCCCTCGATGCCAGACAGATCCCTGGGATCAATCCCCTCGACCACGCCCTCCGCGATGACCGCCACGCCGTACGACCTCCCCTGGGCCAGCCGCTTGATGATGGCTCCCACCAGGGTGTCGGTGATCGTCTTGAATGGGATGCCCGTGTGCCCGAACTCCTCGGGGATGAGCGTGAGCGTGGCACCGACCGCCTTCCCGATTCCCAGAGCGAGATGGCCGGCCTTGCGGCCCATGGCGATGACGAAATACCAGCGCGACGTGGTGTGGGCGTCGACCATCAGGTTCTTGACGATCTCGGTGCCGTGATGGCGAGCCGTCTGGAACCCGAAGGTATCGATCTCCGGCGGCAAGCCGATGTCGTTGTCAATCGTCTTCGGCACGTGCACGACATGAATGCGGTCCGCCGACTGCTGTTCCAGGCGCATTGCCGTGTAGGCGGTATCGTCACCGCCAATGGTGATCAGGTGGGTCACGTCGAGGCGCAGTAGGGAGACGATGGTATTCTCGAGCAGCTGCGGATCGGTGGTCGGATTGGCGCGGGCGATGCCCAGGATCGAGCCGCCGCGGCCGTGGATGCGGCTCACCTTGGCGATATCGAGGGGCGTGACGTGATCGATGTCGCCGCGCATGATCCACTCGAAGCCATCCTTGATGCCCACGACATCCACGCCGTCGAGGACGCAGCGGATTGTGGCGGCGCCGATCACGGCATTGATTCCCGGCGCTGGCCCGCCGCCGACGACGATCGCGACCTTCGTGCGCTCACTCATTATCTGAAGCTGCCTCCATGGGTTCAAGCGCGGCGCCGCCCGGCACGGGGGAGCGCTGGCTTGAAGATGGTGAATGGGTGACGGGCGTATTCTAGTGCCCGCCTCCATTCCGGGGCACTGCCGGTTGGAGCCTGAGCCCAAACGCTGTACAATCAGCCGGACCATCGTGGGAGAGCCCACCGCGTGCCGCGCACCAGCCATATTGCTGCCCTGTCCGTCCTCCTGGATCTTCTGTGGACGCGGCCCACCGCCGGGGAATCCGCGTGCTCATGGACGCGGTCATTAACCACCCGGGGCCGGTGACGCCGATTGATCCCGCCTGGCCCGCCGACTGGGTGCGTACCGAGCCCCAGTGCAAGTTAGCCGACTACGCCTCCACCACGGACTGCACGCTAGTCCCCACTCTCCCCGACGTCCGCACCGACCGGGACGGACCGGTTGAACTCCCACTGGCGCTGATCGAGAAGTGGCAGAGCGAGGGCCGGCTCGATCCCGAACGGGCCTCGCTCGAGGCGTTCTTCGCCCGGACCGGCTATGCCCGCGCCCCGCGATTCTACCTCATCAAATGGCTCACTGATTGGGTGCGGGAATTGGGGTTCGACGGCTACCGGCTCGACACCGCCAAGCACTTCGGCGAGAGTGTGAGCGCGGAACTCAAGGAGGAGGCGGAGCTCGCGTTCGCCGACTGGAAGCGGGCCCACCCCAACCAGGTGCTCGACAGCCTCGGCTTCTACATGGTGGGCGAGGTATACGGCTGCGCGCCGAGCCAGGGGCGGGCGTACGACTTCGGTGACCGGAAGGTGGACTACTTCACCTTCGGTTACGACGCACTGATCAACTTCGGTTTCAAGAGCGACGCCACGGCGCCCCTCGACACCCTCTTCACCCGGTACGCCGCCGCGCTGAACGAGGGGGCGCTCAAGGGCGTCGCGCTGCTCAACTATGTGAGCTCGCACGACGACGGCGGTCCGTACGACCTGGAGCGAAAGGACCCGTTGGGCGCCGGCACCAGGCTCCTCCTCGCTCCGGGCGGGGCCCAGATCTACTACGGCGACGAGCTGGCCCGACCCCTTGTGGTTCCCGGCGCCAACGGCGACGCCAACCTCCGCTCCTCCATGAACTGGGCCGATCTCAAGCACAGCGGCGCTACCACCGCGATCCTGACGCACTGGCGGAAGCTGGGCCGATTCCGCCGGGCTCATCCAGCCGTGGGGGCGGGGGTGCATCGCATGCTGCAGGCGTCGCCATACATCTTCAGCCGCACGCTCGAGGTGGCTGGCACCTCCGACCACGTCCTGATTGCGCTGGACCAGCCCGCGGGTGCCAAGACCATCCCGCTCTTCGGGGTGTTCGCCGACGGCGCCGAACTGGAGGATGCCTATTCGGGGGTGCGGGGCAGGGTGAGAAACGGAAGGCTGATGCTCACGACGCCGTTCAATCTGGTGCTGCTGAGCGAGTCGCGGTGACGGTCCACGTGACCCGCTTCGGCGGGCTGCCTGATGGAAGGCCCGTCCACCTGTTCACGTTGACGAACGCCAACGGCCTCACCGCGAAGATCACCAACTTCGGTACCACCATCACGGAACTCCACGTCCCGGATCGTGCCGGCCGATTCGGCGACGTGGTGCTGGGCTTCGACAATCTCGGGCCGTACCTCGGGGACCATCCCTACTTCGGTTGTACCATCGGCGGGTGGCCAACCGCATTGCGCGCGGCCGGTTCACCCTGGGTGGCGAGGTCTGCACCCTTGCCATCAACAATGGCCCCAATCATCTCCACGGCGGCGTCAAGGGATTCGACAAGATCCTCTGGCAGGCGGAGCCGCTCGCCGGTCCGGTGGCCGGCGTGAAGTTCACTCACATGAGTCCCGACGGGGACGAAGGCTATCCTGGGCGGCTCGACCTCGCGGTCATCATGACGCTAACCGTTGGCAACGAGCTGGTCATCGACTACACGGCCACGACCGACCGAGCCACGCCGGTCAATCTGACCAATCACACCTATTTCAACTTCGGCGGAGAGGGCGACATCCTCGGGCATGAGCTGATGCTCGCGGCCGACCGATACACACCCACAGACGACATCACCATTCCCACGGGAGAGTTACGGCCAGTGTGCGGCACCCCGTTTGACTTCATCGTGCCGCGTCCCTTAGGTGCACGCTTGGGTGAACTCACCGGCCAGCCGCGCGGTTACGACCACAACTTCGTCCTCAACGGCGCCGACGGTGGGCGGGCCCTGGCGGCGCGCGTCTTTGAGCCGGTGACCGGGCGGGCAATGGAAGTCACCACCACGGAACCCGGCGTGCAGCTCTACACCGGCAATTTTCTCGACGGCACCCTCACTGGGAAGCGGGGCGTCACCTACCGTCAGCACGCCGGGTTCACACTGGAAACGCAGCACTTCCCGGACTCGGTCAACCAGCCGTCCTTTCCCAGCACCATCCTGCGCCCGGGCGAAACCTACCGGCAGACGACCGTGTACCAGTTCAGCGCGCGCTGACGAGGACATGCGAGTCAGTCCGGCGACCCTCCGTGCGCGCAGCGCGGCCTCGCGGGGCTCACGAGACTCGCGTTGAAAATGCCCCATCCGCAGCATTTACCACGGAGACACGGAGCACACGGAGGTTGCATGGAGCGAGCTGACTGAAATCCCCTTGCTCTTCGTGCCTCCGTGGTGCGTGGTTGGTGTCAATCGTCACTCCCGAGTCCACACCCGCGCCGTCCGCGCTGGCAGTCCGGCCCGGAGCGTCCCGCCAGTGGCGCTCACGGTATCGCCGGCCGGGTAGATCACACGATACCTGCCATCGGCGGCGACGGCGACCTCGTGCGAAATGTCAGTCGCGTTGAATGCGATAATGGCCCGCTGGTCGCCGAGGGCGCGCTCACAGGCCAGCAGGCCCGTGGCGTCGTCGGTGAGCAACCAGTTGAGGGTCCCGTCCACGAAGAGGCGCAGGTGCTGCTTTCGTAGCGCGATCAGGTCCCGGTAGACCCGGAAGAGCGCGGTATCAGGCGCTACGGCGTTCCGCGGCCGCGGTCGGCCCAGCGGGTGGGCGGTCTCGTCATCGTAGCGGAGGTCGGCCCACACGAGCGGCTTCCGCTCGTCCGGATCGTCGGCGCCCCACATCCCCACCTCATCGCCGTTCCAGATATGCGGCGCCCCGATGAAGGTGAACTGCTGCACCAGGGTCATCTGCTGGGTCCGACGGGTGCGCTCGTCGGGCCGGTCGATCCGGTAACCCGGGTCCTCGCGCGGATTGGCGTGGTACTTGTACCGGCCAGGGTTGTAGACCGAGGTGCTGAATCGCGGCGTATCATGACTCGCCGTCAGGTTCATCATCGCCCGCTGGTTCGCAAGGCTGATGCCGCTGGCGAGCGAGTCGAGGCTGGCGGCGTAGGTCGAAGCGGTCAGGGTGGGCGGTGCGCCCGTGAAGAAACTCCGCGTGGGCGTGTACCACTGGTAGTGCATCACCGCGTCAAAAACGTCGCCCTGGAGCCACGGCACCGGGTCGTACAACTTGTCGGGCCACGTCTCCCACCATACCTCACCGACGAGATAGGCCTCCGGATTCACGCTGCGGACAAAGCGGCGGTAATCGCGCCAGAAGCCGAGCGGCACCATTTCGGCGACGTTGAGGCGGAATCCATCCACGCCGTCCGAAGGATCGCCGTCTCCGTTGGGGTCCAGCCAGCGCCGGCTCACATTGAAGACGAGATCCCGCACCCCGGGGACAAGGTTCCCGTCGATCGCGCCCTTGGTCTGGCCCGCTGGTCGCCCGACCTTCTTCCATTCCGGCAGCGACGGAACGCCGGCCCAGCCTCGATAGGCGAACTCACTGGTATCTGGCGTGATGGGGTCGTCGAATCGCTCGATCTCGTACCAGTCGGCAAATCGCGACTGCTGCTGATTCTTGAGCACATCCTTCCAAGCCGGGAAACTGGTGCCGGTGTGGTTCCAGGAGTAGTCAATGATGATCCGCATTCCGCGCCGGTGCACCTCGCGCACCAGCACGAGGAACAGGCTGTCCGCCGCAGTCCAGGTCCAGGTGGCGGGGTTGGTGAGGTCCTCATCCCCGATGCGCGCTTCGTCGCCCCGCGGGTCGGGGCCGAAGTTGCGGTCGATGTGCTGGTAGTTGCGCGCGTCGTACTTGTGCAGTGAGGGTGTGTCGTTGATCGGATTGAGAAAGAGCGCGGTGACGCCGAGGTCCTGCAGGTAGTCCAGCCGGTCAAGGACACCCTTCAGGTCGCCGCCGTAGCGGCGGAACTGGGCGGTGCCGTAAAAGTCCTTCCCGCTGGCCCTCGCCCACGATTCCCGGCTGTACCAGTCCTGCGACCATGGCGTCGGCTGCCAGCTGTCAGGCGTCGGCTCGGAGGAAAAGCCTTCGATGTCGTGCGCGGTGGGATCGTTGGACGGATCGCCATTGCGGAAGCGTTCGACGAAGATCTGGTACCAGGTCACATCGGCCGACCAGGCGGGGACCGCGAGATTGGGCGCGGCAACGTTGCGGGGCGGGGGCGCGTCCTTGGAGCAGGCGGCGGCGAGGAGCAGGAAAATGATGGTCGCGCTGTCACGGGTCGTGGTGGTCACTGCGGCCTCCGTCCGAACAGGTAGATCAGCGGGTCGTCGAGTCGTGCGCGCCAGGACGCTTCGTTGTGGGTCGCGCCCTCGTAGCGGCGCATCACCAAGTTCTTCCCCTCAGTGCGTCCCTGCGAGAGGAGCCAGGTGCGCACAGCCGTTTGCGTGGGCGCGTAGGTGGAGTCGAGCCCCATGGTGCCGTAGTCGAACCAGTACCGCGTCCCGTTCGGCACCTGCAGGCCGCCCGCGATGTCGCGGAGGATGTAGGGTGTCGTGTCCGGCCTCGCGGATGTCGCCCCGTCGCGGAAGTACTGTGCGACCACCGCCTCCGACAGCGGGAAATGGGAGGAGAGACAGCCACAGGCGCCGAAAACGTCCGGATGATGGGTCACCAGGAAGAACGACAGCAGCCCGCCCATGGAAGAGCCCATGACGGCGGTGTTGGCGCCCCCGGTCCGGGTGCGGAACGCCGCGTTGACCCGCGGCATGAGTTCCTCGAGGAGGAAGCGGGCGTAGTCCGGCGCAGCGTGCCACGGGGAGTACTCCGGTCCCCGCGAGGTGGTGCTCCACACCCCGACCACGATGACCGGCGGGATGATGCCCCGGTCCACCAGCCGAACCACCGCCTCGTCCACGCCCCAGTCCACTCCGGTGTTAGCGATACGGGGGTCGAAGAGGTTCTGCCCGTCGTGCATGTAGAGCACGGGGAAGCGGGTGGATCGGTCGTCGTCGTAGCCCGGCGGAAGCCAGATCTCCACATTCCGTGTCGGGCCCAGAAAGGCCGAGTGGACCTCGGTCCAGTACACCAGCCGGCCCTGGACTCCTGATCCGCGCCAGTCGGCGATGTACTCCCGCACGTCCTTCTTGAAATCGGCGATCTCATGCACCACCACCGTGTCGCGGTCGAGGCGGAGCCGGTAATTCGCCGGGACCACGCCGGCGTAGCCCACCGCCTCGCGGTCCCAGGCGCCGAGCGTGAACTTGTATTCGAATGTCGTGCCGGGCGGGACGGTGATCTGCGTGGTCCGCTCGCGCCCTTCGCCGGTCAGCGCGACTCCGTCTGGGCGCCACGGCCCGAGCTGGGGCAGGCTGCCGGCGAGATAGAGGGTGCCGGTGCCTTCCGGTACTCGCACCCGGATGGTCGCGGTGCAGCAGCGGGCGGCCGACGCATGGAGCGGCGGTGCCGCGCCTGGGCCGGGGGAACTGGCAAGCAGTGCCGCAAGAGCGAGAGCCGATCGCACGGGTGGATTCCCGGGTGGTGGGCGGTGGCGGAACGAAGCGTTACCTGTGGAGCGGCCTCGCGTGCGTGGATAAGCTGCAGGGCAGCATTACCCTCGGCAAGTCGTGGCAGAGTCAGGGGCCCGGCGGCAACGCTTTGAGCGCCGCGAGCCGTTTATGGGCTGCGGCGATCGCTGGTCCCAGGGAACGAGGCGCCATCCGCAGGAACGCGGCGAAGTGTTGGGCCGCCTCTTCGACAAACCCGCTGCCTTCGTATGTTACGCCGAGGGGAAAGTGGGGTAGCGCATAGTAGGGTTCCACCGTTGCGGCCTGCAGTAACACGGATATTCCGCTGTCGGCGCGTCCGGCCGCTATCAGGAGCACCCCCAGGTCGTACAGGTAGCCGGCGTCCTGCGGGGCGAGGTGCGCCGCCTGGCCGTACTCTGCGAGCGCGCCCGCGGTGTCGTGTGCGGCCAGCCGTACCCGGGCAAGCTGGCGGTGCGCCGGATGAAAAGTGACGTCATCCAGCAATGCCCGCTCGTAGGCTGCCGTCGCAGAATCGCGTTGCTCGCTCAAGTCGAAGAGGTATCCCATGCTGTACTCGGCAAAGGCATGAGAGACCCATCCGTACGCGGATTCGTCCTCCGCGCCACGCTCCAGCGCGAGAGCCGTTCTGACGGCCGCGCGTGCACTGTCGAGCTGTCCCATGCCGACAAAGGCCAGAGCGCGCGAGAACAGCAGATCCGGGTCGTAGGGGTGCTTCTTGATCACCTCGGCATACACTGAAGCCGCCATCTTGTGATCCCCACGGGCGTAGGCGGCCCAGGCTGCGAAACGACGGTCATACATGCCGAGATCGCGTAACTCGGCTTGGCCGCCAGTTTCGCGGAATACCCAGGTTGACAGGACCACACCATCAAGACGGCGATCGACCAACGGATTCTTGAGCACCGCCAAGTAACCGAGGGAGTCGATCCGTCGCACCTTCGGATCGCGAAGCGCCCGTTCCTTGCGCGTGAGATACAGCGTGAGGTCGCCAGGAGGCCAGTCCAGGAGCAACGCGGCGTACTGGCCATAGAGCGGCGCTGCCCACGAAGGGTCGAGCCGGGATGCCCAGTAATACGCGGCTGCGGCCTTGTGTGGATCCCGGTCCAGTACCGAGTTGCCGTATAGGTAATAGTCGAGTGCGCTGTTGGTGTCCCGGTCAGCGGCCAGGCGAGGCCGGTTGGGAGGCTTTTCGAAGCCGAGTTGAGCCGCTCCCGGGTTCGCTCCCGCACCGGTCAGCAAGAGGACAGCGAGGACGCGGATGTAGCGCCGGCGGCTTGTCTTCAGCCCCAGGGCGGTACCGGTACGGTGACTCATCGGTGGATTCCTCGTTCCGAGGATTGGATGAGGGAACAGGCAGTGGCGTACCGACCTGGGAGCTGGTCAGGCTCCCGGCTTGTCCCGCTCCTTCTTCCCCTTCTGGCTCACGAACCAGGTGAGGGCGGCAATCACCAGTGCCGTTGCGGTGCCGTACCCCAGCAGGTCCCGGACCCCGTCCCAGGTCGCGACCTGACCGAGAAAAAGCACTGCCAGCACCACGATGATGACGCCGATCAGCTTTTCCTTCAGGTCGTTCAGGTCGTGGATCTCGAGCCAGTTGGGCAAGTCGAGCCGATCGTCGATGAACAGCTCGAACAACCCGATCGCGATTACATACAGTACGGTGGCCAGGAGGAAGAGATCGGTCAGTTCGATGACGGCGAGGATCAGCCCCTTGGCGCCCTTCGACGACCCCGTTGCGGTAATGAGCCCCTGCAGGATGGAGTATGTCTCGACCGTACCGTACACCAGCAGGGCCGTCCCCGCCGCGAGGGTGGAGAGTACGGCGAGGATGATGAGATAGCGGCTGGCGCCCAGCAGTCGGAGGAGGGGCCCGCGCGGGGACGGAGAGCTGGGTGGCGTCATGCCCCAAGATATGGCACGTCGGGCGATGCGGCACGGGGGGTAGGGGCAAATGCCCCTACGGGCCCTTGCTGGCTCGACCCGTCCTCCCGGAGTAATATTCTCCGACCCAACTTCGCGAGCCTCCTCTGTCTCCTGTCGTCCGCCCGCTGGCCGTTGCGGGGCTGCTTCTGTTCGGCTGCACTCCGCTCGGGGCTTGGGTCTACGACGATCCCTCGTTCCACCTGACGCGAGTTGAACCGCGATATCCCGGCTCCTACGGGGCGGAGGCGGACTCGCTGAATCTGGTCTTCCTCGCGTGCAATCGGAATGATTTCGACCTGCAGTTGCAGAGTGTCTCCGCCCAGCTCGCGGTGACGGGCCGAGCGCCCAGTCCTGCGGGTCACGCCGCACACTACACCCTGGCCACCCGCACGATGAGTGAGATTGTCGTCACCGTCTCGCTGGCCGACTCCGCCATAGGCGCCGACCAGGTCCATCGTCGCTTCGAGTTGGTGGGCGAGACGACGGTGAGCACCCCTTCCGGCGATCGGCTGGTCGCGTGGAAACAGCGTGGCTCAGTCTGGAAGAGTGGGGACTCGCTGCATTGGGCTGGAGAACGGGGTCTGGCCTGCCGCCCGGGACTCTCCCAGCTCCCTGCGTATTTCAAGCCGCCGAGACTCGCCCCTCCCGTGATTGACCGGCCGCCCCAGCGCGAGCAGCCGAACTAGTGGACTGTAACTCAAGTTCCGTGGACACGGATGCGGCGGGTGGGATCCGAGTAGCTCCACACGAAGGGATGACACTGCTTGTTGTGCGCGCG